>JAYFNM010000050.1:0-10885 GCA_034933465.1 Oscillospiraceae bacterium | reverse complement strand
TTGATTCCTTTCTGATTGGGTTTGGTCGCTTTTATCTTAAAGGGTTTTTCTTCTATGCTCTACCTTTTTTTCTTAATTTTTAAAAATGTTGGGTGTAGCTCATCCTCGTCGGATGCCTACCCCAACATTTATTATAGAACCAATATTCGCCGGCGGCGTCCTTCGCCTGTTGCAGCAGCTCTTCTCTGCTCAGACCCGGCTCAAGAAAGTAGTCGTCGCGCAGAACAAAAACAGCCTCCCTGAATATGGGATTCGGCGGCTTTACAACGATGACGCCGCGCATACAGCCCTTGACGGGGCGGTACTGGCGTCCGGGGCGGGAAATAAGACCGGAGACGGCGGCGGAAAAGCTCAAAAGCCGCTCCCGCAGCCGCTGCATCATGCCCGCTCCTCCACTCTGACCGTCACCACGGTCATGTCGTCCGACACGCCATAGAGCTCCTCCGCCTCCTTGAGCACCGAGCGCGCAAGACCCTTCATGTCGCCGAAGCCCTTGTTTAGCAGCGTCTTGAGCCACTCGTCGTCGGTGTCCGCAATGACCCCGTCGGAGGCGATGACGGCGGTGGAGCCCGGGCGCAGGCGCAGCCTGACGGTGTCCGGCGCAATGCCGTCGCCAGCGGACAGCCCGGCGGCGAGCGTCTCGCCCCTGACGCGGCGGATGCTCTTGCCGTTTTTTACATAGGAGGGCGCGGCGCCGTATTTATAGAAGCAGGTCTCGCCGGTGAAGAGATCGACGCACATCAGATCGACGGTCGCAAAGCCCCAGCTGTCGCCCGCGCGCAGGAGCATGACGGAGTTGAGTATCTTCATCGCGACGGCGGGATCTGCGCCGGAGCGGAGAAACTTCTCGAGGATGGACACCACCTGGTCGCTGTCGCGCGCCGCCTCGTCCCCGCAGCCCATGCCGTCGGAGAGGATGACGCAGAGCACGCCGGAGTCGGCCTTGAAATAGCTGCCCTTGTCGCCGCTGACCTTCTCGCCGCGTTTTTTCAGCGCCGCTATGCCGACCGAGACGGCGAGCGGCTCCGCCTCAAGCAGCGTGAGACGGGAGCTGCCCTCGGCAAGCCCGGCGCTCTGGCAGAGGCGCACGCCCACAACGGCGGAGAGCTTTTCGAGATAATCCGCATCCCCGGTGAGCGGAGCGAGCCTGCCGCTCTCTATCACGACGCGCATCCGCCCGCCGCCGTCGCGGTAGACCGCCGCCTCCGCGTCGATATCGAGCGAGCGCAGATAGCGCATCAGGCGGCGCTCCGCGAGCGGATCGGAGCCGTTGATGCTGCCGAGCTCGTCCGCGACGCGGCCGAGCACCTGCGCGATGTCGCTGTACTGCTCCCAGGCCACGCTGCGGTTCTCGCTCAGGCGCGTGCGGAGCTGACGGCGGTAGGACAGTCCCCTCAGCTCGCCGTTGACCGCGGCGACGAAGGCGGGCAGACCGATGCACTTTTCGCGGAAGTATCCCGGCAGATCGGTCACGGCCAGAGTGCCGTTTTCGGTCATGGCGCGGGTGGCGTCGTTCATCGCGGCGAGCGTGTCCACATACTCCGCGTTCCAGCACTGGTTTTTGCTGCGGCATTTGACGCAGACCTCGTCCGCCGCGCGGTCGAAGACGCGGGCGATGTTCTCGTCGTTATACGGCTCGGCAATGTTCCGGCGCACGATTTCAAACAGCTCCCCGTAGGCCTCGCCGAGATTTTTTACCCGCCGCGCCACAAAGCGGCGCAGGCCGGATTCGCCGCTGCCGCGCTCCATATACTGGAGCATGAGCCCGATGCGCGTCAGAAAAGAGGCGGGCAGCAGCATGAACACGACGGAGGCGCAGAAGGTCTCGAACAGGGCGCTGATGTATATCTCGCTGTTCCAGGCGCAGACGACCGCGAGCGCGCCGGAGAGGATGAACGACAGCACGAAGATGACGCGCCCGTGCTTGCCGAACACGCCGGACAAAAGCCCGGAGAAGGCGTAGGCCATGGTGTAGAACGGGACGCCGACATGAGTCACGTCCATGGCGAGACCCAGCACCGTTCCGACCGCGGCTCCGGTCAGCATCCCGCCCTTCATGGCGGAGGTCATCACCAGCACAAGGGCGATGAAGCGGCCTATGGACACGGTGTCGAAGACGACGATGCGCGAGAAGGCCATCAGGGCGCAGGCGGCCATTATCATGGAGGAGACGCTGTGCCTGAGCTCGGCGGTCTCCGTTGTGCGGAGCTGATTTGTGAGCGCCTCGCGGAAGAAATACGTCCCTCCGAAGGCGAGCGTCGTCTCCAGAAAGAGTTCCGCCGCGAGGGGCACTGTACCGGCCGAGGCGGAAAAGCTCCCCAGAAAGCCCGTGAGCGCCATCACAAAGCCCGACGCGGCCGGCATGAAGAACGGACGCCTGTACACGCCCAGCTCGTGAAACACGAAGGAGATCGTGTACACCAGCACCGCTGCCGCAATATAGCGTATGCCCCACTCAATCCCGCCGCTCATGAGATAGCCCAGCGAGGAGCCCGCCAGCGCGAACACCCCCGCGAGCCCCGGCCCGGAGCAGGCCACCATCGCCATCCCGAAGGGCGCCCCGTTTTCGAGGATGCGCGAGCAGGACATCACAAAGCCCAAAGCCATGTATACCCCGCAGCGCCCCGCGATAAGAAACCGCCCGTCCAGCTTCCCAGCCGTCGCCGCCGCCTTCAGCGCCGCCAGCCTTCCCTGTCCTCCCAAAGTCATGCTGTTTGCCCTCCTGAGTTTACATAAGATGATTTTATTATAGTTATGTAATTCCAAGAAGCGCGTCGTATGCCGCTGTATTTTCCTGAGATATCGCCGGGAGAAATGAGAGGAAATACGGAGCGCGGCCAGCCGGCAAAAAAAATTTCCGCCCGAAGGCGGAAATTTAAAAATCGATGCGCGGGACGCGGGCGGCGTCGGCCGGGGAGATTGCCGGCGCTCAGACGGTCGCGGAGACGAGGGGGCTGAGCTCCGGCAGATACACCAGGTTGAACCAGCCGCTGATGACTCCGCTCGCCTCGTCGGCGGAGATGGCCGTGTCGTTGCCGAAATCGCCGTCCGAGTCGCCCGTGCGGTACCAAGCGCACTCGGCGCTGTCGGACGAGGCGGGCGGGCCGCTGAGCACGCCGTCCTCCACGGTGAGCGCCGCGCCGCTCAGGGACTCAAGATAACTGTAGGAGCAGAACGCGTCGCCGGAGGCCTGATTGATGATCTTCCCGTCGCTGGTCAGCCAGTTGAGGCTGCGCTCCCAGCTTATCAGGACGCGCTGGGGCTGACCGTCCACGAGAGTGAACATGTCGAAGACGACGTTGGGATAGTCAAGCGTGCCGTCGTCGGCGGCGATAATGAGCTCCTTCACGCCGTTGCCGTCCACATCCGCGAGCGCGTAGCCCATGGAGCCGACATACTGCCCGAGCATACTACAGCCGTCGAGCGTGTAGCCGACGCCCTCGATATATTCGCCCTGCCTCTGCGCGCCGTCGTTCGAATAGAAGTCGCGATAGAGGTTCAGGATCTCGGCATAGGCCGCCTCGTAATCGGCGGGCTCCGCTTCGGCGGAGCTGACCTCGGCCTGCGAGGCCGCCGCGCCGCAGGCGGACAGCAGCAGGGCGAGCAGGGCGGCGAGCGCAATTAGTGTTCTTTTCATTTTTTTCCTCCAGCTTTGTGTTATATGACAAAAATACCACCGTAGCGCCTCGATTTCAAGGGAAGCCGCAGCCGTTTCAGCATTCTTAAGGTTTCGGAGGCGGATTCAGGCCCTTGCCGGTATCAGCCGCTCCACTTCCAGTCGGCGACCTCGGGCATATCGACGCCGTATCTGGAGATATACTGCCGGTGCTCGACGAGCTTGTCCTTCATCTGCTGGAGGAGATAGGCGCCGCGGTTGCCGAGCTGGGGCAGATTATACACGGCGGACTGCACGAGATTAAAGCGGTCGAGCCGGTTCAAAACGCGCATGTCGAAGGGCGTGGTGATGGTGCCCTCCTCGATATAGCCGCGCACGTGGATGTTCTTGTTGTGCCGCTTGTAGGTCAGCTCGTGGATGAGGCTGGGGTAGCCGTGGAAGGCGAAGATGATGGGCTTGTCGGGGGTAAAGATGGAGTCGTACTCCGCCTGCGACAGGCCGTGGGGATGCTGCTCGTCGGACTGCAGGCGCATGAGGTCTACGACGTTCACGACCCTTATCTTCAGCTCAGGGAAGCTCTCGCGCAGGATGGTCACGGCGGCCAGCGTCTCGAGCGTGGGCGTGTCGCCGCAGCAGGCCATCACGATGTCCGGCTCCTGCCCACGGTCGGTGGAGGCCCACTGCCAGATGCCGATGCCCTGCGTGCAGTGCTTCACGGCCTGCTCCATGGTCAGCCACTGGGGGCGGGGGTGCTTGGAGGCGACGATGACGTTGACATAGTTGCGGCTGCGGATGCAGTGGTCGAAGCAGCTCAGGAGGCAGTTCGCGTCCGGGGGCAGATAGAGGCGCACGACGTCCGCCTTCTTGTTGGCCACATGGTCGAGAAAGCCGGGGTCCTGATGCGTAAAGCCGTTGTGGTCCTGCTGCCAGACGTTGGAGGCGAGCACATAGTTGAGAGAGGCTATCTTCGCGCGCCAGGGGAGCTGGTTGCAGACCTTGAGCCATTTGGCGTGCTGCGAGAACATGGAGTCCACGATGCGTATGAAGGCCTCGTAGCTGTTGAAAAAGCCGTGCCGCCCGGTGAGCAGATAGCCCTCCAGCATACCCTGACACACGTGCTCGGAGAGCATGGAGTCCATCACGCGCCCCTCGGAGGAGAGGTGGTCGTCCTCGGGCAGCAGCTCGCCGTTCCAGGCGCGGCCGGTCTCCTCGAAGACGTCGTTGAGGCGGTTGGAGGCCGTCTCGTCAGGGCCGAAGGAGCGGAAGTTGCGCTCGGCCTCGTTGAGCCTGTATATATCGCGCACAAAGCTGCCGAGCTCGGACATGTCCTGCGCCTCGACGGCGCCGGGCGCCGGCACGTCCACCGCGTAATCGCGGAAATCGGGCATACGCAGGGGCTTTAAGAGCTCGCCGCCGTTCGCGTGCGGGTTTGCGCCCATGCGCTGTTTCCCGGCGGGCGGGAAGGAGAGCAGCTCCGGCACGGGCACGCCGTTTTTATCGAACAGCTCCTCGGGGCGGTAGCTCTTGAGCCACTGCTCGAGCTGCTTTATATGCGCCTCGCTGTCCGGCTGTATGGGGACCTGGTGCGCGCGCCAGTAGCCCTCGACCTTTGCGCCGTCCACATACGCGGGGCCCGTCCAGCCCTTGGGCGTGCGCAGGACTATCATCGGCCAGCGCGGGCGCTCGTTGCTGCCGCCGCTGCGCGCGGTCTGCTGATAGCGGAGGATGGCCTCGACGCACTCGTCGAGCGTGTCGGCCATGGCGCGGTGCATCTTCGCGGGCTCGTCGCCCTCGACGAAGTACGGCGTCCAGCCGCAGCCGCGCAGGAAGCTGTCCAGCTCCTCATGGGAGATGCGGGAGAGCACGGTGGGGTTGGCGATCTTGTAGCCGTTGAGGTGCAGTATCGGCAGCACCGCGCCGTCGGTCGCGGGGGAGAGGAACTTGTTGAGCTGCCAGCTCGTGGCGAGCGGGCCTGTCTCGGCCTCGCCGTCGCCCACGACGCAGGCGGCGATGAGCCCGGGGTTAT
Source organism: Oscillospiraceae bacterium (assembly GCA_034933465.1). Classification (GTDB taxonomy): domain Bacteria; phylum Bacillota; class Clostridia; order Oscillospirales; family Oscillospiraceae; genus Limivicinus. The sequence continues at coordinate 5,243 of JAYFNM010000050.1, read as the reverse complement.
CGGTCACGGCGCCGAAGGCGTGGGCGAGACTGTAGCCCAGCTCGCCGCCCTCGTTGATGGAGCCGGGGGTCTCGGGCGCGACGTGGGAGGGGATGCCGCCGGGGAAGGAGAACTGCTTGAACAGCCGCTGCATACCCTCTCTGTCGCGGCTGATGTCGGGGTAGACCTCCTGATAGCTGCCGTCCAGCCAGTCCTGCGCGACCATGGCGTTGCCGCCGTGGCCGGGGCCGGAGATATATATCATGTCGAGGTCGAATTCCTTTATAACGCGGTCGAGATGTGTGTAGACAAAGTTCTGCCCGGGGCAGGTGCCCCAGTGACCCACGATTTTTTTCTTTATCTGCCCCGCGGTGAGGGGCGCTTCCAGAAGCGGATTGTCCAGCAGATACAGCTCGCAGGCGGTGAGATAGTTCGCCGCGCGCCAGTACATATCCATGGTTTTAAGCTGAGCATCCGTGGCGGGAGTGCGGTTCATGTTCGGCATATACAGTCCTCCGGTTCATAGTATTTGGAAACACCTACATATTATCAGAAAATTTAAATTAGTCTATGTCTATTTTCGACAAAAATACACCGCGCGGGCAAAATTAATATTTTGGCTATAATCTTATTCGCGGCCGCAGGGGGGCAAGGCGATTTTTCTTGTAATAATCTTTGCGGCATGATAAAATATTTTGTCATATATCGAACGGGAGGTGAGGTTTTTGGAAGAGGACGAAAAGCGGGAGACCATGGATTTCGACGCCATCCACGACCAGAGGACCGACGAGCTGACAGAGCTGCTGGACAGCCGGGACATGAAAAAGCTCCAGCGGCGCATGGAGGAGCTGAACGAATTCGACGTGGCGGAGTTCCTGTCCCGGATAAAGGACAAGCGCCTGCCCATGGTCTTCAGACTGCTCTCCAAGGCCACGGCGGCGGACGTTTTCGCCAACTTCGACGCGCCCGAGCAGGAGCAGATCATAAACTCCATCACCGACTCGGAGCTGTCCGGGATACTCGAGGAGCTCTATGTGGACGACGCCGTGGACATGATGGAGGAGCTTCCGGCGAACGTGGTAAAGCGCGTCATGCGCGCCGCGACGCCCGGGACGCGAAACCTCATCAACCAGTATCTCCGCTATCCGGACAACTCCGCCGGCAGCATAATGACCGCGGAATTCGTGGATCTGAAAAAATATATGAGCGTGAAGGAATCCTTTGCCCGCATCCGCCGCATCGGCGAGGACAGGGAGACGATCTACGTCTGCTTCGTCATCTCCGCCGACCGCGAGCTCGAGGGCATAGTCACGGTGAAGGATCTGCTGCTCGCGGACGACGACGACATAATCGAGGATCTGATGGACCGCAACGTGATCTTCGCCTCCACAACGGAGGATCAGGAGAGCGTGTCCGAGAAGTTCTCCGACTACGACCTGATGGCGCTGCCCGTGGTGGACAGGGAAGGCAGGCTCGTCGGCATAGTCACCGTTGACGACGTCATAGACGTCATGGAGCAGGAGACCACCGAGGACTTCGAGATAATGGCCGGTATGACGCCCTCCGACAAGCCCTATTCCCGCACCGGGATCATGGACATGTGGAAAAACCGCATACCCTGGCTGATGTTCCTGATGCTCTCCGCGACCTTCACCAGCATGATACTCACTAAATTCGAGGGTATGCTCGCCGTGCAGGCGGGGCTCGTGGCCTTTATCCCCATGCTCATGGGCACCGGCGGAAACTCCGGCGCGCAGGCCTCCACCGCCGTGATACGCAGCCTCTCTCTGGGCGATATCGAGCCGAAGGACGCGCTGCTGGTCATGTGGAAGGAGTGGCGCGTGTCGCTGCTGTGCGGGCTGTCGCTCGCGGTGATAAACTTCGGGAAGATGCTGCTCGTGGACGGGCTGCTGCTGCATAACGCGAACGTCACCGTCGCCGTGGCGGCCACGGTGAGCCTGTCCATAGTGTTCATCGTCATGTTCGCCAAGGTCGTCGGCAGTATGCTGCCCATTATGGCGGAGAAGATAGGCGTAGACCCCGCGGTGATGGCAAACCCGCTCATCTCCACGCTGACGGACGCCCTGTCGCTGCTGATATATATCTACGTCGCAAAGCTGATACTCAATATCTGATCGCGGGAGGGGCATATGGAACTGTCCGGGCTAATAACAAAAATGGCGATATTCGTGGCGCTGATGGTGATCGGCTATGTCTGCGCAAGGACCGGGTCCGCCGGGCCGGAATTCACAAGGAGCATGAGCAGGCTGGTCATAAACGTGTTCATGACGGCCACGATAATCAATTCCGTGCTGACGACGGAGCTGACCCTGTCCGGCGGAGAGCTGCTCAAGCTCACGCTGATCCTCGCCACGGCGCTGCTCGTGTGCTACATAACGGCGGCCGCCGCGGCGCGGCTGCTGCCGCTGGGCGCGGGCAGGGCGCCGCTGTTCGAGCTGCTTGTCGCGGTGCCGAACAACATGTTCATCGCCCTGCCCGTCGTGGAGCAGCTCTTCGGCGCGACCGCCGTGTTTTACTGCTCCATCTCCTGCATCCCCTATAACCTCCTGCTGTATACCTACGGCGTGTGGCGGCTCAGGAGCGGCGGGGAGACGAAGGGCATCAGGCTGAGGGATATTTTCAGCGTGCCGCTCATCGCGACGCTGGTCGCCATGCTGATATTCATCTTCAAGCCGCCTGTGCCGGAGGTGCTGAGGCAGCTCGCCTCCACAATGTCCGGCGCGACGATGCCGCTGTCCATGATAGTCATCGGCTCCTCGCTCGGCTCGGTGAGCCTGCTCGCGGCCTTTAAGGACTGGCGCATGTATCTGGCGAGCTTTTTCCGGCTCATCGTCGCGCCGCTGCTCGCGTTTTTCGTGTGCCGCCTGCTCACGTCCGACCCCGTGCTGCTGACCACCGCCGTGGTGATCGCTGCGAGCCCGAGCGCGGTCATTGTGTCGGTGCTGACCATACAATACGGCAGGGACGCGATATTCACCTCCGAGGGGATACTGCACAGCACGGTGCTGTCCATGCTGACCATCCCCCTGATAGTATACCTGCTCGCGTGAGGGGGGAGGCTTGATGCATATTCCATCCGGGGCGAGCCAGACGGTCGAGCTGCTGGATTTCGACGAGGCGCTCGCGCGCTCCGGCAGGAGCGGCGGCTACGACGCCGAGAAATGGCTCTACGTGCCCGATTTTTACACCGAATACCGATACATACTCGGCACGAGAGGCCGCGACCCGCTCATCTGCATCGGCGTGAACCCGTCAACCGCCGCGCCGGACGCGCTCGACAACACGCTCAAGTCCGTCTCGCGCATCGCCGAGGGCAACGGCTATGACAGCTGGATAATGTTCAACGTCTACGCCCAGCGCGCCACCCGGCCGGACGACATGGACGCGCAGCTCAACGCGCGGCTGCACAGGGAGAACATGCGCGCGTTCGAGTATATCCTGTCGGCTGTGGCCGCGGGCGGCGTGTCGCCCGCGATCTGGGCCGCGTGGGGGACGATAATAGAAAAACGCGGGTATTTGCCCGGGTGCGTGGAGGACATGGCGCATATCGGGGAGGAATACGGCGGGCATTGGCTGCACGCGGGGAAGCTCTCCGCCAAGGGGCATCCGCACCACCCGCTGTATCTGAAAAAGGACGAAAAAACAGTGGATTTTGATGTGAGGGGGTATCTTGAGACACTATGAGCGAGACGAAGCTTAAAATCGCGGTGTGCCAGCTCAAAACCGAGCTGGACATGGACGCGACGATGGAAAAGGCCGGGCGAATGCTGCGCGAGGCCGCCGGGAACGGCGCGGATATCGCGGTGCTGCCGGAGATGTTCAGTTGCCCCTATTCGGGGAAGTATTTCAGGCAGTTCGCGGCTCTCGGGCATGAGGGCGCGGTGGAGGCCATGTCCGGCTGGGCGCGGGAAAACGGGCTTATCCTCGTCGGCGGCTCGGTGCCGGAGCGTTCCGGCGGGAGGCTTTACAATACCTGCTTCGTGTTCGACGAGACGGGGCGGCAGATAGCGAAGCACCGGAAGGTGCACCTGTTCGACGTCGATATCCCCGGCATGAGCTTTAAGGAGTCCGACACCTTTTCCCCCGGCGACAGCGTGACCGTGTTCGACACGCGCTTCGGGAGGATGGGCGCGGCGGTCTGCTTCGACGTCCGCTTTCCGGAGCTTTTCCGCGCCATGGCCGAGCGCGGGGCGCAGATAATCTTCCTCCCGGCGCAGTTCAATTTCAAGACGGGCCCTGCGCACTGGGAGCTGTCCATACGCGCGCGCGCCGTGGACAACGAGCTCTTCCTCGCGGCGGCCGCCGCCGCGCGGTACGAGGGCTTCAGCTATGAGTGCTGGGGGCACTCCATGATAGTCGACCCCTTCGGACGGGCGCTCGCGTCCTGCGGCGAGGAGGAGACGACGATATACGCCGATATCGACCTTGCGCGCATAGCCGAGGTGCGCCGCCAGCTGCCGACCTTCCTGCATCTGCGGCGCGACGTGTACAGCGTGGCGGAGTGAGCGCCATGGGCATACGCGAGGACATAGAGCGCTACCGCCCCGTGAACCGGCAGGAGGAGCGCGACAAGGCCGTGATGCTCGACTATATAAGGCGTAATCCCGGCGCCTTTTTCAGGAGCGATCTCACCGCCCATATGACGGCCTCCGCCTGGGTGGTCAACAGCGCGCGCGACAGGCTGCTGATGGTGCACCACAACATCTTCAACGCCTGGACCTGGGCCGGCGGCCACGCCGACGGGGACGAGGATCTGCTGCGCGTCGCGCTGCGCGAGGTCCGCGAGGAGACGGGGATAGAGAGCGCGCGCCCGGTGAGCGGGGAGATATTCTCCCTTGAGATACTCACCGTCGATGGCCACGAGAAGCGCGGCGACTATGTGCCGGGGCACCTGCACATGAACCTGAGCTATCTCTTCGAGGCGGACGACACGGAGCCGCTGCGCCCCTGCGAGGGCGAGAACAGCGGGGTCATGTGGTTCACGCCGGAGGAGGCGCTGGAGCGCTCCACAGAGCCGTGGTTCGTCGAGCGGATATACAAAAAGCTGAACGCTAAAGTGGCGGAAGGCTTATAAAAAGAGCCTGCCGCAAAACGCGGCAGGCTTCAGCCTGTCGAAGAACCCGGCTGTGCATCAAGCACAAGCCGGGTTTTGGACGTATTGGGGGTAAAATAGGGGGAAATCTAAAATGAAAATGCGTTCCCTCCACTTCCAATTTGCCAGCTTTTTGAGATTCATGGCAGCA
>JAYFNM010000049.1:0-19729 GCA_034933465.1 Oscillospiraceae bacterium | reverse complement strand
TGCTGCGATCTCGTCGGTCGGCTTGCCCTCGCCGACGAGCGTGATGACCTCGGACTCGGCAAAAACGGTGCACTGTGCGGTTATGGGGATGACGTTCTTCGCCGTCAGGGACAGCTTCGAGAACGCGGGCAGATCCATCTCGAAGGAGCGGGCCATGGCCTCGAAGAAGCGGCCGGTACCGGCAGAGCACTTGTCGTTCATCGCGAAGTTCTTGACCGTGCCGTCCGTGTCGATGCTGATGCCCTTGACGTCCTGGCCGCCGATATCGATGATCGCCTTGACCGTCGGGTCGGTGATGTGCACGCCCATCGCGTGGCAGCTTATCTCGGAGATGTTCTCATCGGCAAAGGGAACCTTGTTGCGGCCGTAGCCTGTGCCTATCAGATACGCCAGATCCTTCGAGCTCTTCAGCTCGGGAACCTGTGAGACGACCTCGTCCATCGCCGCGACAGCGGAAGCCTCGGAGTTGATCTTGCTGCGGATCGTCGTGTCCGCCACCATCTTGCCGGTCTCGTCCATTATTACTGCTTTCGTAAAGGTAGACCCTACGTCGCAGCCGCCGAAATACTTCATCTTCTGTGTGCCTCCATTTATATCCTTTTATGTATTATGTATTTTGGGTCAGTACTCGTAGGAAGGGAATTTATCGATGTCGTACGGAGCCTTCAGGGTGTCCTTGCGCTCCATATTGTCGTAGTGGTTCTTGAGGAACGGCTCGACAACATTGAACAGCAGCTTGCCGTCAAGGTCAAAGAAGAAAACCGCGAACAGCGCGACGTTTGCAACGACGGCGACGCCGACGAGCCTGCCTATGAACCTGCGGAGCTTGCAGCCGCTCTTGCACTTGCATTTTTTCATGTTTTCTCCTCCCTTTACCAGCCCATGGAATCGTCGAAGTCAAGCAGGGACGGATCCAGCGGCTCTTCATGCATGACGGTGGTCATGTAGTCGTTTACGATGCGGCGTATCTCCGCGCGGGAGACGGTGCGGCTGTCGGGCAGCGCGTGCGGCATCCAGATGGCGTTGATGTTTCTGGCGCGGAACTCGTCCTCGAACAGGCCGTGTACGCCCTGCATGCCCTTGCACTGGAGCTGGTCGTACATCATGACGAAATCACAGGTGAACTGCTCCATATACTCCCACAGCTCGAAGATGTGCTGCATACCGCCGACGGCCATGCGGCGCATGGGCGCCCACATATGGTACTGCGCCATGTCGTCGAGGCAGTGGTCGTAGGTGTCGGTGCGCACGTCCATGTCGAACATCAGCGAGTCCATGTTGATGATGACGTTCAGACCCCAGCAGTTGTAGGCCCAGGTGCACCAGTTGGAGTAGTACAGGGGGGCGCAGGACCAGGCGATGACTCTGTGGCGGGTCTTGGGGAAGGTCTTGATCTTCTTGCTGACGCACCTGTCCATGATCTTGCGGACCTTGCCGTCCACGTCGTGCCAGATCTGCCTGTCGCCGTCCTGAGTGTAATAGATGCGGTAGAGCGCCTGCGCGACGCCGTTTATCGGGTAGTAGTCGGTCTTGCCGGCGACCTCCCATTTTTCTCTCTCGAAGTCTTGCAGCTGGTTCTGGCGCTCGAGCTTATAGACGAGCTGATCCCAGTTGAAGGGAGCGCCGGTCTGATCCTCGATAAATCTCCAGAGACCCTCTATCTCCTTGCGGCAGTACTGCTTGACCAGCGGGTCGTCGAACTGCATGGGCATGGGCAGCGCGTACAGCGGCTTGTCAAGGAACCAGTCCTGAAGGACGGCGGACGCGACCGAGCCGTCGCAGGCCTCGTTGCAGGTCACGACAAGCGGGGAATAGTCGGGCATATCGTCGAGCACGAAGAGGCCGGCCTCGGCCTGGCACATCGGGCAGGGGTCGCCGGGCAGGCCGATGGACTGGACGGCGTCGATATAGTTGTGCACGGTGTGGGAGTTGACGTGGCAGGTGACGAAGTACGGGATCATCTCGAGCGCCACGTTGTCGAACTTGTCGGTCCAGGGGTAGAACAGGCCGCCCCAGACGGTCTCCTTGTGGGCAATGGTGTGATACCAGAGGTCGTTCTTCTCGCCGTGGTTGAGCTTGGTGTCGGCGGCGAACATGCGCTGGAACTGGCGGATGGTCTCGCAGACCATGCCGCGGTAGTGCCACGCGGTGGCCTTCATGGCCTCGCCGCGCAGACCCTCAAGGCCGCGGTCGAACCAGTGGAGCACGGGCAGATAGGTCTGTCCGACCCAGCGGTATCTCATCACGCCCTTGGCAAAGGCGAGCGGGCCGTTGAACCTCATGATGTCCGTCACCATGTGGATGTAGTTGTACATCCATATCATATAGAAGTAGTACAGCGTGTCCTTGACGCCGCGCCACTCTCTGTGCTTGTAGAGGCCGGTCTTGTCGAGATAGAGGTCGCCCAGACGGCGCTCCTCATGGGGCTTGCCGCACCAGAAATCCTTGGCCAGCTTCTTGACATCAATGTTCTTGTTTTTAACAGTCATCTCACTTGACCTCCTGGATCTTCTTGATCTCAACGCTCTCCACGAACGCCTGGAAGCGCGTGCGGAGCTGACCTGAGGCGGTGTTTATGTATTCCTTTTCGATGGAGCACACGGGGATGCCGAAGTCGCGGTTTATGACGACGGTATCTATGACGCGCTCATAGCTCCAGTACTCGCAGAACTTGTTGGACGCGACGATAAGCCCGTCCGCATGATACTCCTTCACGAGATCGGCAAGGCGCTGCTTTCTCTCGCGCATGACGTCCTGCGGCATGAAGCGCGGGCAGTTGCTGGTGTCCAGATAGTGGCGGGCGATAGCGTCGAGCGGGTCCTGACCCTCGGCGACGACTATCGGCTGGCGGCTCTCGACCGCGCCGTAGCAGTATCTGTCGCACACGACCTCCGCGCCGCAGCCCTCGATGAGCTTGGTGAATTCAGGGTCGTCGTTCTCGGAGCCGGCGAGCACGACCTTGCAGCGGAACGGCCATTTGGCGTCCGCCTTGCGGGTCTTCATCTCCTTGGCGGTCTCCCTGAGATAGGGGAGGATCAGCTCCTTGGGGCAGACCAGCGACACGAGCTGGATAACGTGGAACTCATAGCCGGTGATGGTCGGGTTATCGAGCTTGCGGTAATCGCCTATCTCGTTTATGAGGCGGCATACCTCGTTGTGCTGCTCGATGGCCTTCATGATCGCGGCGTCGGACACGTCGATGCCGAATTTCTCGCCGAGCTTGCCGAGCACATGGACGCGGAGCTGCTCCCTGAAGTGCTCATAGCTGTTCTCGTTCTTCTTGAACGGGACGTCGATGAACTCGCAGAAGAAATTGTCGTTCTTGATGACGTCCATCCTCTGCAAATGCTCCTGAAAACGGCAGGTGACGGTGCAGGTCTCGGTCGCCATCTCGGCGTCCAGGAAGTTGAACCCGCCCTCGAGCGCGCGCTCGAACAGGCTGCGCCCGTAATGGCAGACGCGCGAGGACATGTAGTAGGTCGCGATGTCCGGAGAAGTGCAGTGCGGTGCTCTCAGTCTGACGGAAAAGCAGCCAGGCAGGTCGAGAAGAACTTCAGGCATAAAATAGCATGTGTAACCAAGCGCGTACTTGCCGTCGGCTCTGGCCTTCTGGACAAGCTCGTTGTTGGCTTCCTGAAGCAGATTCTCAAAGTAGATCAGATGTTTGAGATCTTTCACGAATAACCCCCCAAATTATGTTTCCATTTTTGGGCCTATGTCGCCCACTTTCATTTTCTCCATTTTACCAAACTGACATATATTTGTCAAATTTTTTTCAGTCGAATTTGCCCAAAAAAGTCAGTAAAATCAAGGTCTTTCCTATACAATATCACTGTTTGTGTCTATACGATTTCGATTAGCGCAAATTCTTTGATCTTTTCCGCCGTGGCGGCGGAGCGCCCCTGTATCATCGCGGCGGTTCCGCCGCCCTTTCCGTCTATGCCGGAGTTGATGAGCCGCGCCGCGGCTCTGAGGTCTATACGGCGGCTGCCGATGATGTAGCGGTAGCCGTTTTCATCGTCGCCGGAGAAGGCCGCGGCGTAGCCGGAGCACTTGTCCACCAGGAGATTGACGAGCTCGCGCAGGGCGATCTCGTCGAGCGTGTCGTCGAAAACGCAGATGTTCCCCTCGCGGTACGCGCAGCCGTCCGCCCGGAGGCGCACGGCCTCCATGCCGAGCGCCGCCACGCGCTCCTTCAGCCGCGTCTGCTCGGCGAGCAGGCGCCGGACGGCGGGCGCGGCCTCGTCCCGCTTCGCGCTCAATAGCGCCGAGACGGCGGCGATGCCGTCCTGACGGCGGCGGAATACCTCGAGCGCGTCCATGCCGCACACGAGGCTCAGCCTTATCCCGCCGCGGTGCCGCTCGCTCTCGAGCAGCTTTATGAGGCCTATCTCGCCGGTGGAGGCGACGTGCGGCGCGCAGCAGGCGCAGCGGTCTATGCCGGGTATCTCCACGATGCGCACGTCGCCCGTGAGGGCGAGCTTGCTGCGGTATTCGAGCGCGGCGAGCGCCGCCGCGTCCGGAAAGCAGGTTTTGACGGGGATATCGTCGCGCACGGCCTCGTTCGCGAGCGTCTCCACCCGCTCGAGCTGCTCCCGGCTGAGCTCCCCGTCGAAATCTATCGTCATGCACTCCCCGCCCATGTGGAAGCCGACGTTGTTATAGCCGAAGAGCCTGTGCGTGAGCCCGGAGAAAATGTGCTCGCCGGAGTGGTTTTGCATCCGGCGGCGGCGCTGCTCGTAGTCGAGGGCGCAGGCATAGCTCCGCCCGGGCGTCAGGGGCGCGTCCGTATAGTGGCGTATCTCCCCCTCCGCCTCCCGCACGTCGAGCACCCGCGCGCCGCCTATGACGCCGGTGTCCGCGCTCTGGCCGCCGCCCTCCGGGAAAAAGGCCGTGCGCTCGAGCGTGACCGCGAAGCCCTCCCCGCTCTTTTCGCAGCCTGTCACCGCCGCCGTGAATTCGTGCAGATGGCTGTCCGCATAATACAATTTTTCCGTCATTTCACCCCTCCAAAAAAATAAGCCCGCCGCGTTTTTCGCTTGACAGCTTCGGGCAAAGCCGCTATATATACAGGTAGGAAACCGGCAGTTTGTGTGACGAGGCTAGGAGCTTGCTCTGAACCTTTTCCACCAGACTGCCGGTTTTCTGTTTCGCTCCCGGGGCGAGCCCGCCGCGGGGCGCGGGGAACGCTGCAAAACCGGCGCGGATACTCCGCAGGGCCGGGTCCCGGCCCGACAGCGTTTCGCGCCGGTTATTTTCAAATATTCCTTATTATGCTCTCGGTTATCTCAAGGCAGAGCTCGGAGCAGCGGCGTACTTCCGCGTAAAACTCCTCCGCGCCGCCGCTTATCCCGTCGGACACGGTCTTTATCAAAAGGCAGGGCACATCCGCGCGGCGGCAGGTCAGCACGACGCCGGCCGCCTCCATCTCGCAGATGTCCGCGCCGAACCTCTCGTGCAGCGCCCTCTTCTCCTCCGGCGTGCCGACGAACCTGTCCGCCGAGGCGCAGACGACCTTTTTCAGCTCCGGCCTGAGCCTGACGGCTCTCTCGGCAAGCTCCGGCGTCGTCGGGATATACACGCCGTCGCAGCCGGGGTACTGGCCAGGCAGGAGCGGGTCTATGCCGGAGAGGTCGAAATCGCAGTGGACGAGCTTTTCGACGACGCAGGCGCGCAGCTTCGCCATGTCCTCCGTGAGGCCGCCGACCACGCCGAAATTGACTATCAGCTCCACATCGTAGCGGCAGATGAGCAGCTCTGCCGCCGCGGCCGCCGCGAGCTCGCCCACGCCGGAATTCACCACGCGCAGCGCGACCCCGTCCAGCTCATAGGTCAGCACGGGGAAGCCGCCGACCTTCTCTTTCGCCCTCGGCGCGCCGTAGCGGCCGAGCACCGCGTCCATCTCCACGGCGACTATCATGCCCACGTTTTTCATCCGTCCGCCTCCGTCATATCACTCTGACCCTGAGCACGTCGCTCATTGCGGCGATGCTCCGCGCCGTGTCCTCGCCTATCCTCTCGCCCAGATCCACTATCGTGCAGGCGTAGCCGCCGCGCGGCTTGTTTATCATGTGCTCCACGTTGATGTTCAGCTCGCTGATATAGTCGAGGATATGGGTGATCATGCGCGGGACGTTGCGGTGGATGACGCAGAGCCTGCACACGCCCATGCGGCTGAGGCAGACGTCCGGCAGATTGACGGAGTTCTTGATGTTCCCGTTGAGCAGATAGTCGTACAGCTCGCTCGCGGCCATCACGGCGCAGCGATCCTCGCTCTCGGGGGTGCAGGCGCCCAGATGCGGCATGGCGATGACGTTCGGCGCCTGCAAAATGACCTTGTTCGGAAAGTCCGTCACATATTTGAGCACCCAGCCCCGGTCGAGCGCGCGCGTCATGGCCTCGTCGTCCACGACCTCCGCCCGCGACTCGTTGACTATCCTGACGCCCTTCTTCATTTTGGCGAAGGCCGCGTCGTCGAGCATATGGTGGGTGGTCTCGGTATAGGGGACGTTGATGCTGATATAGTCGCAGTTTTCATAGATGACGTCGGCGTTGTCCGCGTGGATGACCTCGCGGGAGAGCCGCCACGCGGCGTCCACCGACATGAAGGGGTCGTAGCCGTAGACCTCCATCCCGAGGTCGAGCGCGGTGTTGGCCACGAGCGCGCCCACCGCGCCGAGGCCGATGACGCCGAGCGTCTTGCCCAGCAGCTCGGGTCCGGCGAAGGAGGACTTGCCCTTCTCCACCAGCGCGGGGATGGCGTCGCCCTGGTCGGCGATGGAGCGCACCCAGTCTATGCTGCCGAGCACGTCCCGCGAGGCCATGATGAGCGCGCAGATCTCCTGCTCCTTCACCGCCTCCGCGTTCGCGCCGGGGCTGTTGAAGACGACGATGCCCTTTTCGGCGCAGTCTTCAATGGGGATATTGTTGTAGCCCGAGCCTGCCCGCGCGATGGCGAGGAGCCGCCCGTCGAAGGTATATCCGTGCAGATCGGCGCTGCGGATGAGCAGACCCTCCGGCCGCTCCACATCCGCGCCCACCCGGCAGCCCCGCTTTTCGAGGACATCTATTCCGGCCGGGGAAATGGTATTCATCGTCTTTATCTCAAACATGATGCTCCGTCTCAAACTCCTTCATATAATCTATAAGCGCCGTCACGCCCTCCATGGGCATGGCGTTGTACAGCGAGGCGCGCATACCGCCGGCGACCTTGTGACCCTTGAGGTTCACAAGCCCGCGCGCCGCCGCCCCGTCGACGAACTGCGCGTCGAGCGCGGCGTCTCCTGTGCGGAAGGCGATGTTCATATCGCTGCGCGAGCCGGGGCGCGCGCGCGCTGCGAACAGGGCGCTGTTGTCCAGATATTCGTACAGTCTGCTCGCGCGCTCACGCTTGAGCTGCGCCATGCTCTCCACGCCGCCCATGCTCTCCAGCCAGTCGAGCACGAGACCGAGCATGTATATGCACCAGCAGGGCGGGGTGTTTAGCATGGAGTCGCTGTCGATGAGCGTCCTGTAGCTCATAACCTGCGGGGTAAAGGGCAGCTCCCTGCCCGCGAGGCTCCTGTCGATCATCACGACCGTGAGCCCGGCGGGAGCCATATTCTTCTGAGCGCCCGCGTATATGAGGCCGTATTTCGACACGTCCACCGGGCGGGATAGGATGTCCGACGACATGTCGCACACGAGCGGCGAGCCCGTTTGCGGCACATACTGCCACTCGGTGCCGTAGACCGTGTTGTTCGCGCAGTAATAGAAATACTTCGCGTCCGGGCTGAGCTTCAGCTCCCCCTGCTCCGGGATGCGGTCGTGCCCCGTCGGGGAGGTATCCGCCGCGATATGCACCGCGCCGTACTTTTCGGCCTCCTTCGCGGCCTTGCCGGAGAAATTCCCCGTCACGGCATAGTCCGCCCCGCCGCCCCCGATGAGGTTCATCGGTATCGCGGCGAATTGCAGCGTCGCCCCGCCCTGTAAAAACAGGATCTCATGGCTGTCCGGCACGGCGAGCGCCGCTCTGAGCTTCGCCTTGGCCGAGTCGAAGATATCCTTGAACATGGGGCTGCGGTGGCTCATCTCCATCACGGATATGCCGCAGGAGGCATAATCCGTCAGCTCTCTCTGCGCCCTCTCCAGCGCCGGCAGCGGCATAACCGACGGGCCGGCGGAGAAATTAAACACTTTTTCTCTCGACATGCTGTCATCCCCCAAGCTGCATAGACAAGTATTAAAAAATGATTATACATTAGCGCGGCAGATACGTCAAACAATTTCTCCGACGAGCCTGTCCCCCTCCGCGCCGCTTATCCTGACGGGTCTGAGCTGTCCGCGCAGGCCGTCTCCGGGCGCTTTTACGAGCAGATAGGTGTCGCTGTGGCCGAGGGCGCAGCCGCCCTCCTGCGTCTCGAAGAGCACCGGCAGCGTGAGAGCGACGCTCTTTTCGAGAAAGTCCCTGTGCATCTCGTCCGCGGCGGCCTGCGCCTCGTGCGCGCGGCGCGCCTTCACGGCGTGCGGGCACTGCTCCGGCATCGCGTCCGCCGGGGTGCCGGGGCGGCGGGAATAGGGGAAGACATGCATATCCGAGAAGCCGCAGCGGCGGATGAAGGCGAGCGTCGCGGCGTGATCGGCCTCCGTCTCGCCGGGAAAGCCGGTGATGAGATCCGCCGTCAGGGCGCAGCCCGGGAAATATCTTCGCAGCAGCTCCGTCGATTCGAAAAAGCGGGCCGTGTCGTATTTGCGGTTCATGTTTTTGAGCGTTTTATCGCAGCCGGACTGGAGCGAGAGATGGAAATGGCGGCAGAGCTTCCCCGTGGCGGCCGCGCGGCGGCAGAAGTCCTCCGTTATGACCGTCGGCTCGAGCGAGCCGAGGCGCAGGCGCAGCTCCCCCGCGTTCGAGGCGACCGTCTCTATTACGTCCGCAAGGCCGGGCTTTCCGGGCAGATCCACCCCGTAGGAGGCGACCTCTATCCCCGTGAGCACAAGCTCCCTGTATCCCTCGCGCGCGACGCGGCGCGTCTCCTCCGCGGCGGCGTCGGGCGGAAGACTGCGCAGCCGGCCGCGCGTATAGGGGATGATGCAGTAGCTGCAAAAATTCACGCAGCCGTCCTGTATCTTCAGCATGGCGCGGGTGCGGCCGGATATCGCCCCGGCGGGCAGGCGCTCGAACTCGCGGCGCTTGAAGGGCTCGTCGATGTCGGTGGCGCGCTCCCCCGTCGCGGCGGCTCTCTCGACCGCCTCGACGAATTTCGCCCGGTCGGCCGCGCCGAAGATCACGTCCGCGCCTATCTCGCGCGCCTCCTCCGGGCTTATCTGGGCGTAGCAGCCGCAGACGCCGACGACGGCGCCGGGGTTTTCGTCGCGCAGGCGGCGGATGGTCTGGCGGGATTTGCGCCCGCTCTCCGCCGTCACGGCGCAGGTGTTGACGATGACGGCGTCCGCCGTCTCGCCGGGCGAGGCGCTCTCGTGGCCGCGCTCGCGCAGATAAGTCTCCATGGCCTGCGTCTCATACTGGTTGACCTTGCAGCCGAGAGTGGATATAATATACTTCATGGTTTTCCCCCGATAAAAATCTAAAATTGGAGATATGTTTTCAATGGAACACTATCTGGACAATTCCGCCACAACGAAGGTCTGCCCCGAGGCCGCGCAGGCCGCGCTGACGGCGATGACCGAAATATACGGCAACCCCAGCTCCACGCACACCGTCGGGCGCGAGGCGAAAAAGCTGCTGGACGCGTCGCGCGCGCAGGTGGCCTCGGCGCTCGGCTGCTCGGCGCAGGAGCTGGTCTTCACCTCCTGCGGCTCGGAGAGCGACAACTGGGCGCTGCTGGGCGGCGCGGAGGCGATGCGCCGGCGCGGCGGGCACATCATCAGCAGCGCTCTCGAGCACGACGCCGTGCGCCGCTCGCTCGACGAGCTCGCGAGCCGCGGCTTCGAGGTGACGCGGCTCGCGCCCGACCGCAGCGGCGCGATACCGGCGCAGGCCGTTTTGGACGCGCTCCGCCCTGATACTATACTCGTTTCCCTGATGCTGGTCAACAACGAGACGGGCGCCGTCACGGATATCGCGGCCATATCGAAGGGCATGAAGGCCGCCGCCTCGCAGGCGCTGCTGCACACGGACGCGGTGCAGGCCTTCATGAAGCTGCCCTTCTCCGTCAAAACGCTCGGCGCGGACATGATAAGCGTCAGCGGGCACAAGATACACGCCCCCAAGGGCATAGGCGCGCTGTACATAAAAAACGGCCTCAGACTGAAGCCGTTCATAGTTGGCGGAGGGCAGGAGGCGGGCAGGCGCGCCGGGACGGAGGCCATGCCGCTCATCGCCGCCTTCGGCGCGGCCTGCGCGGCCGCGGGGGACGTGCGCGAAAACGCCGCGCGCATGGCGGCGCTCAAGCGCGCGGCCATGGAGCGCATCGGCCGCGAGATACCCGAGGCGCGCTTTGTGGACAGCGCCGCGCCGCACATCCTCTCGCTCTCGCTGCCGGGCTGGCGCAGCGAGGTGCTGATGAATTTCATGGAGGCGCGGGAGATATACGTATCAAAAAGCTCCGCCTGCAAAAAGGGCGGGCGGAGCCATGTGCTCGAGGCGATAGGTCTGGATGCAAGGACGATAGACGGCGCAATCCGCGTCGGCCTGTCGCGCTTTACGACCGCGGACGATATCGCGGCGCTCTGCGGGGCGCTCAGGGACGCGCACGACACGCTCGCTCACGCCTGAGGCGCTTATTCCGCGGCGTCGGGGCCCGGCGTTTCCCCGTCCTGCCGCTTCTCTGCGGGCGCGGCGGTCTTTTTGACCACCCCGCGGGTCACGGGGTCTATATGGTCCATATCCTGATAATCGGCGGTCTCCCACGGGAGATCGCTTTCTTTTAATTTATGCTCGATGCGGTTGTTGACGGCGGTATATATCACCACGAACACCGGCACGCCGAGCAGCATTCCCCAGAAGCCGAACAGCCCCGCGCCGAAGATGATGGAGAACATGACCCAGAAGCCGTTGATGCCGATGGAGGTGCCGAGTATCTTGGGGCCGATGATATTGCCGTCCACCTGCTGGAGGATGATGATGAAGATGATGAAGATGAGGCACTTGAGGGGGCTCACCATCAGGATGATTATCGCGCTCGGCACAGCGCCGATGAAGGGGCCGAAGAAGGGGATGATGTTCGTCACGCCGACGATGACGCTCACGAGCAGCGCATAGGGCATGTTGAGTATCGCGCAGACGACATAGCAGATGAGGCCGATGATGGCCGAGTCGAGCAGCTTGCCGTTGATGAAGCCCTTGAAGGTCCTGTCGGTGAAGGCGGCGCCGGCGCGTATCTTTTCCGCCGTCTCGACGGAGAAGATGCTGTAGAGCAGGCGCTTGGAGTTGGCGCTGAAGCCCTCCATGTTGCCCATGATATACACGGACACTATGATGCCGATGGCGAGGTTGTATATGCCGATGACCACATAGTACACCCCGGCGGTGACATTGGTGACGAGGCTGCCGAGCTGCGGCAGCACGGTGTCCTTTATCCATTCAAAAATGTTCGTGTTCACCGTGCCCAGCGCCTGGCTCGCGTACTTCTCTATCTCAGGGTAGTCGTTGAGCAGATTCGTCAGCCAGTTTGAGACGTTGGTGGCATAGGTGTTGCTGTTGACGACGATGGTCTCAAGGCTGCTGTACAGCTGCGGGATGATGAGATATACCAGCGCCGCCAGCACGGCCAGCATCACGACCTCCGACACGAACACCGACAGCCCTCTCGCGAGCTTTTTCCCGCCGCTCTCCGGCCGGTTCTTTCTGTGTATCGACCTGCACAGCGGGCCGAAGGCCTCTCTCTCGATCAGCCTCATGAAGGGCGCGAGCAGATAGGTTATCACAAGCCCCCAGATAAAGGGGCTGAGGATATTCAGCACCGTCTTCAGCGCCGTGCCCAGCGCGGACAGATAGTTGAGCGCCATATAGAAAAGGATCGCCCCGGCGATAACGCAAAACGCCGTTATCCCCCAGTAGAGATATTTTTTATCCCATTTGAAATGCCGCCTCATACTTTTCCCCTTTCCGGACGCCGTCCGGTATATCCGTTACGGTTCATTTTACTATCAGCTTTATGACCCGTCAATAACCAAATGTTAATTTTTGATTGGAATTTGTTTACGCCGGTTTCCCCGCGTGTAATCGCGTTATGTAAACTTGCTTGGGGGTTTTTAACATTATATTCAAAAAGCGGATGTTGAAAACCCTGTTGAGAATGTTCAAAACTCCCGGTATTTCCGTCAATTCGCTTTGAGCGGCGCTCTGAATATTCATTTCCGCCCTGTCGAAATATGCATAATTGTGTAAACCTGCGCATAGCGCGCGTTTCCGGCTCATAAGTTCACAAGAGAGCTTTTAGGGAAAGTCCGGAACGCTGCGGGAGGCGGAACATGAAACGTGTAATTTGCTTTGTACTTATTTTTGCGTCACTGCTCACTGTGAGCGCGCAGGCGCTGGAGCCGCTGAGCGACAGCGACATCCAGATCTCTGCGGGCGCGGCGCTGCTCATGGAGAAGCTCACGGGCGAGGTGATCTACGAAAAGAACGCCGACGCGCGCCTGCCGACGGCGAGCATCACCAAGATAATGACGATGCTGCTCATCGTCGAGGATATCGAGGCGGGGCGGATAAAGCCGGAGGATATCGTCACTGCCGGCAGCCGCGCGGCCTCCTTCGGGGGGAGCTGCGTTTTTCTCGCCGAGGGGGAGAAGATGAGCGTCGATGAGATGCTCAAATGCATCGCGGTCGTCTCGGCCAACGACTGCGCGGTCGCGATGGCGGAATATCTCTGCGGCACGGAGCAGCTCTTCGTGGAGCGGATGAACGCCCGCGCCGCGGAGCTCGGCCTCGAGAACACGCACTTTACCAACTGCACCGGGCTTTTCGACGACAGGGAGCACTACAGCTCCGCCCGGGACGTGGCGCTGATGTCGGCGGAGCTCATAAAGCACGAGATGATAAAGGCCTACACCACCATATGGATGGACAGCATCCGTAATGGCGAATTCGAGCTGAGCAGCACCAACAAGCTGGTGTACTGGTACGAGGGCTGCACGGGGCTCAAGACCGGCTACACCGACGCCGCCAAATACTGCCTGTCGGCCACGGCGGAGCGGGACGGGGTGGAGTACATCGCGGTGGTGATGCGCGCCGAGAGCGGCGACCGGCGAAACGCCGACGCCGCCACGCTCTTAAACTACGCCTTCGGGAAATACACGCTCTGCCCGCTGCGCCCGGACGAGGCGCTGCCGGAGATACCCGTGGACATGGGCAGACAGTCAAGCGTCGCCCTGAGCTACGGCGGCGGGGAATACGCGCTCGTCGCGAAGGGCGGCGCGGCGCCCGAATACACGCCGGTGCTGCCCGAGAGCGTCAGCGCGCCGGTAAAGGCGGGGGACGTGATAGGCGAGCTCAGCGTCAGCTCCGGCGGGACGGAGGTCGCGCGCGTGCCGCTCTGCGCGGCGCAGGACGTGCCGCGCCTCGGCTTCTTCGGCCTGCTCGGCACTCTCGCGG
Organism: Oscillospiraceae bacterium; assembly: GCA_034933465.1. GTDB lineage: Bacteria > Bacillota > Clostridia > Oscillospirales > Oscillospiraceae > Limivicinus. Next base: position 6,195 of record JAYFNM010000049.1, on the reverse strand, counting down.
GCAGTCTGCTCGGGCTGTAGGCAGGGCCGCTTTTCCTGTTGAATTTCGGGGAGAAAAGTATATAATATCAGCATACACTCAGATATTACAGGAGGCACTATGATAAAAGTCGATCTGTCGGGCGCGGCCGGGTTCTTCACCGCCGCAGGCCCCGATTACGCCCTCGCGGAGCTGGCGCACGACACCCTTGCGCGCGGAACCGGTCTCGGCGCGGAGTTCACCGGCTGGCTCGCTCTGCCCGAGCGCATCAGGAAAACCGAGCTCAGCGGCATCCTCGCGGCCGCGAAAAAGATCCGCGGGCGCTCCAGGGCGCTCGTCGTTATAGGCATAGGCGGCTCGTATCTCGGCGCGCGCGGCGCGATAGAGCTGCTCCGCCCCATCCCCGGCGAGGGCGACCCCCGCGTGTTCTTCGTCGGCAACACCCTCTCGGCGGACGCGCTGTGCGACACGCTGGAGCTGCTGGGCGACGCGGACTTCGATGTGAACGTCATCTCCAAATCCGGCACGACGCTCGAGCCCGCGGTGTCCTTCCGCATCTTCCGCGAGCTGCTTGAAAAGAAATACGGCGACAAGGCCGACGGGCATATCTTCGCCACCACCGACGCGCACAGGGGCGTTCTGAAAGCACTCGCCGACGCGCGCGGCTGGGAGAGCTTTATCGTCCCGGACGACGTGGGCGGCCGCTTCAGCGTCCTGTCCGCCGTGGGTCTGCTGCCCATGGCCGTCGCCGGGATAGATATCGGGCGCGTCATAGACGCCGCGCAGGCCTCCTTCCGGGAGCTCGAGCTGCGCTCGCCGGAGAATCCGGCCTGGCAGTACGCCGCCGCGAGGCAGCACCTCTACGGCAAGGGCTATCAGATAGAGATCCTCGCCTGCTACGAGCCCAGCTTCCGCTTCATGGCGGAGTGGTGGAAACAGCTCTACGGCGAGAGCGAGGGCAAGGACGGCAAGGGCATCTTCCCCGCGTCCGTGGAGTTCACCGCCGACCTGCACTCGATGGGGCAGTTCATCCAGTCCGGCCCGCGCACGCTGATGGAGTCCGTCGTCCGCTTCGCGCGCAGCCGCCGCGCCTACCCCTTCCCCTATGAGCAAGCGAACGCCGACTCGCTCAATTACATCGCCGGCCGCGATATCGCGGAGGTCTGCCGGGTCGCGGCGGACGCCGTGCGCGAGGCGCATATCTCGGGCGGCGTGCCCAACATCGTCATCGAGGCTCCGGCGCGCGACGAGGAGGGCTTCGCCCAGCTCGTGTGCTTCTTCGAGACGGCCTGCGCCATATCCGGCTACATCTCCCGCGTCAACCCCTTCAACCAGCCCGGCGTGGAGGCGTACAAAAAGAACATGTTCCGTATGCTCGGCAAGCCCGGCGCGGTGTGACATTAATCCGCGGGTCGTATCCGCCAGGAGACGGTACGACCCGCGGTGCATTTTCCCCGCCCTTCCCGCGGGAGCAAAGCGGAAAAAAGTCTGACGGCTTCGTCACTTTTTTGTGAAAGCGTTATATCCCGAAAGAACTCGCTTCGCCCGGCAAAGGCTCGATAAGCTCGCTTGGATAAGGAAGAATTTTACCCGTCGGGCTCCGTTTCCCCAGCAAGCGGAAAGCGGAGCTGTAAGGGGAAGGAAGTTCTGACACGCCGGCGGTGTATTGTATTGCGAGACGGGTCTTGCCCTCTCGCGCTCTACCTCTGCTCTGTTGCCGCAGACCCGGAAGCACAGTTTTTTGACAGTCTGGACACGAAACAGTTTACAGTCCGAAGCGGCGAAGCGCTTTTTCTATTCCGTCCTCGTCCACGCCGGCGGTCACATAGTCCGCGGCGGCCATGACGGCGGCTTTCGCGTTGCCCATGGCCACGCCGAGCCCGGCGTACTCCAGCATGTCGATATCGTTCTCCTCGTCGCCGAAGGCCATGACCTCCTCCCGGCGCAGCCCGAAGCGGGACATGAAATACCTCATGCCCTCCACCTTGCCGCCGGGGTCGGGGATGATATCCACGCCGCTCTCGCTCCAGCGGGCGAGCTTGCAGCCGCCGGGCAGCCGCCTTCGGAGCGCGTCCTCCCCGCCGCGGCCTACAAAGCAGGTCGCCTGATAGAGCGGCGCCGAGCGGTATTCGGCCATATCGGGGACGGCGGTGGATATCTCGCTCTGCGCGTGGACGACCACACCGTTGACCATGTTGATGTATATCCGCTCCCCGTCCACCAGCGCGAGCGGCATTTCCCGCTCCCGGAACAGCTCCGCCAGCGCCCGCGCCGCGGCCTCGGAAAAGGGCGCGCCGAAGAGCGGCCTTCCCCCGCCGTCGAGACAGAGCTGGCCGTTGAGCGTGACGAAGCCGTCGAAAGCGAGGCCGCCGAGCGGCAGCTCGCGCAGCTCGGCGGGATGCCTGCCCGTCGAGACGACCCGCCTTATCCCCGCCGCGGCGAGCCTTTCCAGCCCCGCCCTCGCGCTCTGCGGCACACTCCTCGAGGCGTGCGAGAACAGCGTGCCGTCCACATCGAAAAAAACCGCCTTTATCATACGACCTCCCGTGCTCCGGTGTTTTTCCCGATTATACCACGCCGGCGCCGCAAACGCGGCAAAATGCGAAATATTTTGGGCTCTATGTCAACAGTTGGGATAGAGCCGGAAAAGAAGACCAGATAAAAGGAGTAGTGTGGCGCGTCACATTACTCCTTTTATTTGGCGTTATGAAGCGCAATGAAGAATACGGTTGCGCAAGCGCGAGAAGCTGCGTGCGCCGTGGCAAGTACGCTTCAAAATGTCGGGTGCAGTTCATCCTCGTCGGATGCCTGCCCCGGCTTTTATTATAGAACCTCCGCGCTTTTTTACAGTTTTTTACAGTTTTTTACTGTTTTGCGGCTCTGTTTTCGCTCATATACTGAAATACTTCTCTGAAAGTGGGTGTAAAATCACTATTGGACTATTATAATACAGGTGGATTTTATATAAAATTATATAAAAAGAGTAATATGAGGTGCAGTATGCGAGACGACTTCCGCGAGAGGTACAGAGTTCTCGGCCTGCGCATCGCTTTTTATCGCAAGCTCAGGGGCATGACCCAGGAGCAGTTTGCGGAGGCGATCGGCAGAAGCGTGAGCTTTGTCAGCCAGATAGAGGCCAACAACGCCCCTGCGGCCAAGGGCGTGTCGCTCGAGACGCTGTTCACCATGTCGGAGACGCTCGGCATACCGGTGTCGCGCCTGTTTGAGGACGGCAGAGCATGATATCCAGGAAATATTCCGGCGACTACCGGCTCGTGGACAACGTGACCGAGCGCGGGGGGATAAGGACCGAGGCCGAATATGTCGGCGGGGACTATTTCTTCTGCTCGGGGCGCGAGACGGCGGCAAGGCTCGGCGCGCGCCTGACGGCGCTCTCGCTCGCGCTCTGCGCGTGCTATGTCGCGGCGCTGCTGCCGAGGAGCGGAGCCTCGCGGGTGATGTACGCCGTGCTCCCCTTCGCGTTTTCGGCGCTGCCGCTGGGCTTTCTGACCGGCTCCTCCCTCGCGCTGCTGCGCGCGAGGGAGCCCCTGCGGCGCGAGACGGCGGACAAGATATCCCATCGCCTCCCCGCCTGCGCCCTGTGGGCGCTCATCCTCTCCGCCGCCGGCCTTCTGGGCGAGGGCGCGGCCGCGCTGTCCGGCGACGGCCGGATGCTCTGGGGAGACATCGTGTTCTCCGTCTGCGCGGCCGCCATCGCGGGCGGCTCCGGTCTGGTCTTTTCGCGCAGGAGCCTGCTCCGGACGGAGGAGCGCAAAAAATAAGCTGTTTATTATGGCGCGAACGCGCTTAATAATAATATTTCAAAACAAGGAGGAACAATGAAAAATGAGCAAGACCTTTAAGCGTTACCTGTCCCTCGCCATCGCTGTCGTGATGCTGTTCGCCCTCGCCGCCTGCGGCACGGCGACCACCGCCCCGACCGCGACGACCGGGACCGCCGCGACCGAGGCTCCCGCGGAGGCGAGCACCCTCGTCGTCGGCTACAGCAACTTCTCCCAGAAGTTCAGCCCCTTCTTCGCAAAGACAGCCTATGACCAGGACGCGGCCAACATGACCCAGCTCGCCCTGATCGGCAACGACCGCGGGGGCAACCTGATCCTCAACGGCATTGAGGGCGAGACCATCGATTATAACGGCACCGACTATCTGTACACCGGCATCGCCGACACCGTCATCACCCAGAATGCCGACGGCACCGTCGATTACGACATCACCATCAGAGACGACATCGTCTTCTCCGACGGCGAGCCCATGACCATAGACGACGTGATATTCAGCATGTACGTCTTCTCCGACCCGACCTACGACGGGGGCGTCACCTTCAACGGCCAGCCCATCGAGGGCCTGGAGGAATACCACAGCTCCATGGCCTATCTCTACAAGCTGATCCTTGACGCGGGCGAGGACAACACCGACTTCGCCAACTGGACGCAGGAGCAGCAGACCGAGTACTGGACGGCCTTCTGGGCAGCCGGCACGAAGTTTGCGCAGGGCATCGTGGACTACTGCGCGGCCAACGGCCTCGCCGCCGACGCCAAGGACGTCGCCACCGCGGCGGGCAACTGGGGCTACAGCGGTCTTGCCGCCGACGCCACCGCCCTGGATTTCTTCAAGCTCATCTTCGCCAGCTACGGCTCCGACCTCTCCGCTGAGAGCGGCATCGACTACGAGTCCGCCGGCGAATCCATAAGCGACCTGCTCGCCGCCGAGCTCGGCGACAAGGCCGACAGCTACAACGCGCTCATCGCGCTGAACGATGTCGCGAACATCGCCGGCATCATCCGCACCGGCGACTACAGCCTGCGCATCCACACCACGGAGTTCTCCGCCGCCACCATCTACCAGCTCGGCATCCCCGTCGCCCCGCTGCACTACTACGGCGACAGCTCCCTGTACGACTATGAAAACAACAGCTTCGGCTTTACCAAGGGCGATCTGAGCATCGTGCGCAGCAAAACCACCACGCCCATGGGCGCCGGCGCGTACAAGTTCGTCTCCTACGAGAACGGCGTCATCACCTTCGAGGCCAACGAGAACTACTGGAAGGGCACTCCCAAGACCCAGTACATCCTCTTCCAGGAGACCGCGGACGCCGACAAGGTCTCCGGCCTCGCCTCCGGCAACTTCGATATCACCGACCCGAGCTTCAGCCAGGAGACCGTGGACGCGATAAAGGAGCAGTATAACACCAACCACGAGATCACCGGCGACGTCATCACCACCAGCACCGTCGATAACCTCGGCTACGGCTACCTCGGCATCAGCGCGGAGAACGTGAACGTCGGCGGCGACGGCGCGAGCGACGCCTCCAAGGATCTGCGCAAGGCCTTCGCCACCGTCTTCTCCGTCTACCGCGACACCGTCATCAACTCCTACTACGGCGAGCGCGCGAGCGTCATCCAGTACCCCATCTCCAACACCTCCTGGGCCGCCCCCAAGCCGGCCGACGAGGGCTATGAAGTGGCCTACTCCACGGATGTGGACGGCAAGAGCATCTATACCGACTCCATGACCGAGGACGAGAAGTACACCGCCGCCCTCGACGCCGCCGTCGGCTTCTTCAAGGCCGCCGGCTACACCTGGGACGACGCCTCCAAGACCTTCACCGCCGCTCCCGACGGAGCCGCCCTGTCCTACGAGGTCATGATCCCCGGCGACGGCACCGGCGACCACCCGGCCTACGGCATCCTGACCGCCGCCAAGGAAGCCCTTGCCACCATCGGCATCACCCTCGAGATAAACGACCTGTCCAACTCCGCCGACCTCTGGACCACGCTTGAGGCGGGCGAGGGCGAGATGTGGGCCGCCGCGTGGCAGGCCACCATCGACCCCGATATGTATCAGGTCTACTACAGCACCAACATCGTCGGCCTGCCCGGCAGCACCGAGTCCAACCACTACTGCATCCAGGACACCGAGCTTGACGAGCTCATAGTGGCCGCCCGCCAGAGCGCCGACCAGAGCTACCGCAAGAGCACCTACAAGCAGTGCCTCGACATCATCCTCGACTGGGGCGTCGAGCTGCCGCTCTATCAGCGCCAGAACGCCGTCATCTTCTCGACCGAGCGCGTCAACATGAGCACCGTCACCCCGGACATCACCACCTTCTGGGGCTGGATGAACGACATCGAGCTCATCGAGCTGACCAGCGCCTTACAACAAGTAAATACAGCTCCGGGCGCGCTCCGCGCGTCC
>JAYFNM010000048.1:0-18152 GCA_034933465.1 Oscillospiraceae bacterium | reverse complement strand
GGCCGCTTCATGGGGCTTATCGCCGTAGCGGACGTCGTCAAGCCCGACAGCCGGCAGGCGGTGGGCGAGCTGAAGAATATGGGCATAGACGTTGTTATGTTAACCGGGGATAATGAGCGCACCGCGCGCTCCATCGGCCGGGAGGTCGGTGTGGACCGGGTGATAGCGGGCGTGCTGCCGGACGGAAAGGAGAGCGTCGTCAGGGAGCTCGCCGCCGGCGGCAAGACGGCCATGGTGGGCGACGGGATAAACGACGCCCCGGCGCTCACGCGCGCGGACGTCGGCGTCGCGATAGGCGCGGGCGCGGATATCGCGATAGACGCGGCGGATGTGGTGCTGATGCACAGCAGTCTGCTCGACGCGGCGGCGGCAATACGGCTCAGCCGGGCCACGCTGCGCAATATCCACGAGAACCTGTTCTGGGCGTTTTTTTACAACACCGTCGGCATTCCGATAGCCGCCGGAGCCTTCGTCTGGGCTGGGATAGAGCTCAGCCCGATGCTCGCCGCCGCCGCGATGAGCCTGTCGAGCTTCTGCGTGGTGACGAACGCGCTGCGGCTGAACCTGTTCAATATGCGCGACGCCGGCCGCGACAGGCCGTCGAGGAAAAAGAAAATAATAAAGGAAGAGGAGAATGCGACCGTGGAAAAGACAGTGAAGATAGAGGGCATGATGTGCGCCCACTGCGAGATGCGCGTCAAAAAGGCGCTCGAGGCCATTGAGGGCGTGCAGCAGGCCGAGGTCAGCCACACCGCCGGTACCGCCGTGGTGACGCTCAGCGGCGTCTCCGACGAGGCGCTGAAGTCCGCCGTCGAGGCGCAGGACTACAAGGTGACGGGGATAGAGCAGAAATAAGCGACAGGCTGCGGATAATAGCAAAAGACCGCCCCGCGCCGCCTGCAACGATCAAAAAGCTGTCATCCTGAGGCCGAAAGGCCGAAGGATCTTTCCCTGCGCGGCAGAGGCCGTGATATCGGAAAAGATCCTTCGCTGCGCTCAGGATGACAGTTTTTTTACCCCGTCCCGTAGACAGCGGCACTGAGGTCGTTCCCAGCCGGGTGCCAATGATGGCGCCCCGGAGGTGGACAGCGGGCGCACACGCAGGTGCGCCCGCTGCACATAGATTATGTAAACCTTACACCGCTTGAAGGCGTATCGACCCACGTAGGGGCGACCCTGCGCGGTCGCCCGCCCATCTCCGTTCCGGCGTACGCGCCGGGCGCTTAGAGGCGGGCGGCCGCGTCCAGCTCCGCGCCGTCCAAAACCGCGCGGACGAGGGCGTCGCCGCGGTAGCAGAGCTTGAGGGAGAAGAAGGGCGCGTTTTCCCGCAGAAGCCGCAGAAAAATCTTGTCGCCCTCCCAGATCGGCAGCTCGCAGAGCCTCGATTTTTTTACCCATTCAAGCTCGCCCTCGCCGCAGACGGACAGCTCGCCAGTGAAGCCGTCGGCGGTGAACAGGTGCATATACTCCGTGCCCCACTCGTCGGACACGAAGGTGACTATGCCGCGAAAGCGCCAGGCCGTGAGGGACAGCCCGGTCTCTTCGCGCGCCTCGCGCAGCATACAGTCCTCCGGGCTCTCGCCCTCCTCAAACTTGCCGCCGACGCCTATCCATTTGTTCCGGTTCTCGTCGTTCTCCTTTTTGACCCGGTGGAGCAGCAGGTATTCGTCCCCGCGTTCGATATAGCAAAGGCTCGTGTTCCTCATCTTCATCACCCCGGCCATTATAATATCCCGCGCCCGAAAAGGGAAGCGCGAATATGGAGGCAAAAAAAGCAGGAGCTTTCGCTCCTGCTTTTTTCGGTATTCTATCTCAGTACATGCCGCCCATGTCGGGTGCGGCGGGCACAGGGGGATTCTTCTCGGGGATGTCGGCCACGAGGCACTCGGTGGTCAGAACCATCGCGGCGACGGAGGCGGCGTTCTCGAGGGCGCTGCGGCAGACCTTGGTCGGATCGACGATGCCGAGGTCTATCATGTTGCCGTAGACGCCGTTTGCGGCGTCATAGCCGTAGTTTACGTCGTTGCTGCCGGCGACGGTGTTGAGGACGACAGCGCCCTCTACGCCCGCGTTGACGGCTATCTGCATGATGGGGGACTTGAGCGCCTTCGCCACTATCGCGGCGCCGGTCTTCTCGTCGCCCTCAAGGGTGGCGGAGAGCTTGTCGGCCGCCTTGGAGGCTATCACATACGCGGTGCCGCCGCCGGGGACGATGCCTTCGGCAACAGCGGCGCGGGTGGCGTTGAGCGCGTCCTCGATGCGGAGCTTCTTCTCCTTCATCTCGGTCTCGGTGGCAGCGCCGACCTTGATGACCGCTACGCCGCCGCTGAGCTTGGCAAGGCGCTCCTGGAGCTTCTCCTTGTCGTACTCGGAGGTGGTGGTTTCAATCTGGTGCTGGATCTGCGCGCCGCGGGCCTTGATGTCCTCGCTGGAGCCAGCGCCGTCGACGATGACGGTGTTCTCCTTGGTGACCTTGACCTGATGCGCCTGACCGAGCATGTTGAGCTCGGCGTCCTTGAGCTCCATGCCGAGCTCGCTGGAGATGACCTGTCCGCCGGTGAGGATGGCGATATCCTGAAGCATTTCCTTGCGCCTGTCGCCGAAGCCGGGAGCCTTGACGCACACGCAGGTGAAGGTGCCGCGCAGCTTGTTGAGGATGATGGTGGCGAGAGCCTCGCCCTCGATGTCCTCGGCGATGATGAGCAGCTTGCGGCCGGCCTTGACTATCTGCTCGAGCAGGGGCAGAACCTCCTGAATGTTGGAGATCTTCTTGTCGGTGATAAGGATGAGCGCGTCGTCGATGACGGCTTCCATCTTGTCCATATCGGTGGCCATGTAGGGGGAGAGATAGCCGCGGTCAAACTGCATACCCTCGACCACGTCGCTGTAGGTATCGGCGGTCTTGGATTCCTCAATGGTGATGACGCCGTTGCGGCTGACCTTTTCCATTGCCTCGGAAATAAGGCTGCCGATGAGCTCGTCGCCGGAGGAGATGGTGCCGACACGGGCGATGTCCTTGGAGCCGGAAACGGGCTTCGAAATCTCCTTGACAGCGTCAACAGCCGCGGAGGCGGCCTTCTGGATGCCGCGCTTCATGGTCATGGGGTTTGCGCCCGCGGCGAGGTTCTTGAGACCCTCGCTGACCATGGACTGTGCCAGAACGGTGGCGGTGGTGGTGCCGTCGCCGGCGACGTCGTTGGTCTTGGTGGAGACTTCCTTGATCAGCTGCGCGCCCATGTTCTCGAAAGCGTCCTCAAGCTCGATCTCCTTGGCGATGGTAACGCCGTCGTTGGTGATCAGCGGAGTGCCGAACTTCTTGTCGAGCACTACATTGCGACCCTTGGGGCCGAGGGTTATCCTGACGGTATCGGCGAGCTGGTCTACGCCGCGCTGTATAGCTTTCCTTGCGTCTTCGCCGTAAATGATCTGTTTAGCCATAATAATGTGCCTCCTTACTCAATAACAGCCAGAATGTCGGACTGACGGACTATAGTGTACTCCACGTCGTCCAGCTTCACTTTGCTGCCGCTGTATTTGCCGACAAGAACGTTCTGTCCGACCTTGACGGTCATAACGACCTCGTTGCCTTCGACGAGCCCGCCGGGGCCAACCTCGACGACCTCATATACCTCGGGCTTCTCCTGTGCGGAAGCGGTCAGAAAAATGCCGGAAGAGGTGCGCTCCTCGGCCGCGTTCTGCTTGAGAACGACTCTGTCAGCCAATGGACTAAGTTTCATAACATTTATACCTCCATATTTTTTTACGAAAATTCAGCACCGTTAGCACTCTTATCTCCTGAGTGCTAACGGTGCTTATAATACCACACTTACAAAAATATTCAAGCCCTTTAGCAAAAAAAATGTAAAAAATTTTATTAACTTTTTGTTACGAGTTTTGCAGCGCCCGGGGGCCGAAGAAGCTGAGCCCCATCGGGACTATGAGATTGAGAGCCTTTGGGATGAGCTTTATGCGCACCTTGTCGGAGTATAGCGCCTCTCCGTCAACGTTTATGACGTTTTCCCCGTCGAAGTCGATGTCGATCTCCTGCCCGCGCAGATGCGTTATGTATTTCGGCAGCTCGTCCGCGCGCCCCTTGGCGTATTTCCCGATCAGCCGGGCAAACTCCAGCAGGCATACCTTCTTTACAATATAAAAATCAAGTATACCGTCGTCCGGCCTCGCCTCAAGACTGGGATTAAAGCCGCCGCCGTAGAAGCGGCCGTTGCAGATACAGACCATCGAGTGCTCCCCGCTCTGGCTGAAGGAGCCGCAGCGTACGCGCATTTCCCTGGAAATGCCGTGCAGGACGTTCACGACGGTGGACACCACATAGCCGGTCGCCCCGCCGATGACGGGGATCCTGCTGTATTTATGCACGCTTGTGCCAATGCGGGCGTCTATGCCGACCGAGCAGATGTTCGCGCTGTAGCGGCCGTTGCAGTCGATAAGGTCTATCGGCGTCTCCCAACCGGCGAGCAGCGCGTCTATGTCGCGGTAGAGATCCTTCTCGCCGCCGAACATCCGGCAAAAGTCGTTGCCGGTGCCGGTGGGAAAGGGGCAGACGGCCACGTTGGCATGGCCGGCCGCGCCGCAGACGCACTCGTTGAAGGTGCCGTCGCCGCCGCAGGCGTAGACGCGGATATGCTCGCCGCTCTGCGCCTCGAGCTTGATCTTCTCCGCCGCGTCCATCCGCGCCTTCGTGACGTATATTTCAAACCGACCGCCGCCGCGGCCGAAGGCCTCCGCGGCTTTTGCACGCACCTCCTCAGTGTGATCCCGTCCTCCGGCGGTGGGATTGACAATAAACAGGTGTTTCATTCCTTCTCCTCCATGCTTCACTTTTTGCCCGGCTTCAGGTACATGAACAGGTCGCATTTTATCATGCCGTTGTACAGCTTCCTCTTTTTATCCGCCTGCGCGCCGAAGCTGCGCTCAAACTCGGTGTGGGAGGAGAGGAGGTAGAGCTGCCAGTTCTCGCTTACGCGATAGGCCGCGCCGAAGCCGCGATAGAGCGCCTCGGCCTCCTGCTTTTCCATTATCCGCTCGCCGTAGGGCGGATTCGTGACGATGACGCCGCGCTCCGTGACGCGCTTGAATTGCAGGGCGTCCGCCGTTTCGAAGCGGACGACGTCGTCCACGCCGGCGCGCCTCGCGTTTTCCTGCGCCATCTCGACGGCCTTCGGGTCTATATCGGAGCCGAGGATGTTATAGCTTCCGGCGTATTCCCTCGCGCGCGCGGCCTCGCGGGCGTCCGTCCAGATATCGCCGCCGAAGCCCGCCCACTTCATCGCCGAGAAGTCGCGGTACAGTCCGGGCGCGCGGTTTTTCGCGATGAGGGCGGCCTCAATGGGGATGGTGCCGCTGCCGCAGAAGGGGTCGCAGAAATCGTCTCTCCCGCGGTATCTGGACAGGTACACCATCGCCGCGGCGAGCGTCTCCTTCAGAGGAGCCGCGTTGTGAGCCGGGCGGTAGCCGCGCTTGTGCAGGCCGTCGCCGGTGGTGTCTATGCAGAGGGAGACCTGATCCTTCATTATTGAAAACTGCACCTGGTAGAGCGGCCCCGTCTCGGAGAACCACTCGATGCCGTAGCGGCTTTTCAGCCGCTCGACTATGGCTTTTTTTATAATGCTCTGGCAGTCGGACACGGAAAACAGCTTGGAATTGAGGCTGTAGCCCTTGACGGGGAAGGCGCCGTCCTTCGGTATCAGCTGCTCCCAGGGCAGCGCCTTGGTGCGCTCGAAGAGCTCGTCGAAGCTCAAGGCCTGGAATTTGCCGAGCTCGATGAGCACGCGCTCGCCGATGCGGAGGTTGATGTTCGCCGCGGCCGCGGCGCTCTCGCCGCCGGTAAAATAAACGCGCCCGTTTTCCGCCGCGACATTCTCGAGCCCGAGCCGCCTCAGCTCGTCCGCGATGGGACCCTCAAGACCCAGCAGACACGGAACGCAGTAGGTAAAGTTCATATAATTCGACCTCATTTTCGTATATGCCGCCCCATCATCCGGACGGCCTACCCATAATACAACAAAGCGCCAAAGATGTAAACGCAATAAACAATTAATATCTTAAAATTTTCATTTCATTAAAAAAGTTAGCTTTTTTTCGGACAATAGAGGGCATGATGTGATGATTGCCTGAAAATGTGATGTTTTTCAAGATACGTTAGCCGTTTTGACGACGGAACATAAAATATTTGCGAAAATAGCTATTGAATTTTTTCACAATTAGCGGTATATTAACATCAAGTCATAATTTGTTCATTTTTAGGAGGAGACGCAATGCTGATTGAACGGCCTGAGTTTATTGAAGTGCTCAGGGATTCATACAGCGCTTATTACAACATCGTCCCTCCCGAGAGCGCGGAGGGCGTGCCGCTCGAGTTCCGGGCGGATTATTTCTCGAGAAACGAGAAATATTGGATAAGCAAGAGCATCCCCATCTGGGGAAACGAGACCAACGAGTACGCGTACATATTTTCGGCGCCGTCCTTTGATGCGGAGCTTGCCCGGCGCTGCATCGACTATGCGCTGGCCGACGGGCTGCCGAGAGTCAGGCCACACAAGGAGCACCAGTACACAAACATCAAGGCGGTTTTTGTGGCCGACGGCTTTGACGACGAGACAAGGGCAGCCGTCTGCAAGAGAGAGTTTTCCAAGAGCTATAAGCTTTCCCTGCACGGGTTTTCCAACCTGCTCACGGCCGCGGTGGATCTCGGCGAGCAGAAGACCTATACCAACCGGGCAGGGCGCGACCTGACCGCTTTCATTGAAAAGTTATTTGCTGCCAGGAGGTAAGAGGCCTGACGCGAATACTTATAAACCAACATTTTTTATAAGGAGTGAAAAGTGTGAGCGCATTACTAATTCTTGTCATCGCGATCGTTCTGCTGGCGCTGGGCTACATTTTCTATGGCAGCTGGCTGGCAAAACAGTGGGGTGTCGATGCTACCCGTGAGACCCCCGCGCACACCAGTTACGACGGAAAGGACTTCGTTCCTGCCAACCCCGCCGTCCTGATGGGCCACCATTTCTCATCCATCGCCGGTGCGGGCCCCATTAACGGACCTATCCAGGCCGCAGTCTTCGGCTGGGTTCCCGTTTTCCTGTGGGTTGTCGTCGGCGGCATCTTCTTCGGCGCAATGCATGACTTCGGCGCCCTGTTCGCCTCTATCCGCCACAACGGCGGCTCCATCGGCGAGGTCATCAAGGACAGCATGGGCGTCAAGGCTCAGAGACTGTTCACCATCTTTGCGCTGCTGGTTCTGATCCTCGTGGTCGCGTCCTTCACCTCCGTCGTTGCGAGCACCTTCATGTCCGACGCGGCAGAAGCGGGCGGCGTGTTCACGACCGGTACCGTCACCGCGAACGCCTCCACGGCGACCACCTCTCTGCTGTTCATCGTCATCGCCTTCATCTTCGGCTACTTCGTGTACCGCAAGAACTGCAAGGTCGGCCCCGCGACCATCGTCGGCATCATCGGCATCGTCCTGATAGTCTTTGCCGGCCTGAACTTCGGTATCAACGCGGGTCGTACCTTCTGGGTTCTCTTCATCGCAGTATACATCACCGTCGCGTCTCTGCTGCCTGTCTGGATGCTGCTGCAGCCGCGCGACTACCTGAGCTCCTTCCTGCTCTACGGCATGATGATCATCGCCATCATCGGCATTGTCGGCGCTACCTTCGCCGGCGCTGCCACCGTCGAGCTGCCCGCCTTCACCAGCTGGAAGCTCGCCAACGGCAACATGCTGTTCCCGACGCTGTTCATCACCGTCGCCTGCGGCGCTGTCTCCGGCTTCCACTCTCTGATAGGCTCCGGCACGACCTCCAAGCAGCTCAACTCCGAGAAGGACGCCAAGGTCATCGGCTACGGCGCCATGATCATCGAGTCTGCCCTGGCTGTCATATCCCTGATCGCTGTCGGCGTTGTGTGGACTCAGGTCGGCGACGGCCTCAAGTTCTCCCTTGCTGCGCCTCCCACCATCTTTGCCGGTGGTATTGCCACCATGGTCGCGTCCTTCGTCGGCGAGAAGTCCTACGGCCTGATCTACACCCTGCTGACTCTGGCTGTCTCCGTCTTCGCGCTGACCTCTCTGGACTCCGCCACCCGTCTTTCCCGCTACATGTTCGCTGAGCTGTTTGTTCCCGAAGGAAAGACCCGCGCCGACCTGACTGGCGTGCGCAAGTTCTTCTCCAGTCCTCTGGTCGCCACCCTGCTGATGGTCGTCGTCGGCTGCGGCATCGGCTTCCTGAAGCTCAACCAGATCTGGGGCGTGTTCGGCGCCGCCAACCAGTTGCTCGCCGGTATCGCAATGCTGGCCGTGGCCACTTGGCTCGGACAGGTCGGCAAGAACAACAAGATGTTCTTCATCCCCATGATCTTCATGCTCGCCGCCACCCTGAGCTCTCTGTGCCTGACCGTTATCGGCAAGTTCAAGCTCATCCTCGGTATGGTCGCAGACAAGGCCGCCGCATGGGGCGATTACTTCCAGCTCATCTGGTGCATCGGCCTGATAGTTCTCGCTGTCATGCTGGTTATCCAGGGCATCGAAGTCCTGTCCAGGAAAAAGGCTCAGAAGGCCTGATCCTTCTCCGCCCTGATCCGCGACAAAACGCAAATTCATTGAAACAGCGACCCGAAAGGGTCGCTGCTTTTTTTGAATTTTCTGTGTAAATGCGGCGCGGTGGATGTTATAATAAGGGAAAATTTTTGTTTGTGGGTGACAGTATGAACGTGCAGGATCAATACAGGGCAAAGCTCTGCTCCGCCGAAGAGGCGGTGCGGCTGGTCAAAAGCGGCGACTGGGTGGATTACGCCTCGAACAACGCCTTTCCCGCCTCGCTCGACGCGGCGCTCGCCGCCCGGCGCGACGAGCTGCACCGGGTCAAGGTCAGGGGCAATCTGATACCCGGCCCCGTGCAGGTTATGGAGTGCGACGGCGAGATGGAGCATTTCGTGTACAACACCTGGCACTGCTCCGGCTATGAGCGAAAAATGTGCGACAGAGGCCGCTGCTTCTTCACGCCGATGCTCTTTCGCAATCTGGCGTGGTACTATAAGAATTTCCTGACGGTGAACGTCGCGATGGTCTCCGCTTCGCCGATGGACGCGGACGGATACTTCAACCTCTCCGGCTCGCTCGGCCTCTCCGGCGCCATCATCGACAGCGCGGAGAAGGTCGTCATAGAGGTGAACGAGGCGCTGCCGCGCATCTGCGGCGAGGACAACCGCGTCCATATCTCTCGGGTTGATCGCGTCGTGGAGGCGGGCTACAGACCGCTCTGGGAGATGCGCTCGCCCGCGCCGTCCGAGACTGACCTGCTCATAGCGCGGCACATCTTCCCCTTCATCAGCGACGGAGCGACGGTACAGCTCGGCATAGGCGGTATGCCCAACGCGCTGGGGACGCTTATCGCCGACTCCGAGCTGAAGGATATCGGTATGCACACGGAGCTCTGCTCCGACGGCTACCTTGCGATGTTCAAGGCGGGCAAGCTTACGAACCGGCGCAAGACGCTGCATCAGGGCAGGGGCGTGCTCGGCCTTGCGATAGGCTCGAGAGCGCTGTACGACTGGCTGGATGAGAACCCGGATATAGACGGCCGCCCGCTGAGCTATGTCAACGACCCCTATGTTATCGCCCAAAACGAGAAAATGATCTCCATAAACGGCTGCCTCAGCGTCGATCTGTACGGGCAGGTCTGCTCGGAGAGCGCCGGTCTCAGGCAGATAAGCGGGACGGGCGGTCAGCTCGACTTTGTGACGGGCGCGAGCATGTCAAAGGGCGGGAAGGCCTTCCTCTGCATGAGCTCGACTTATACGGACAGGGACGGCGTCGTCCGTTCGCGCATAGCGCCGCATTTTGACGGCGACATCGTCACGACACCGCGCAGTCAGGCCTATTACATCGTCACGGAGTACGGCGCGGTGAATCTCGCCGGGATGAGCGCCTGGGAACGCTCGGCCGCGCTGATATCGCTCGCGCACCCGGATTTTCGGGATGAACTCATAAAAAAAGCGGAGGAGCAGCGCATCTGGCTGCCCTCCAACAAGAGGTAGAAAATGTACGTTGATAAGAAGCTCTATTCCGGCGGCGCCGCAGGTCGCGAGGACAAGGAGGCGCGCTGTTACGCGCTGCTCGACAGCCTCGCCGTGGCCTATTGCCGCGTTGACCATGAGCACGCCGACAGCATCGAGTGCTGCAAGGAGGTGGAGACGGTGCTCGGCTGCCCGATATGCAAGAACCTGTTTCTCTGCAACCGTCAGCAGACGGATTTTTACCTGCTCGCCATGCCGGGCAGCAAGCCCTTCAAGACGAAGCTCCTGTCCAAGCAGATAGGCGTCTCCCGCCTGTCCTTCGCGGACGCGGAGCATATGGAGAAATACCTCGACATACAGCCCGGCTCGGTCAGCGTGCTCGGGCTGATGAACGACAGGGAGGGCGCGGTGCGGCTGCTGATAGACCGCGACCTGCTCAGCGAACAGTATTTCGGCTGCCACCCCTGCCTCAACACCTCGTCCCTGCGCATATCCACCGACGACCTGATAGACCGCGTCCTCCCCGCGCTCGGCCATGAGCCGACCTATGTGGAGCTCCCCTGGGAGCCGGAGGCTTGACGACAGAGCCGCGCCGCGACACGGGACAGCGCTGGATAATGCTGGAAAAATTTTGTGAGCTTTTTACAAAATATGTAACAATGCACTGCAACATCTGTTTAAATCGCGGAAAAAAATTTTATCCATTGACTTTGCGCGCTCCGGGTGCTAAATTACGGA
This sequence comes from Oscillospiraceae bacterium, assembly GCA_034933465.1. GTDB lineage: Bacteria > Bacillota > Clostridia > Oscillospirales > Oscillospiraceae > Limivicinus. Next base: position 7,382 of record JAYFNM010000048.1, on the reverse strand, counting down.
CAACGCTCGGAAGGGAGACGCGAAGAAATGTCGAACCGTTTTGAAAACCGCACTGATGATTGCCGCTCATGCGCTGCCGCGAATGAGTCTTTCTGCGCGCGCTCTTCCCGCCCCGCCGACAATAGCGCCCTCCTGCTTACTCTGGACACTGCTTTTGCAGTGTCCATTTTTGCTGTCCTGCGCCTGATAATTATACGCATTATCAGCGTTATCGTCATACTTAGCGGCTCTTTGTATCCGGCGCGACCAGATATGGAATTGGTGCAATGATTTGACCAGGTATACTTCAAATCTGCCCCGGCCATTTTGGTCGGGGCAGATTTTTTGTATAAATATTTCTTCAAGGAGAACAAAATGAAAAAGCTCATCTCTCTCGTAATGGTAATGGCCGTGTGCGTCTGCCTCATGGCCGGCTGCGGCAGCTCCGCCGCGACGGCGACGGCCACCGAGCCCCCCGCCGAGGCGACGGCCGAGGCCGCCGTGTCCGACGCAAGCTTCAAGTTCGGCGGCATCGGCCCTGTCACCGGCGACGCCGCCATCTACGGACAGGCCGTCATGAACGGTGCGCAGATCGCGGTTGACGAGATAAACGCCGCCGGCGGCATCGCGGGCGCGCAGGTGGAGTTCAAGTTCGAGGACGACGTGGCCGACGGCGAGACCGCCGTCAACGCCTACAACCAGCTCATGGACTGGGGTATGCAGGCGCTGGTCGGACCTGTCACCACGGGCTCCGCCATCTCCGTCTCGGCGAAGGTCTTTGAGGACCGCGTCTTTGCGCTGACCCCCTCCGCCTCCTCCACAGACGTGACCTCCGGCAAGGACAACATGTTCCAGCTCTGTTTCACCGACCCCAACCAGGGCACCGGCTCCGCCACCTATATCGGCGCGAACATGCCCGAGAGCAAGGTGGCCGTCATCTACCGCAATGACGACGCGTATTCCCAGGGCATCCGCGACACCTTTGTCGCCGAGGCGGCCAACCAGAAGCTCGAGGTCGTCTATGAGGGCACCTTCACCAAGGACACCTCCACAGACTTCTCCGTCCAGCTCACCGCGGCGCAGTCGGCCGGGGCAGACCTCATCTTCCTGCCCATCTACTATCAGCCCGCCTCCGTCATCCTCTCGCAGGCCAACGCCATGGGCTATGCGCCGACCTTCTTCGGCGTGGACGGCATGGATGGCATCCTGAACCTCGAGGGCTTCGACGCCTCGCTTGCCGAGGGCGTCATGGTGCTGACCCCGTTCTCGGCCGACGCGCAGGACGAAATGACCAAGAGCTTCGTCTCTCAGTATGAGACGCTCTACGGCGAGAAGCCCAACCAGTTCGCGGCCGACGGCTACGACTGCGTCTACGCGCTGAAGACCGCCCTTGAGGCCGCCGGCTGCACCGCCGACATGTCCTCCGCCGATATCTGCGAGGCGCTGGTCAGCGTCTTCCCGACCATCAGCGTCGATGGTCTGACCGGCAGCGGCATGACATGGAGCGCCAAGGGCGAGGTCAGCAAAATGCCCACCGCCGTCGTCATCAAGGACGGCGAGTACGTGACCGCCTGAGTTCAGGGCGAGCTGTCACACGCGCGGCTGCCGGGGCAAACCCCGGCTGTTGCGGCGCGTTTTGCCCCCCTTCGGCGGAGGCCGGAAAAATCGATATCGAGGTAGCATCAATATGGAATTTCTCTCCTACTTAATAAGCGGCGTCAGCCTCGGCAGCGTGTACGCCATCATCGCGCTGGGTTACACCATGGTATACGGTATCGCGAAGATGCTCAATTTCGCGCATGGCGACGTTATCATGGTCGGCGGCTATGTGTCGCTGCTCGCGATGAGCTCGCTGGGGCTGCCGTGGTGGCTCGCGCTGCCGCTGGCGATGCTGGCGTGCACGGTGCTCGGCGTCGTCATAGAGGGGCTGGCCTACAGGCCGCTGCGCGCCGCGCCGTCGCTCGCGGTGCTGATAACAGCCATCGGCGTGAGCTATCTGCTGCAAAACTCCGCCCTGCTCATCTTCGGGGCAAACCCCAAGGTCTATACTCCGATAGTCTCCGGCGCGATAAAGCTCTTTGACGGGCGGCTCTCGGTGTCCTATGTGTCGCTGCTGACGGTGGCCGCGTGCCTCGTGATAATGGCGGGGCTGACGCTGTTTACGGGAAAAAGCAAAATGGGCAAGGCCATGCGCGCCTGCTCCGAGGACAAGGGCGCGGCGCAGCTCATGGGCATAAACGTCAACCGCACCATCTCCGTCACCTTCGCCATCGGCTCCGCGCTCGCGGCCATAGCGGGCGTGCTGCTCTGCTCGTCCTATACCTCCCTCATGCCGACCACCGGCTCCATGCCCGGCATCAAGGCCTTCACCGCCGCGGTGTTCGGCGGCATCGGCTCGATACCCGGCGCCTTTCTCGGCGGCATCCTCCTCGGCCTCATCGAGTCCATGGCCAAGGCCTATATCTCCACACAGCTCGCAAACTCCATCGTGTTCGCCGTGCTGATAATCGTCCTGCTGGTGCGTCCGGCGGGTCTGCTCGGCAAATATGTGCCGGAGAAAGTCTGAGGCGGGGACATGGGAAAAATATCAAGACTGAAAAAGACCGCGAAGACCGACCTCGCCACCTATCTCGGCGTGATCGCAGCCTTCGTGATAATAAGCGCGCTGAAGGGGCAGGGCGCTCTAAGCCGGTCCTTCACAGGGCAGCTCGTGCCCATCTGCTGCTATATAGTTATGGCCGTGTCCCTGAACCTGACCGTCGGCATTCTGGGCGAGCTGAGCCTCGGCCACGCCGGGTTCATGAGCGTCGGCGCCTTCTCCGGGATAGTCGCGGCCATGAGCCTGCAAAGCGCCATTCCCTCGAACGCGCTTCGCCTCGCCGTCGCGCTCGCCGTGGGCGCGCTCTGCGCGGCCGCCGCCGGGGCGATAGTCGGCGTCCCCGTCCTGCGCCTGCGCGGCGACTACCTCGCCATCGTGACGCTGGCCTTCGGCGAGATAATCAAGGAGCTCATCAACTGCCTGATAATCGGGCATGACGCAAACGGCCTGCACATTGTTTTCAACGCCTCCGGCGCGAAGAGCGCCGGCGATCTCGGCCTCGCCGAGGGGGGGCAGGTGCTCGTAAAGGGCGCGCAGGGCGCGACCGGCACCGTGGCCATAGCGAGCTTTACCGCGGGCTTCGCGCTGATAATGATAACGCTCGTCGTCGTTTTGAACCTCGTGCACAGCCGCTCCGGCAGAGCCATAATGGCGCTGCGCGACAACCGCATCGCGGCCGAGTCCGTGGGCATAAACGTCACGAAATACAAGCTCATGGCCTTCGTGACCTCCGCCGCGCTCGCCGGAGCCGCCGGGGCGCTCTACGGGCTGAACTTCTCCAACCTCATCGCGAGCAAGTTCGATTTCAACACCTCCATCCTCGTGCTCGTCTTCGTGGTGCTCGGCGGCCTCGGCAATATCCGGGGCTCCATCGTCGCCGCGGCGGTGCTGACGGTGCTGCCGGAGGCGCTGCGCGGCTTTGCAGACTACCGTATGCTCATCTACGCGATAGTCCTCATCCTCGTGATGCTCGTCACGAACGACCCGCGGATAAAAGCGCTGCTCACAAAGATCATCCCGCACAGGGAGAGGGGGGAGAGAGCCAATGGCTAAACTGTATTCCAGAAACGAGAGCCCGCTGGTGCCCGTGCCCAGCGACGCGCTGATCCCCCAGCGGGATCTGGACAAATCCCCGGTGCTCGAGCTGCGCCGCCTCGGCATAGATTTCGGCGGCCTGACCGCCGTGGACGAGCTGAACCTCACCATCGGCAGGACGGAGATCGCCGGGCTCATCGGCCCCAACGGCGCGGGCAAGACCACGGTCTTCAACCTGCTCACCAAGGTGTATCAGCCGACGCGCGGCACGATACTGCTCGACGGGAAGGATACCAACGGCATGAGCACCGTGCAGGTCAACCGGCTGGGCATCGCCCGTACCTTTCAGAATATCCGCCTGTTTTCAAACCTCACGGTCGAGGACAACGTCAAGCTTGGTTTACATAATCAGATAAAATACGGCATGGCGAGCGGCATACTGCGCCTGCCGGGCTACTGGAAGCAGGAGCGCATCGCGCACGAGCGCGCGCTCGAGCTGCTGAGCATCTTCGACATGCAGGATATGGCCGGCAAGAAGGCCGGCTCGCTGCCCTACGGGGCGCAGCGGCGGCTGGAGATCGTCCGCGCGCTGGGGACGAATCCGAGCCTCCTCCTGCTCGACGAGCCCGCGGCGGGGATGAATCCCTCCGAGACGGCGGAGCTCATGGAGAACATCATAAGGATACGCGACACCTTCCAGATAGCCGTCCTGCTCATCGAGCACGACATGAATCTCGTCATGGGCATCTGCGAGGGCATCTGCGTGCTGAATTTCGGCCGGGTCATCGCCAAGGGCAGCCCCGAGGCGATACAGTCCGACCCGGTGGTCATAGAGGCCTATCTCGGCCGGAAAAAGGAGGCGTGAGACATGGCGCAGATACTTAAGGTGGACAACATCAATGTGTATTACGGCGCTATTCACGCCATAAAGGGCGTCTCCTTCGAGGTGAACGAGGGGGAGATAGTCACCCTCATCGGCGCGAACGGAGCCGGGAAATCCACGACCTTGCAGACCGTTTCCGGCCTGCTCCGCTCGCGGACGGGCGAAATAGAGTTCTGCGGCGAGCGGATAGACCGCCTGCCCTCCCACAGGATAGTCGAGAGGGGACTTGCGCAGGTGCCCGAGGGGCGGCGCATCTTCCTGCAAATGAGCGTGCGGGAGAATCTGGAGATGGGCGCGTATACGCAGAGCGCCTCCGGCGTGGAGGCGGATCTTGAGAAGGTGTACGCGCAGTTCCCGCGTTTGAAGGAGCGCGGAAGGCAGATAGCGGGGACGCTCTCCGGCGGCGAGCAGCAGATGCTGGCCATAGGCCGCGCGCTGATGAGCCGCCCGAAGCTGCTGATGCTCGACGAGCCCTCCATGGGTCTCGCGCCGATACTGGTCGAGCAGATATTCGACATTATACAGCGGCTCCACCGCGGCGGGACGACCATCCTGCTGGTCGAGCAGAACGCCCAGATGGCTCTGTCGGTGGCAGACCGGGCCTATGTCATGGAGACCGGCGCCATCACCCTCAGCGGCACCGGCGCGGAGCTCGCCGCAAGCGACGCCGTCCGCCGCGCCTATCTCGGCGGCGATACATAAAACAGGCGCAAAAAAGCCCGGCCCCCCGAGGCGAAAAGCCGAAGCACCCTTTCCCCACATACCGGAATCCGGCGTTGTCGGGAAAGATCCTTCGGCTTTGCTCAAAAGACCTTTTTAGAACGCGCCAAATTAAAGCGGAAATACTTTTGAAACGAACTTATAGAAACGTCGTTCATAGTAGGGCACGTCGGGCAAACTCATAACTATAACAGCCGTATCAATGCTTGCGTCAGAATGACGATAATCCAAATCGGTCACAGGCATTCTGCTGTAGGGAGTAGAACCATACATGAAGCTTGCTCTTGTTCTGCTCTCATCAGGATGTGTGATTACCAGATTGTGTACTTCAACCAATATTAGTGAGCGGCCGACTGTCGCAATTTTCTCAATAGTAATATACGGATATTTGTTCCCTAATAGAGTGAGGTGATTCTCTGCCGGATGCAGAGCCAACAGATCATCTACGGATAAGCAGCCAACCTTTTTCCAGTATTTATTCTCATCGATAAGCATGTTTTCTGGTTGATAGGCAATCGGCGCTGGTCGTAATACTGGAACCTGTACTACGTCCAATACTTGACACACACTGCCATCCAGACAATACATGTTTTGGGCAGTTAAAGCGCCATGCTTTTCCACATCGCTCGAAACAAGTCGAATCCATTCGCCGCTTCCGATGTTGACACCGGAAACACAGTATCCGCCTCTTTTTGATGACTTTGTTAGAACCGCAACTTCAACTGCATTGTTCATGCATAGCTCCTCCTCAAATATGTTTTATCTCTATTCGCCGGGGGGCAGTGTCAGCTATCATTTCAGCAAGTAATCTTCGATGACATTGTTCAGGAGCTGGTTCACTGCACAGCAAACAAACGTTCGAATAATTTTCAAAACGGTTGTAAAACTCAAGGTATTTCGCCCGTTTTTTGATAAGGGCAGTATACTGGCTCTCGTACTCATTCCATGATAGCTGCTTCTTTTTATAAGCATCTAAAATTTCTTTTGTTGGTGCAAACTCAAGGCAGTGCAGGTAATCACAATGACATAATTCAGGTAAAAAAAATTGAAGATCATCCCCTTTTGAAAAACCCGCTAATTGTGATTTGTTGTTTAAGCGGATATCCAACAAGATTTCCATATTGTTTTTTCTGAGTAGTTCAAAAAACTGTTTAGCTGTTTTCTTGGTAAATCCAATAGTAAATAATGTCACTTTCCTTCCTCCTCGATTGAGTAGCCAATTTCAGCGTTTCGGTTTCTATAGGCTTGCAGTAAATAGTTGCCCTCGTCAAGTGAATCGCCAAATAAAGTTAATTGATCTCTGTTTGGAAAATACTTATCAAGCAATCGAGACTCTATTTCTTCCTGTGTCGTTTTTTTGTTGTTAGGTAAAAGGTGTATCACGTTGTATCCAGCGTCGTGAAATGCTCGTGAAACTAATATAGCTCGATGACAATTAAACGGATCTTTTTCAGCACACATCAACGCAAAATGATACTTCTGTTTCATGCTGCTAACCAGCTTTTCATAGCCGCCTAAAAAGAGCGGGGATTTAGCAAACAGTTCAAAATCCAAAAATCCCTCTTTCGAGTAGTATTTGCGATCTTCCTGCCTCGCGCCAAATTCTTTGGCATAATTGCGATAGTATATTCCGGAAAGCCCCAATGTTTTCGCGAGACTGTCTTTGTTATAGTCGGGAAAGTGCTGAGAATATGGTTGACTGCGGACGTCAACAAGAAGTGATATTTGATTTGCCTGTAGTGCGCATATAAAATCATTTATCAAAAAACCGGAATATCCAATCGAATATATGGTATCAACCGTTGCAATCACCTCACTTTGACATTTTGATTATATACCAAAACGCAAAACATAACAAGAAAGGGCGTGCTTTTTTTGTTCCACGCCCCTTCCCCAATTAAAACAGTATACGCATCTGATTTCAGGCAACGTTGCCCATAAGCTATCCGTTGGCAACGGCGCAATGCGCCGTTATCATAATTTCAAGAGAGAGCAAGAAAGACAGGCAAAAGCCTGTCTTTCTTGTTGGTCCGAGTGACTAGATTCGAACTAGCGGCCTCTTGAACCCCATTCAAGCGCGCTACCAACTGCGCTACACCCGGAAATGGCGGAGGTATTTCCCGCCGCCCGATTATATTAGCATAAAGCCGGGACGATTGCAAGACC
>JAYFNM010000047.1:0-22463 GCA_034933465.1 Oscillospiraceae bacterium | reverse complement strand
CGGCGCCCGAATTTAGCGGGCTTTTCCGCCTCCGCCCTACGGGCTCCGGCTCCATAGCCCGCTAAATTCGAAAACTGCCGCCGCGGAGCTTTTTCTTTTTCCACGATTGGGTCATATCTATTTACACCGCAGAGCCAATATGCCGGATTTTTTCTTCAACTATTGAATGCGCGGGCGCTTTGTGGTATAAATAATAATTATTCTGTAATTGCAGTTCGTTTTTCCTATTCTGAAGCAAGGGGGATTCATTATGAAATTCTCGTCCAAAATGGAGCGCTGCGGCCTCTCGCCCATGCGCAAATTCAACGGGGAAGCGGCGGACGCCGTGAGCCGCGGCATGAATATATACCATCTGAACATCGGGCAGCCCGATATCAAGACGCCCGAGCCCTTTTACCGCGCGCTGAAGACCTTCGACCAGCCCGTCGTCGCCTACGCGCCCTCCGCCGGCATACCCGAGCTACAGGACGCGGTGCGCGGCTACTACGCGAACATCGGCGTGAAGCTGTCCCGCGAGGAGATCCTTGTCGCCACCGGCGGCAGCGAGGCGCTGCAGATGACCCTGGCCTGCCTGCTCGACGACGGGGACGAGATCGTCATCCCCGAGCCCTTTTATCCCAACTACCACACCTCTGTCACTCTTGCGGGCGCGACGATACGCCCCGTGACCACCTGCCCCGAGGAGGGCTACCGCTTTGCCGTGCGCGAGCGGGTCGAGGCCTGTATAAACGAGCATACCCGTGCCATCCTCATGACCAACCCCGGCAACCCCACCGGCGCAGTGCTCACGCCGGATGAGCTGAAGCTGATGCTTGATATCGCCAGGGAGCACGGGCTGTTCATCATCTGCGACGAGGTCTACCGCGAATTTGTGTACGGCGGGGAGCCGCTCGAGAGTGCGCTGCAATACAGCGGCTACGAGGACAACGTCATCGTCATAGACTCCGTGTCCAAGCGCTTTTCCGCCTGCGGGGCGCGCATAGGCCTGCTGATATCCAGAAACACCGCCTTTATGGCGCAGGCAATGAAATGGTGCCAGTGCCGTCTCTGCGCCGCCACGGTCGACCAGCTCGCCTCCGCCGCACTCTACTCCGTCGGCACCGGCTATTTCGCCGAGGTTCGCGATGAGTATAAGCGCCGCCGCGACGCGCTCATGGCGAAGCTGAAGGCGATACCGGGCGTCGTCTGCGAGGAGCCGAAGGGCGCCTTCTATGTTATGGCCGCCCTGCCCGTGGACGACGCGGACGCCTTCCAGCACTGGCTGCTCAACGAGTTCTCCGATAATGGCGACACAGTGATGTTCGCCTGCGGCGAGCCGTTTTACGCCACGCCCGGCAAGGGGAAAAACGAAGTCCGCATGGCCTACGTGCTCAAGCAGGAGGATCTCGAGCGCGCGATGGACGTGCTCGCCCACGCCATAGAAAAGTATAACGCGACGCGCTGACGCGCCATACGGTCGGCTCCGCTCAGGTTCTCGACCGGAGCGCAGTCTCGGGCGCAAGCCGGGGCGCCGCCCTTTCCTTGACAAGCTCTGAATGACTTTGCCCATAATCTAAGCCCCCGCGCCTCCGAATGGCGGCGCGGGGGCTTGTATCTTTTGCCCGCCCGTGATATATTTTAATTGTATATCTATCTGATTACTTTCAAGAATACTACCGCCGGCCTTATGTCTGCGACGAGCATGATGCTTTATCAGAGGCTAATCGCAGAAGTGTTTCAGAACATCACTCAGCGGATTGATACCCTCGTTAATCATGTTGATGCCCAAGAAAGTGAATTGATGAGCCTTGATGCACACTTGGGTGCTGCAGATGAAAAGACATTGGCTATGCAACTTTTCGATGCGCTGAAATCTATCGAAACCGAAAAAGCTCTTGCAGATGCAGAATATCAGCGCCAACTAGATGCCATAGAAAGCTTAAAGCGTCAACGTGACATGCTCGTATCAAAGCGCATTCAGTTGATTAAAACGATTGCTGAAAAAGAACATGCGAATGATGATAATGCTCGTATGGTAAAGTATGCCGCTATGTCTATCCAAGTTCTAAGCGAGTTTAAAGTTCGCCTTCAGCGTGAGAAGGTTGCAAAGTTGTCCAGCACGGCGACGAACTGCTTTCGTGAACTTGTCGAAAAGAATTCCTTGGTAAGCGAAATTCAAATTGATCCCGACACTCTAGATGTTACAATTCTTGATTTTGATGGCAACGAACTATTGAAGAGCCAGCTTTCTGCCGGTGAACAGCAAATGTTTGCAGTTGCTATCGTTTGGGCCCTGGCTTTGACTTCCGGTTATAAAGCACCCGTTGTCATTGACACGCCTATGGCTCGTTTGGATTCTTCTCATAGAGCTAACTTTGTAACCAAGTATTTACCAGCAGCAAGTTCACAAGTAATGGTACTTTCTACTGACGAAGAGGTATATGGCCGCTACCTCGATCTAGTTCGTGATAATGTAGTGGATTATTATACTCTTCTCTACCGCGAAGAAGAGCAGTGTACATCCATTGTTCACGGCTATTTTGGGGAGGTGTAATTTGTGATTGTAAAGCATTTTAAATTATCTCAACCCGAAAAGGATAGACTTATTCGCATCAAGGCAAGAACTGGCGTACAAAACTGGAACGTTCTTTGCCGTTGGGCACTTTGCTGGTCATTGGCCGAGGCTTCTGTACCCGGCGGTATCGACCCGTTATCAGATAGCAATGTTGAAATGGATTGGTCCACCTTCGCCGGTGAGTATTCCGAAATCTACGAAGCTATCATTAGGCAACGCTGCATCAACGATGGCCTAGGTGATGACGAAAAGACTTTAGTAAAGTATTTTAGGCTTCATTTGAACAGGGGTATCAATCATTACAGTACAAGAGATGTTCTAAAAAACTGTTCGGATCTTCTCAAGTCTGTACTTCCAAAGGAGGACGCATGATGGCTGTTTATCTTGACTACACCGCTTCTGCTCCAATCGATGAAAGGGTCTTGGAGCGAATGATTGATGTGTATCGCTCTCATTATGGAAATGCGGATAGCCGAACCCACATTTTTGGCACAGAGGCGAAGGAAATTGTATCCTCGGCAAGGAAAAAGATTGCGGATATTTTGGCCGTAGATAGCACGGATGTATTCTTCACCAGCGGATCTACTGAAAGCAATAATATGGCAACTCTCGGCCTGCTTGATTATGCCATTGAGAGTGGACGCAATCATCTCATCACGACGTCTATTGAGCACAAGTTTATTTTGGAGGCCATGAAGCATTTGCAGGAAAAAGGCTGTGTTGTGGATTTTGTTTCTCCAGATGCTTCCGGACGAGTTAAGCCAGAACAGATTCTCAACCTTGTCACTGATAAGACATTGCTTGTCTCTATGATGCATGTTAACAGCGAAACAGGCATTATTCAGCCGATTGAAGAGATTGGCGCAGCATTGGCAAAAACAAAAACATATTTCCATGTTGATGCTACGCAAGGCTTTGGCAAGCTAAATGATAGTCTACGGAATGCAAAATATGACATGCTCAGCATCACAGCTCACAAACTTGGAGGTCCTCAAGGTGTCGGGGCTTTTATCATGCGCCGGGACTGTACATATAGGCGGCCCCCTGTCAAGCAACTTATGTATGGCGGACAGCAAGAACGAGGGTATCGTCCCGGTACAACACCAGTAGCTTTGGTCGCAGGTTTCGCCCTTGCAGCGGAGCTATGTGACAAGGAAGCTGATGCCCACATGGAACGCTGTAAGGCGATCAAACAAAGTTTTTTAGAGTCTGTAAACGGCCTAAACTACACCTTGAATGGCGACCAGAAATACTGCTTGCCCTCAACTGTTAACATCAGTTTTCATGGAGTTGATGCAGAAGGCATCTTTCTTGCAGTAAAAGATGATTATGCGTTCTCGAATGGCTCGGCTTGTAATTCTGGCAGCCATGCTCCAAGCTATGTTTTAAAAGCAATGGGGTTGGATGAAGCACGAATAGCTGAAGCTGTCCGAATCTCATGGAACTATAATACAAAGGTTGACTTCTCAGCCCTTATAGACTATGTAAATTTCATGTCTGATTGAACAATAGTAGCATCATATTTGACATAGAAGTTATCATGAACAAAACAGACCTCGTCACTGATAATAGGTGAGCAAATTTGGAGCGATACAGCAAGGAGGAGAATGCAACTGCAATGAAGGCAATTAAAAACACTGATGAGATGGCCACTCTATTACAATCTGAAAATGAGAATTGGCGGCAAGTAATTTATAATCAAACAGGTGTTGTGGTAATATTGAATCGCTGTTCTGGATTCTTATTCAGCAAATGCGGATACATCGATCTTGATAGTGATTCCGATTATTGCTTTCAAAATGGAGTAGATCACACATCATACACTGAAATCACTTGCATTAGCGAACTTGTTGAATATATCAAAAGTATGGATGGGTATAAAAACTATTTGTGTGACATTTCATATGGCAAGTTCACAAAGGCAGAACTTTTTTGGAATATATTTGCCCGCATCATTTGCCCTGAAATAAACCAAATCCGTGCGGATAGTTCCAAAGAGCAGGATTGGGGTCTGTTTTCAATTGGATACTATGACGGTCATGTCGAGCTGAACATGGCGCTTGTCGATTATGATAGTGCACAATTCTGGATTGACATCAACGAAGAAACAGAGATAAACAGTGCACTTTCAGAACTGGTAAATCAAATGAACGCTGTAACTAAAGACATTGATGACGTTCCACAATATATACTTTGTGAGAATGAACCTTGCTATGTTCCAGATGACTACACCTCATTGTTGGAGCAATTATCAAGCGAAGGTTTATTCTGTTGGCTTGCAAACTAAGAGTAAGGCCAATGGGGGTATTAGGAAAGCCCCCATTGGCCTTGATTGATTCTGTATGCCTCTCAAAATCGAATCGCAATTTTACCTGTTAGGCCTTTTTCTTTGAGCCACTTCAAAACATTTGGTGTTACATCCAAGAGCGTAGCCCCTTGAGAAGAAACTTTCTTCAAGAAGTGCTCAATCTCAGGACTCAAAGAAAATTCATCTGCAATTCGCTTTGCATCACTCACATCAGAAACCAAACGCTTAACTGCCTTAATGGATGGTGCACCAATAACTGTTTGATTAATGCTGTCAGCCAGCTCCTTTGCTTGCTTGGGATCATTTGACAGGCCGCCAATCATAGACAAGTAGCCTTTCGACCCATCGGAGTATTTTCGAGCAGCGTCATGCCATACAATTGCGATTTGCGTTGCGACCGCATCTCCCTTGGATTTTAGAAGTCTAACAGTTTCCAAGGTCAGCTGCATTTCAGAAATACCGTTGCCGCAATCGTTGATACAATCCAGCAATTCACCACGAGTGGATCCATTCAAAAGCGGAGTGCTGATAATTCCGCTTTCTTTCATAGCCGTAGTCCAATCCAAAGCTTGTTTAATGCTCTCGGTTGCCTGGGCCAATTGTGCTAACGCCTTGGCGTAAGTCTCAGCGTTTTGCTTGCTTTCGATTGTTGCGCGGCGTTTTTTTATAGCGGAGGTGCTGTTTTTGATTGTCTCAGTTAGCAGCATTTTCGTACACCTCCATATTCTCAAGCTGAGCATAAAGTGCTTCCATAGAAGCCAACGCAGCTTCAGACAATTCTTCCGTGCCGGCAAAACCGCCTGTATTGGCTATATCTTTTCGCGCTTTTGCACATTCCTGGTCGGCCTTTTGAGCAATCGTCTGGAGATCACGCAGGAAACCGTACAAGACATTAAGGGAGTTACCAGAATAGGCAGTCAACTGCTTTACTGCAGAAGCAGAAGCTACATCATCAATTACTGTGATATGGCTCATCACAGCCTTAGCTGTCTCAATAGGTGGCTTCTCATACTTAACCTTCAATTCTGTGCTACCCATGATGCCGTTGGCTGAGAACACAGAAAACAGGTCTTGAATTGCGGCGAGGGCATCAATAAGATTGTTCTGTGTAAGTTTCCCGACAAAATCCTCAAGTTTCCCAATTACAGTAGCTGCCTCTTGAGTATCTGCGACCATAGCTTTCTTAACGCTGGGATAGAGTGCCTTTAACAGTGTCGCTGGGTTATACAGAAGATGCTTCTGTGGAATGCTGCTGGGCAACTGTGCTTCAATGTCCCAATCTGCAGCCATAAGCCTTTCAACGGCAAGTACCAACTCGTCAGTTCTATAACATGATTTGGTGCTGGGATCAACAGCAAAGTGGACTGCACCCATTGTTGTTGCGGAAGCCTGCCTTAAGAAAGTCAGCGAACTATCAAAATCAGCTTTGTGGTTGAGAACGAACTGAATCATCTCGTTCCATTCACGGGTATCTCTCTTGATGCTATCATCTTTTTTGAAATCCATAAACAGAGATTTAATCACATTATAGGGAGAACTCGTATCAACCTTTTGGCCCAAGATACATGCCTTGAGATACTGGATTGCAAGACACCACTCTAATACCGGGAGAGAATCTTCTCCTTGCTTGATAGCGGTAACTTTTTCAATGATTTCAGCTTTTCTGCGCTCCAACCAAGTAATCAATCTCTGCTGATAATAGGCTGCGCTCTCAAAATCCCAATCTTTTGCGTAGTTCAACTCATTTAGCGCCATCAACGCATCTCGGCTTTCAGAACTTCTATCCATGTAAACAATGGTTCTATCAACATTTATAGGAGCACTCTGATCGTCGATATAGTAACATCCCAAGTCAGAAAGACGCTCTTCCGCAATATATGCGGGGATGCCAATATCTTGCCAGTTAATCGCACCACACTGTCTGGAGTCACCACGAACAAGAGTGCGAAGCCATCCACGATAGTCGGCATCGTATTTCAAGGTCTCGCCCTTAGTAAACCATGCTGTAATATCACTCTTAAACTTCTGATAGTTCTTTGTTGCAGCATCAACCGGAGGCTTAACTTTGTACGGTTCGGGAGCAACTGGATGCTTATCGGAAGCGGTTCCGTCACCGGCAACAGGCTTAGCCTCGGCCCTGATATTCCGAAAACGCTCATCCGTGAACAGCACCTTGGGGATGCGGTAAAACGAAAACTGCTCCGCCTGGTCTCCGTAGAAATAGTCCAGCGTCACCTTAGCCACCGTCCCATCTCTTTGAATATCTTGAGCGTACACCAGCCGATGCATGGAGAATCCCGACCGTAGGGACAGCCGACACACTCGGAGACGGCGGCAGGCTCTTTATGGGGAGGCGGAGTTGCGCCCTTTGATAACGGAGGCGTCTGCGGTACGTCACAGCAGCAGCCGTCCTCATAAGTGCAGCCCTTCCGCAGCCCTTTCCAGTAAAGGCAATATCGGCAGTCGCAGACGTTATAGTCCCAGCTCTTTCCGTATAGCTTCAAATAAACACCTCCAGTCCATTGAGTTCGGGAAATAAAAAAAGCGCGTCTACCGGCCCAGCGAATGGGCGTGATAGACGCGCTATGTACAGTAAACTATATTCTATTAGGTCAGATTCGGACAAATAATAACAGGTCGCACAAACGGATCACGAGGCAAATCGGAGGTCGAAAGGGGAGGCTTATAGAGCATATTTTGAGGCCCCCAGAGGGCAAAAGTTGCCCCATTTTTTAACTCAAAACGCCTCGAAAAAGCCCGGTTGCCCCATTTTTAACTCAAAAAAACAGGGTCAAAAGGCGCCAAATCAGGACAAAAGCGGCCAAACGGCAACAAAGCAAATCATAAGGAAAACCCCGAAAAGCGCTTGTTTTTCGGGGTTTTTGAGCATATATTGTTGTAAAAACAGCTCTGATTATCTCTTGCTGAACTGGGGAGCCTTACGGGCTGCCTTGAGGCCGTACTTCTTGCGCTCCTTCATTCTCGGGTCGCGGGTCAGGAAGCCGGCGGCCTTCAGGGCGGCGCGGTTGCTCTCGTCCACGACGAGCAGGGCGCGGGCGATGCCGTGGCGCACGGCGCCGGCCTGGCCGGAGACGCCGCCGCCGGTGACGGTGGCTTCGATGTCTACCTTGCCGAGGGTGGCGGTGGTGACCAGAGGCTGACGCACGATGAGCTTCAGGGTCTCAAGACCGAAGTAGTCGTCGATATCGCGGCCGTTGATGGTGATGACGCCGGTCCCGTTGGGGATGAGGTGAACGCGGGCGATGGAGGACTTTCTGCGTCCTGTGCCGTACATATAGGGCTTTTTGCACTTATAAGTTGCCATATTCCTTTACCTCCTCTTAGCGGTCCCAGACTTCGGGCTTCTGGGCTGTGTGATCGTGCTCCGCGCCGGCGAAAACTCTCAGGCGCTTGAGCTGCCACTCGGCAATGGTGTTCTTCTGGAGCATTCCGCGCACCGCGAGACGCACAGCAAGCTCGGGCTTGTTCGCCATCAGGTGCTTGTACTGAGTCTCCTTCAGGCCGCCGGGATAGCCGGAGTGCGTGCGGTAATACTTCTGCTCGAGCTTCTTGCCGGTGAGAACCGCGTCTCTGGCGTTGATGACGATGACATAGTCGCCGCAATCGACGTTGGGAGTATAGTCGGTTTTGAGCTTGCCGCGGAGAAGATCGGCGGCGAGGGCAGCGGTCTTGCCCAGGGGCTTGCCGGCCGCATCAAGGATGTACCACTTGCGGGTAACGGATTCCTTGGTTACCATGGTAGTAGACATATTCTGTGCCTCCATATAGAATTAAATGTTTTGACATTTCAGGCGCTGGTTGTTACAATATTCCCCAAACGCGCTTTATCTTTATACCACAGGGAAAACCGCCTGTCAACGCCGAATTTAATCCTGATTTTCAAATCTCTTTAAAGCTCCGTTTTCCTCTCTAAATCTCGCAGTTTCTTAAAATCATTTTTTAATTTTCCGAGGTCTTTTTATGGACAACGCCCTGAACGAATTTACCGGCACAGTCCGCCGCGCCGTGGACGACTACAGCATGATAGCCGCGCAGGACAGGATAGCCGTCGGCGTCTCCGGCGGGAAGGACAGTCTGCTGCTCCTGCTCGCGCTCAAGCACCTGCAGAGCTTCTACCCCAGCCCCTTTGAGCTGGAGGCGATCACCGTAGAGCTCGGCTTTGAGGGCATGGATTTCGCCCCGGTCGCGGAGCTGTGCGCGCGCCTTGAGATACCCTACACCTGTCTCAAGACCGACATCAAGGAGATCGTCTTCGACGTGCGCAGGGAGCCGAACCCCTGCTCCCTCTGCGCGAAAATGCGCCGCGGCGCGCTCAACGACGCCATCACGCAGCGCGGCATAAGCAAGCTCGCCCTCGGCCACCACTTTGACGACGCGGTGGAGACCTTTATGATGAGCCTGCTGTTTGAGGGCCGCCTGAGCTGCTTTCGCCCGGTCACCTATCTCGACCGCTCCGGCGTGACCCAGATACGCCCGCTAGTCTACGCAGGCGAGCAGAAGATCAGTGCCCTTGCCGGGCAGCTGGAGCTGCCTGTCGTCGAGAACCCCTGTCCGCAGGACAAGAGCAGCAAGCGCCACGAGATAAAAACGCTGCTCAGGACGATGAGCACCGAATACCCGGACATGAAATCCAAGATCTTCGGCGCGATGCAGCGCCTTCCACTCCCCGGCTGGGAGCCGAACGAGAACTGGCGGCTGAACAGATAAAACAAACCTGTCGTTTTGAGGCTTTCAGCCTCAGAACGACAGGTTTTCTTATCGTGTCTTTTTCGCGCCCGGTCTTTCAGCCCTTGACGCCGCCGGAGGTCAGGCCGGAGGTCAGGTGCTTTTCTATGCAGGAAAACAGGATGACGACCGGTATCGTCGCGAGCAGAGACGCCGCGAAGAGGTACTGCCACTCTATCATGTTGAACGACGAGAACTGCGTGATGCCGACGGTGATAGGCCGGTTAGAGGCGGTGGAGATGAGCACAGTGGAGATGGTGTACTCATTCCAGGCGTTTATGAAGATGAATATGAGCGTTGTGACGATGCCGGGCGCCGCCATCGGCAGAAGCACGTGCAGCAGCGAGCCCATGGTCGTGCAGCCGTCGATGCGGGCAGCCTGCTCCATCTCGGGTGAGATGGACACGAAGGTGCCGCGCAGCAGCCAGATTGCGAAGGCCTGGTTGAAGGCCGCGTTTATGAGCATCAGGCCGAGGATGGAGTCGTTGAGGCCGAGCGTGCTTATCAGCTGCGAAATGCCTATAAGCAGCACCACGGGCGAGAACATCTGGCTCATGATGACGAAGCCCAGGAAGAGCTTTTTGCCCTTGAATTTCATGCGGGCCATGGCGTAGGCCGCGGGGATGCCGCAGAGCAGGGCGATAAGCGTCGCGCCGCCGGCGATGAGCAGGGAGTTGAGCAGATAGCGGGGGACGCCGCGGGAGACGATGTCCTTGAGGTTGCTGAATTTCCACTCGGTCGGGAAGATATGCAGGAAATACATGTCGTTGGTCTCCGCGCTGGAGCGAAAGGCCGTGACGAGCATGACATAGTAGGGGTAGAGAACGAAGAGGCACATCACGACCACAAAGCCATAGAGCAGCCCGCGCATCAGCGTGTGCCCTATCGTGCCGCGGCGGAGCTGTATCCCGGCGAGGAGCATCGCGAATATGCAGGGCAGGGTCAGCCAGGTGAAGGGCGTGACGCTGAAGCTCAGCTCTCTGAGCGCGGCCTCGGCGCCGTCCCCGGCGAGCCCGTCGAACAGGAAGGCGTCGAGCAGGGCGTAAAAGGCCTCCCGACCCTCCGTGACGACGCCGCCGGTATAGAGCGTGACGCGGCGGGAGAGCGCATAGGTGTTCGTCATGAAGAACACGGGGATGAGCAGCAGGGCGATAAGCGCGAGCGCGCAGGAGGCCGAGCGGAAGGAGGCCGACCTGCCGTCGAGGCGGTTGTAGGCGTCCCCCATGGACTGTATCGTGCCGGCGAGCGCGCAGGCGGCGGACATCGCCAGACAGAGCAGCGCCGCGAGCAGCACCCATGAGGAGCTCAGCCCCGAGCCGAGAAACGACCAGCCGTTCTTCTCGAAGGTATCGTCGAGCGTGAAGGTGATAAGCGAGGTGGTCTCGCCCTTGGAGTTGGTGCGCTCGGTCACGCTCTCGTTGAGCGTCACATCAAAGCCGTTTTCGCGGTATTCGTCGGCCAGGGCGTTGACCTCGGCGAGGGCGGCGATATAGTTTTCATCTCCGACAAAGGTGTTCGGGGATTTCTTGGTATATACGCTCGCGGAGAATTTATAGGCGGGCAGGCTCAGCAGTATCCCGATGACGACGAGCGCCGCGAGCATGAGGGTCAGCGCCGAGCGGTTCTGCCTGGAGATGGAGGCGGGCGTTTTCATCAGTCTTCCTCCTTTCGCATCACGCCTATCATGTATATTCCGGCGCAGACGCAGAGCACAAGGAAGCCTATCACCGACAGCGCCGTCGCCGGGCCTTTTTGTCGGTCATAGAAATTCAGCATGTACAGATATGTCACCAGCGTGTCCGTCTTGTTGGACGGCGCGCCCTTGGTCATGGTATAGATGATCGGGAAGGAGTTGAAGACATAGATGATGTTCAGCACCGTGCTCACAGTGAGCGACGGCTTGACGAGGGGGATGGTTATGTTCCACAGCTTGTCCCAGAAGCTCGCCCCGTCGATATCGGCCGCCTCATAGAGCGAGCCGTCGATTGACTGCAGTCCGGAGAGCACGCAGAAGGTGACGAAGGGGATGGTGACGAAGATGCCCACGCCGCACTCCCACAGGAACTCTATCTGATAGGCGGCGCGCCAGTTTATCGCTTCCTTGATGATGCCGAGATTGAGCAGGATATTGTTCAGGTTGCCGTATTCATACTTGATTATATAGTTCCAGACCGAGGCCTGGATGACGAGCGAGGTCGCCCAGGGGAAGACGACGATGGCTCTCGCTATCTTGCGCCCGTGGAATTTCTGGTTGAGCACCATGGCCACGACGAAGCCGATAAGCGTGGACAGGCCGACGACGGAGATGACCCAATACAGAGTATTGAGCATGACCGTCTTGAATGCGGGGAGGGAGACGGCGTCGGCAAAGTTTTTAAAGCCCACGAAGCCGCCGACCGTTCCGGCCTTGGATATCTCGCTGAACGACAGCTTTAACACGATGGCGATCGGGAATATCACAAAGATCGCCATCAGAATAATGCTCGGCAGGAGCCAAATATAGGGCTCCACCTTTTTCCCCAAAGTTCTGTTCACGCCTCACCCTTCTTTTCTGTTTATTCCGCGGTCCTTTTCAAAAAACGCCGTGAGCCGGTGTGCTTTGAAAAGGAACCGGGGTCGGACCATGGTCCGGCCCCGGTAAAGGTCTGAATAGCTGCGCCTTATTTGCCGGCGATCTGGGTCTGGAGCTTGTCCAGCTCGGTCTGCACGTCGGCGCCGGTCAGAGCGGCCTGCTCGGCGGCGATGACGCCCTGCTTGACGTCTGCCCATTCGGTCTTGGCGGAGGGATAGAACTTGCAGCTGCCAAGGACGTTGAGCCATGCCTCAAAGCTGGGATCGGAGGCCACGAGAGCCTCGACCGCGGAGTTGACGGCGGGCAGGAAGCCCTCCATGCTGACCCAGCCGACATAGTTCTCGGGATCATAGAAGAAGGTCAGGAACTTGCCGATGGCTTCGTCACGGGCGGCCTGATCGGGGTCAGCCTCATCCTTGAACGCCATTACGCGGTCCATGACACCGACGGAGGCGCCGGTCTTGCCCTCGTTGGCGGGGATGCCGACGGTGGCCATGTTCACGGTAGAGCCCTTGTCGGCGCAGTAGGTGGGCATGGAGTTAGGGGCGATGCACATTGCCAGCTTGCCGGCAGCGAACATATCCTGCAGGTCATAGCGGGTCTGGGTGGCGGGGTTGGGGTTGGTGTAGCCCTTGTTGACGAGGTCAACCGCGAACTTGATCGCCTCGACGTTCTCGGCGCTGTTGAGCGTCCAATTGCCGTCGGCATCGACAAAGCCGCCGCCGTTGCCCCAGGTGTAGTACGCGAAGGCAGCCTGGCCTTCATCGGTGGTCATATCAATGCCCCAGGGGTACACTTCGCCCTTGTAGTAGTCAACAATGGCCTGAGAGGCGTCCTCAAGCTCGGCCCAGGTGGTGGGAGGCTCGATGCCGACTTCCTTGAACATATCGACATTGTAGTACAGCGCGCGGGCGGAGGCCAGGTCGGGAACTGCCCATACGGTGTCGTCAATGACGGACTCCGCGATGAACTGGGGGAAGAAATCCTTGTAGAGCTCTTCCGGGCAATACTGGGACACGGGCTCCAGCAGGCCGGCGGCCACATAGTCGGAGAACACGTCGATGTTCAGGATGTCGGGCGCCTGGTTGCTCGCGATGCGGGTATCGACCACGGTGTAGACATCGTTCCAGGAGACGACCTCGAGGTTGAGCTTGATGCCGGGGTTGGCGGCTTCAAACTTGTCCACGAAGTTGCTGCCGTCCATGCCCTTGCCGAGGAACCATTCCTGAGTGTTCGGGCCGTACTGGCAGATGATGACATCGAGCGTGATGTCACCGGCGGCGGGGGCTTCGGTGGCGGCAGGGGCCTCGGTGGCGGCGGGAGCGGTCTGACCGCAGGCGCACAGCGCGAATACCATTACCAGCGCAAGAAGCAGTGCCAAAAGCTTTTTCATTTTCCATACTCCTTCTAAAAATATAATACGAAAAGCATTTCTGCTCTCCTCACAGCGTAAAAGGCTTTGTACTATGTTGGATGCATTTTATACAAAAGCCTTCGTCCTACCCCTGATTATACTTGGTGTTTTTTGTGAAATATAGGGAAATTTATACGCATTTTAGTAATATATTCCTGTCGGCGAAAAATTACACTAATTCTGTACGCCGCCGGGTTTCGCGCGGGTCAGCGGCGGTTTTCCTTCCTGTAGGCGCTGGGCGTCACGCCGGTAATGGTCTTGAATATCTTGGTAAAGTAGTTATAATCGCTGAAGCCCACCTCCTCTGCGACCGAGGAGACCGGCTCGTCGCTGCGCAGGAGGACGGCCTTGGCGGCGTTCACGCGCCGCTCTGCGACGAGGTGGGTGAGCGTTTTCCCGCCGGAGAGCTTCTTCGCGAGCGCGCAGAGCTTCGTCGTGCCGATGCGCAGGTCGGCGGATATGGTCTTGAGGGAGAGCGGCTCCATATAGTGCTGGTCGAGGTACATCTCCAGCTTTTGCAGGTCGGTATACTCGGCGGAGCGGATGATCCCCTCATGCTGGATATAGGTGGTCAGCGCCTCAAGGATCTCGGCATAGGCCGTTATCTCCTGCGCGCTGTACTGCTTAAGCTCGAAGAAGGCCTCCCGAAGCTCCTCCCTGTCCCCCCCGTACCAGTCGAGCAGCGCCTCGGCGCTGTCCCACTGCTGCTTGACGGGCGCTTCGTCCAGAAGCTGGCCGAAAACCAGGTATGCTATCGGCACACCGCTCTCGTATACCGGCTGCACTATCTCGCACACCCCGGCGTGGCAGCGGTATCTGTAGGCGCTGCGCAGCGCGGAGCAGCGGCTCACGGCGCGCGCGTCGCAGCTCTCGCAGCGGGCGTGTCCCTCCGGCGTCTCGTTTATCAGGCGGCAGAAGCGGTTGTGCCCGCCGCTGAGCTGTATGTCCTTGCCCTGCGCGTCAAAGGTGTTTGTCCTGATACCGGTGAAATTTTGCAGATTCACGATGAGCCTCATCAGCTTGTCGGTATTGAAAAGTATGTTCATGACCGCCTCCGCATAAGGGCCTCGCTCCGGCCTCCGGACCGCGGCGCTCCTGTGGACGTGTCCGCGGCTCAGTCATATAATACATAATTTTACCGTCTCAGTCAAGCTCTGGAAGGCTCGCCGCCGCGACCGACTGTCCGACGCGCCGCGCCTTTTCATCCGGCACTATGGGTCTGACACGGCCCTTCAGCTCGGGATACTCCCCGTCGAGCACGCGCCGGGCGGTCTCAAGTATCGTGTCGCCGCCCTTGCCGGACATGACGCGGCCGAGCAGCAGCACGCTGCCGCAGCCGTAGGACTCGTGATAGAGGGCGAGCGAGTGCGCGAGATATACGCCGAGCGAGCGGAAGACGGCCTTCGCCCTCTCGTCGTCCGCCTCCATGAGCGTCTGCACGATCTTGAGCTTCTGCGCCGGGGCGAGAGCCGCGTCGAGCGCTATCCCCGCGCGCGCGGCGAGCTTGATCACGCCGTCCTGCGAGAAATACTTCACCCCGCAGCCGATATCGCCCGACCACTCGTCGGCCATGGCGTCCTGCGCCGCGTCCACCGGCGCGAAGGCCAGCTCGTTGAGCCAGCCGGTCACGTTGCCGTTGGCATCGACATAGCCCACGGCCTCGCTCGTGCCCATGGCGATGCCGAGGATGTTGTTCTCGCCGAGGCTCATCGCGCCGGCGAGCGCGGTCACGTCCCCGTCGTTGCAGACAGCGACCGGCACGCCGCCAAGCTCCTTCGCGGCGCGGATATAGATGTCCTTCACCTTTTTCTCGAACAGCTCCTGCGGCACCTTCAAAAAGAGCGACGCCACCATGCAGCGGTTGTCCACAAAGATGCCCGCGGAGGAGACGCCTATCGCGTCCACCCGCGGCATATGCGCGGCCGCGGCGCGGAGCGCCGAGACTATGCCCTCGTAGTGGTAGTCCGGGTCGCTGTTGAGCTTCGGATACCACACGACCTCCTCGCTGTATACCGGCGTCCCGTCGATGACGGCGGAGACCTTTCTGTCGCTCCCGCCGGCGTCGAAGCCGATGCGGCAGCCGCCCAGATGGCGGCCGGTCTGCTCGGGCGCGGACTTCTCGGCGGGGACGGCCTCGCAGTAAGTCACCTCGAAGGGGCGCTCGTACACGCGGGACATGAGCGCGCAGTCAAAGCTCCTCTCCCCGTCAGGCGAATAGGCGCTCCTGAGATGGTCGAAGACGCCTCTGTCGCCGCTGACATATATCCGGAAGCCGCCCTTCATCCAGAGGATGAATTTCACGAGCCTGTCCGTATAGTACCTGTCGGCCTCCGCCATCTCCGGCGTGCCGTATATGAACGTGCGCAGCGCCGCGACCTGTCCGCCGGAGCGCTCCACCGCGATATCCAGCGGCTTTTTCGCGCCCCTGAGATAAGCCCTGTTGAAGCTCAGCAGCGGCATGAAGCCGGGGTCCAGCTCCGGGACGTTTTCAACAGAGAATTCCACATTGAACAGCTTCATCGTCTCTCCTCCGAATCAGACACCGCGCGCACTATGGCGCGCATCTCATCCCACTTTCCCTCCATATCCCCGACGAGCCTGAACTGCGTCCTGGCGCGGTCGAGATTGTGCTCCGGCCGGGAGGTCGCGAAATACACGTCTCCCGAGAGATAGTCGGTCAAAAAGCGCAGACCGCACTCGAGCGTCATCAGCTTCGCGCCGAGCGGCAGAGTCTCCTTCTCCGCCTCCGTGAGATCGCGGCAGGCTCCGATGAAGCCGCGCGTGAATATCCCGTAGAGGGAGATATCCATCTCCATTTTGCTCAGGTCCTTTTCGTCCTCCGCCGCCGTGGCCGCGCCGAAGCGGATGGAGTCGCCGAAATCGTAGGCCACGAGGCCGGGCATCACGGTGTCGAGATCTATGACGCACAGCGCCCTGCGCGTCTTCGCGTCGAGCATGACGTTATTTAGCTTTGTGTCGTTGTGCGTGACTCTGAGCGGCAGCTCGCCGCTCTCGCGCATCCGCTGCAGCGTCCCGGCCTCGCCCTCGCGCGCCAGCACGAAGGCGGTCTCCGCCGCGACGCCCGCCGCCCTGCCGCAGACATCCGCCGCGAGAGCCTCGTGGAACTGCCTGTAGCGGTCGGGGGTGTTGTGGAAATTCGGTATCGTCTCGTGCAGCGTGCCGGCCGGAAAGTCCGCCAGCATCCGCTGAAAGCTGCCGAAGGCGACGGCGCTCTGATAAAAGTCCTCCGGCGTCTCGGGCGCCTGGAGGCAGATGCTGTCCTCCACAAAATCATAGAGCCGCCAGGCCTCGCCCGCCTCGTCGCGCCAGAAGTTCGCCCCGTCGAGCGTCGGGACAAGGCGCATACTCTCCCGCTCCTGCGAGGTCTTCGCCGCGATATGCCGCGTCACGGCGGCGATGTTCTCCATCAGTCCCTCCGTGTCGGGAAAGACGCGGGAATTTATCTGCTGCAGGATGTAGCGCTTCCCCGTATCCGTCCGTACAAGAAAGGTGCGGTTGATATGGCCGCAGCCGTATTTTTCGCAGTATACAGGCTCACCGCTCAGCCCGAACCGAAAAATTGCTTTTTCCATGACAAACCCCCGTTATTGGTTGTTTTGACCGAATCTATATAACTATTGTAAATGATTTTGTAGTGAAAAATAGGGGCTTTCTCACAATTAATAGAAATATTTTTCGCGTTCCGGCTTTTTGTCTCCATATCCGAAAAGCCCTCCGCTGGCTCCGACCCCTGTCATTCTGAGGCGCAAGCCGAAGAATCTTTTCCGGGCGCGAACGGCCACGGGAAAAAGCTCCTTCGCTCCGCTCAGGATGACAGGCGCGGCGGGGGGGGCTTTTTGTCCGGGTAGGTGTGCGGGAAACAAAAACAGGAACGGGATGTATTTCCCGTTCCTGTTGCGCTTATTGAATTTTCCGCCCGGTTCAGGCCTCGCCGCGCTCCTTGAGAGCTTCCTTGCGGGAGATGTTCCAGCGGCCTCTCTCGTCCACGCCGGTGAACTTGACCCAGGTCTTGTCGCCGACGTTGAGCACGTCCTCGACCTTCTCGGTGCGCTTGAACTCGAGATCCTTGATGTGGCACATGGCGTCCTTGCCGGGAACCAGCTCCACGAAGGCGCCGAGGTTGGAGATGATGCGCTTGACCTCGCCGTAATACAGCGCGCCCACGACCGGCTCAAAGACTATCTGCTCGATGGTCTTACGCGCGGTGCGGCAGGCCTCGATATCGGCGCTGGCTATGAAGATGGAGCCGTCGTCGTTGATGTCTATCTTGCAGCCGGTCTCGCCGGTGATCTTCTGGATGACCTTTCCGCCGGAGCCGATGACCTCGCGGATCTTGTCGGGGTTGATCTTCATCTGGATCATCTTGGGAGCGCTCGCGGCGAGCTCCTTGCGGGGCTCGGCGATGGCCTTGAGCATGACCGCGTCGAGTATCTGGAAGCGGGCTTCCTTGGTGATGGCCAGGGCTTCCTTGACGATCTCGTGCTTGAGGCCGTCGTTCTTGAGGTCCATCTGGATGGCGGTTATGCCGTTCTTGGTGCCGGCGACCTTGAAGTCCATCTCGCCGTGGAAATCCTCAACGCCCTGGATGTCGATAAAGGTGGTGAAATCGTCGCCGTCCTGGATGAGGCCGCAGGAGATGCCGGCGACAGGCGCCTTGAGAGGCACGCCCGCGTCCATGAGCGCGAGGGTGGTGCCGCAGATGGAGCCCTGAGAGGTGGAGCCGTTGGAGGAGAGCACCTCGGAGACGACGCGGATGGTATAGGGGAAGTCCTGCACGTCGGGGATGACGCACTGCAGCGCCTTCTCGACCAGCGCGCCGTGGCCGAGCTCGCGGCGGCTGCTGCTGCGGCTGGCGCGAGCCTCGCCGGTGGAGTAGGACGGCATGTTATAGTGGTGCATGAAGCGCTTCTCTTCCTCTTCCCAGATGGTGTCGAGCTTCTGGGCGTCGCCGAGGGTGGCGAGAGTGGCGATGGAGAGCACCTGGGTCTGGCCGCGGGTAAAGAGGCCGGAGCCGTGGACCATGGGCACCACGCCGACTTCGGCGGCGAGCGGCCGTATCTCGTTCATCTGGCGGCCATCGACGCGCTTGCCGGCGAGCAGCCATTTCTTGACTACCTTCTTTTGCAGCTTGTAGAGTATCTCGTCCATATACTGCATCAGCTCGGGATGCTCCTCGCCGTACTTCTCCTGGATCATCTTGACCCAGTCGTTCACGCGCGCTTCGCGGACGTTCTTGTCGTCGGTATCCATGCAGTATTCCATGGACGCAAACTCGTTCTCGACGAGCTTCGCGAACAGCGCCTCGTCAAAGGCGGCGTGCTCGTACTCGAACTTGGGCTTGCCGATCTCGGCGACCATCCTGTCGATAAGGTCGAGGACGGGCTGGAGATGCGCATGTGCCTGCACGATGCCCTCGTACATGACGTCGTCGGGAACCTGGTCGGCCTCGGACTCGATCATGACTATCTTCTTGTGGGTGGCGGCGATGGTGGTGATCATGCGGTTGCTCTCGCGCTCGGCCTTGGTGGGGTTGAAGAGGTACTTCTCGCCGTCCCAGCCGAGGACGATGCCGGCGATGGGGCCGTTGAAGGGCACGTCGGAGATGGAGACCGCGGCGGAGGCGCCGATCATGGCCGTAATCTCGGGGGAGCAGTCGCGGTCAACGGACAGCACCTCGCAGGCGATGACAACGTCGTTTCTCAGGTCGGAGGGGAAGAGCGGGCGCATGGGGCGGTCTATCAGGCGGGAGGCCAGCACTGCGGGCAGGCTGGGTCTGCCCTCGCGGCGCATGAAGCTGCCGGGGATGCGGCCGACCGCGTAGAGCTTCTCGTTGAAGTCCACGGCGAGGGGGAAGTAATCGATGCCGTCCTTGGGACGGGCGGAGGCGGTGCAGGTGACGAGCACGGTGGTCTCGCCGTACTTGACGAGCACGGCGGCGTTGCAGAGCTCAGCCAGCTTGCCGACCTCCATGCTCAGGGGGCGGCCTTCGTACATGATCTCATACTTCTTGTAGTTCGGGAACTGCTTCTGGGTTATTATCATGTGTTTTCTCCTTTTATAATTCGGAGTCCCCGGCTTTTTAGCACTTGAAGCGAAGCCCGCGGCGCGGACGCCCCTTCAAATACTAATCGGCCGGCAGCCCCGTTGTTTACGGTCTGCGGCAAAAAAACGGGAGGATAATATTATTCAATTATCCCCCCGTAAAAGCCTTCATATCCCTCAGAAAAGGCCGAACCCGACAATTACTTGCGGATGTTCAGCTTTGCGATGATAGCGCGGTAGCGCTCGATGTCCTTCTTTGCGAGGTAGTCGAGCAGACGGCGGCGTTTGCCGACCATCTTGTACATGCCCAGACGGCTGTGGTCGTCGTTGGGGTGGTTCTTGAGATGCTCGGTCAGCTCGCGGATACGCTCGGTGAGGATGGCGATCTGAACCTCGGGAGAGCCGGTGTCGCCCTCGTGGGTGGCGTTTTCGCCGATAACGGAGGTCTTGATTTCTTTGGTGATCATGGTGTTTATACCCCTTTCAAAAATATCTATACCCTGTGTCCAGGCAGCGGGCGGAAAGGCTACCGCAGCGGCGGCATGACCCCGGAGCCGAGCGCACGGGCGCATACTGGTGTATAATAACATCCGCCGGTTTGGAAGTCAACACGGAAAATGCGAATTTTAAAAAAACAGTCCCGGGTTCTCCCCGGGACTGTTTTTTTATGGCTTGTTTGGAATTTTCCGGGGCTCAGCGGCCGTACTGGCAGTCGTTGTTGCCGGAATCGGTGATCCACATCTCGAGCATGTTGATGGGGTCGTTGAAGTCGGCGAGCCAGCCCTCACGGCAGAAGTCGAAGTTGCCGGCCTTGCGCTCCTCGAGGAAGACGTTCCAGTCCTGAGAAGAGATGGTCATCTCTATGCCCAGAACGGCCAGATCCTGCTGCATGGACTCGGCGACGGCGACATGGCCGGTGCCGTTGTTGGTCAGATACTCGACCTGGATCGGGGTCTCGGCGGAGAGCTTTCCGTCGTCGCCGAACTTGTAGCCGGCGGCCTTCAGAAGGGTGCGGGCCTTCTCAACGGTGCCCTCGTAATCGTTGTTGATGGCGTACGGGTCATAGTAGCCCTGCTCGGTCAGGTCGGTCTTGAAGATACCGCCGTTGCCGTCAGCCATGCCATAGGGGATAAAGGCGTTCGCGGGCTTCTGTCCGGTCTGGCCGACGTTCTCGCAGATGTAGTCGCGGTCGATCAGGATGCTGAAGGCCTCGCGCATACAGGCGGCCTGCTCGGGGGTCTTGTCCGCGAACAGCTCGCTCTTGCAGTTGAAGGCGGCATAGTAGGTGCCGAGGTTGTCAACTATATGGAACTCGGGGTTGGAGAGCAGGTTGGCGATCTCGTCGGTGGGGACGGTATCGGCAAAGTCGATGTCGCCGGCGTTGTAGGCGGCGAAGATGGCGGTGTCGTCGGCGGAGAGCATGAACTCAAGCTTCTCGACGGTGACCTTGTCGGCGTCGTACCAGTACGGGTTCTTCTCATAGGTCATGGAGACGTCGTGATCCCAGCCGGTGCAGACATAAGCGCCGTTGGAGACGAAGCCGGCATCCTGGCACCATGCGCCCGGAGCGTCGGCGGTGGCCTTGGCCTCGACAGCCTCCTGCTTTACGGGATAGAAGCAGGGGAACGCCATGAGGTCTTCGATGTAGGCGCAGGGGGAGGTTAGGACGAACTCAAAGGTGGTGGCGTCCACAGCCTTGGCGCAGAGCTCGCCGTTTGCATCGCGGGCAATGCCGTCCATCATGTAAGCGTAGTCGGCCGCGGTCTCTTCCGCGACAACGCGCTTCCAGGAGTACTCAAAGTCGGCGGCGGTCAGGTCGGAGCCGTCGGACCACTTCAGGCCGTCTCTCAGGGTGACGGTGTAGGTCAGGCCGTCCTCGGAGACGGTGTAGCCGGTGGCGCAGGCGGGAACGGTCTTGCCATCGGAGTCATAGGAGTACAGGCCGGAGAAGGAGTTGGCGGCAAGGCAGGCGCCGTCAACGCTGCTGTTCAGAGCGGGGTCAAGGAAGCCGGGCTCGGAGGCCAGGTTGATGCGCAGCGTGTCGCCGCCGTTGGAGAGGGTGGAGAACATGAAGTACTTGAAGCCGAACAGGTTGGAGTAGATGCCTTCGACATAGTCCTTCTGCATGTAGATGTCGTTGTAGTAGTAGAAGGGCAGTATGCAGTAGTTGGACATGAGGATGTCCTCTGCATTGTGCATCAGCTCGGTGCGCTTTGCGTAGTCGGTCTCGGACTTGATCTGGGTGATCAGGTCGTTATACTGATCCCACTCGGTGACGGGGTCAATAAACGCGTCGCTGACCAGGTCCTCAGCGTTAGGTGTCTCTTCCTCGGTTGCCGCAGGAGCTTCGGTGGCCGCCGGTGCCGCGGTCTGTCCGCAGGCGCACAGGGCGAAAACCATGATCAGTGCCAGCAGCATCGCTATGATCTTCTTCATTTTTTTACCTCCTGAAATTTTATAAAAATCCCGGCCATCGCGACCCGCGCCGACAGAGGCGGCATCCCGCCGCTCTTTACGGCGTAAAGAGCGCGGCAGGAGCCCCTGCCGGTTTCAGGGCGCGCAATAATCGGAAATTTTTAGTTTATTACAGTAAATAGCCATGTTCAACTGTAGCATGTTTTATTTTAAAAGGCAAGTAATTTTCTGCGGGAAAAGAATGTTTTACTCTGCGGTGTAAATAGATATGACCCAATCGTGGAAAAAGAAAAAGTTCCGCGGCGGCAGTTTTCGAATTTAGCGGGCTATGGAGCCGGAGCCCGTAGGGCGGAGGCGGAAAAGCCCGCTAAATTCGGGCGCCGATCCGCTG
>JAYFNM010000046.1:0-22693 GCA_034933465.1 Oscillospiraceae bacterium | reverse complement strand
GGGACACATGGACAGCGCTTTTGACGCTGGGATGAAAGGAGAAGGACATGAACTGGAAGGTGAGATTTAAAAACAAGACCTGGCTGACGGCCTTTGTCGCGCTGATAATCAGCTTTGTCTATCAGGTCTTGGCAATGTTTGGCAGCGCGCCCGTGATAACGCAGGACAGCGTCATTCAGGCGGCAAACCTTGTGCTGATGATGCTGTCGGCAATGGGCGTGCTGATCGACCCGACGACTACGGGCATCACGGACAGCAGGCGCGCAATGAGTTATACCGAGCCCAACGGGGAGAAGTAAGCGGGGGAAAAAATGAACGAATGGACGGTAGTGACGGTGCTGATTGCCATTATTGGCCTCTTTTTCACCGTCGGAAAGCCGGTGATTAAGCTCAACACGTCGCTCGTCACTCTAAACACGCGGCTTGAGCGTATGGAGAAGGAATCCGAAAAGGAATGCACCAGAAATGAGGAGAGCCACAAGGACATGCAAAAGGAGATAGGCGAGCATGGCAGCGCTATCAACGACCATGAACGGCGCATCGGGATTCTGGAGCATGACACGGAGCGGCGCTGATTCGTGTGCAAAGGGAAAGAAGAAGCCCACCCACATTTGGGAATTGTTCCTGATGTGGGTGGGCTTCTTCTATTCTATGCTTCAGTATAAGCACCGCTACCGCTCAAAAGTTCACTACACTGTTTTTACATCGCAATTACATTCAAAACTCGCTTTTTTAAACATTTTTAAACAAGCGCCGGGATGAGAAAATGATGAAACAAAAAAGCCGCAAAGCATTGAAAACACAACATTTTCAGCGCTTTGCGGATTGGTGCTCCAGCGGGGATTCGAACCCCGGACACCCTGCTTAAAAGGCTTGCCGAAAGCTACTGATACCAATGGGAATCGGGATTATGTTGTTTTATCGTTGGAGCGGGCGGCCAGATAGGCGTTCAGCGCGCCGCCAATGCGCTCACGCTTACGGGCGCGGAGGTGGGTATAAATATCCTTGGTGACGACTATGGACGAATGCCCCAGGACAGTTTTTGCGCCCATCTCGTCTATGCCGGCGTCGTCGAGCATGGAGGCGTAGGCGTGACGGAACTGGTGCGGCGTGACGGTGGGCTTATAGACTGTCCGGGTATACTTATGCTTGTTTTTGCCGGTGTGCTCCTGCACCTCTACCTCGACAAGACCGGCGTCGCGGCAAAAGGTTATCCAGCGCTTGCGAACCTGTATTTTTGTCAACGGGGCTTCCCCGCCAAAAATATAGCCCGTTCCGCTTTCGGGGAGAGCCGCAGCGAGAACATCAAGCAGATCGACCGTGCGCGTCCCGGCGTCGGTTTTGGGCTCCTTTATCTTCGGCTGGTTGCCCTCATAATACACACTGGATTTTATCGAGATAGTCTTTGCTTCGCGGTCGATGTCCTCCCACTTAAGCGCGAGAAGCTCCCCGCGCCGGAGGCCGGTATAAAGCAGAAAATAGGCAAAAAGGCCGAAGCCCGTGCGAGGCAGGATCTTTGCGAGCTGCTCATCAGTGGGCGGCTCGCGTCGCTTTTGCGGCAGCCCCGAGGGGATGCGCACGGCGCCGCACGGATTATACACAAGGACGCTCCCCGGCCGAGTGATCGCATAGTCGCAGATCATGCGGAGCATGTCAAGGTGCAGTTGTACGGTGCGCCGCGCATAGCCCCTGCCGGCGATCTCCTTGATGAATGCCTGTATCTCATCCGGCGTGATGTCTTTGAGATACCGGCCTTCAAAATGCGCCTTGGCCCGCTTTAAGGAGGGCTGATATGCCGCGTTGGCATTGTAGGTCACCTGCGCCGCGTGGTATTTATCCCAGGCATCCGCCGCGGACGCAAAAGACACGCCCTTCGCCTGCGACGCGCTCCACTCGGCTATTTTTCTCTTAAGCTCGGGCTTTGACTTCGCGACAAAGGCTTTACGCCGGCCGCCTATATTGACTTCGTCGGCATAGTAGCCGTCTTTACGCTTATACATGATGACACCTGACACCTTGCACATTTTTTTAAATAATAACACAGATAGCCCAAACAATGTTGCCAAAAGCAGACATTATATTTCTCGCACAATCCACAAATAATATCCGCATCAGGATATCATATTGCCAAACGGGTGAGAATGGAGTAGTTTTGTGGAAGCTAACCGGATAAGAGAAACGAGAAAAAGGAGGGGAATGAAACAAAAAGCTCTGGCCGCCGCTGTGGGCACGAGCCAGAGCGAGATCAGCGCGATAGAGGACGGCCGCCGCGAGCCGGGCGTTTATCTGGCCTTGAGGATAGCCGGAGAGCTCGGGGCGACGGTAGAAGGGCTGTTTGAAGAAAGGAGCCAGTTTGAAAAGCGAGGACAAAAGAACAGATGAGGAGCGGGAGGCAATAATCAAAATCATTATGGGGCTTGCGCCAGAGCGGGTACACTGGGTGTACATATTCGCACGGCGGCAAGCCGCGAGTGAGGCAAGATAGACAAAAAAAGAGGAACGGACTATCAAGTCTGTTCCTCTTCTTCTCATCAATAGGCATTCGGCTACTCAATAGGGTCTAAATATTCGGGCAGATATATGGACTGCAACAGCTTGGCATCTTCATACATTGACAAGATTTTTTCCGACCAATCTGAGACTGCGGCAAGTTCTATTGAGTTATACAGCGAAAAATATGTTTCATACAAAATCTTCACTTTCCCCTGTATATCGGAGGCTTCATCACTGCTCGCGGCATCGAGGGCAACAAAGGCCGAATAATCAGATGTCAAGGTATCATTTTTCGCTACTACATTGTCCCATGTTAAAGACTGTTCTTTCTCAAACCATTTAATGGCCTTATTAAATGCGTCCTCGGCTCCCGGCCTGTTGCCGCTTATTTTCCTATAAGCTTCAACATAATTGCTTTCATATTGAGCTATATTTCCGACAGAAACAGCGTTATCCATAATCTCGGAGACAACAACAGCAGCACTCTGTTTGTATGCGGGCAAATCGAATTTTGCTTTTCCACAGGCAACGATAGAAAAAACAGCACATAAGCACAAAATGACGCTACATATTTTTTTCATTCCAAATCCTCCTGCTTTTTAATATCTTATCATACAACACAAAAGCGATGTCTACAAAAAAATGCTTTATTTTTTCACATTCTGCACAAAAAAAGAGGAACGGACTATAAAGTCTGTTCCTCTTCCTTTTTTTCACCCTCTTCACCGGAGAAAAAGACCTCCTGCGCTTTGGCGACTATCACGCCCCAGGCCTCGGGGGGGAGCTTGGCCATGAGCGAGATTATCTTGCGCTGGAGCTCCATGTCGTCACGGCCGAGAATGGAGCTTACATAATCGGTTATCTCCTCGTCCACGGAGCGGGTGACATACATCTCGCCCTCGCCGGTGCGGAGCCAGAGCTCGCTGGTGTCGAACTCCCGGCAGATGTCGAGAATCGTCCGGTCGCTGGGCTGCGATACTCCTGAACACAACTGTGATACAAAAGACTGCGATACATGTATTTTCTCTCCGAAAGCAGTTTTCGACATGCCTGAGAGTTCGATTAGGCGAGCAATGCGATCAGATATTTTTTCCATATGAGCACCTCCTTCGCTACCAAGATAACATACACTGAAAAGAATGTAAAGAAAAACATTAGCCACTTATGGAAAAACTGTTGACAGCAGTACTAACTTATGCTATTTTAGAAGCAGCTAATGAGACAGGATATGAACGACTGCGGAAAAAGATTCTTCGCGGCGCTCAGAATGACATGTTATGGCGCTCAGGATGGCGGGGGCTTTCGGCGTTCCGCGAGGAGGCGGGCGCACACGTGGGTGCGCTCCTACGGGAAAAGGGAAGGAGGTGAAAACAGTGGGCGAATACAAGGACGAGCTTGCGAGGCTCTGCGTGCTCATGGAGGCCATGAGCGACGAGCAGCAGGCGGTGGTGCTGGCTTACGGCGAGGGCTTCGCGGCGGCGCTGGCGCTGGCTTCGGCGGGCTAAGACCCGCCGGAGCCGAGACGGAAAGGAGAGAAGCAGCAAGAGGGAGACAGAAATGGCGAGAGAAGCAGAGGCCTACAGGGACAACCTTGAGGCGCTTATCGCCTGCTACGGCAACAGACGGCTTTTGACCGCAAAGGACGTCGCCGATTTTTGCGGGCGGGACGTCCGGACGGTGAGCAAAAAGTACGGCATAGACAAGAGCGGAATAACGATGGCCACACTGGCGCGGCGAATGGCAAGGTAACGGAGGCCACGGAGCGGCCTGCGGGACAGAAAAAACCGCCCCCGGTGTGCGGCACCGGGGACGGCGGGGGACGAGGGACAAGCCCTCAAACGACAAGGCTATTATAGCCGGAAAGCTGGGAAAAAGCAAGATGTTGAGCACAAAAAGGCAGATGGCCCGGCTCGCGGACGCGCTGGACGCGGCGGAGCGGGCAAAGGGCGTATACAAAGCGGCGCTCAGGGAGATGTCAGAGGAGCGGGAAAGGCTGATGAGCGAGGCCGCGGCGGCGGAGACGGAGCTGCTGCTCCTGCGCCGGGCGGTGACGGGGCTCACGACGCAGCGGGACAGGCTGATGCGGCGGGTGAGCGAGCCGGGGGACGGCGCGAGAGCGGCGGGAGACGGCGGAACGACACAGGGGTCGTTCCCTACGGGGGACGCAGGCGACCGGACGCGGCAGGGGGACGGCGGAACGACACGGGGGGCGTTCCCTACGGGGGACGCAGGCGACCGGACGCGGCAG
This sequence comes from Oscillospiraceae bacterium, assembly GCA_034933465.1. Taxonomy (GTDB): domain Bacteria; phylum Bacillota; class Clostridia; order Oscillospirales; family Oscillospiraceae; genus Limivicinus. The sequence goes on along the minus strand of JAYFNM010000046.1, from coordinate 17,952 downwards.
GGAGACGGCGGAACGACACAGGGGTCGTTCCCTACGGGCGCGGCGGGGTTTCAGGCGGAGGAGAGATATGCCGAGAACGATTAGGAGGCTGACCGTCGGGGCGGCGGCGCTCGGGGTGATGGCCGCGAACTGCGAGATACTCGGAGAGATCGCGCTGCTCACACTCGGGATATGGGCGATCGCGCAGATCATAAAAGCTTGCGAAGAGAGGGACAGAGAGCATGAGCAGAATGCCGACACCCCTTGAGGGGGAGGAGCAGGCGACGCTTTTCAGCTGGGCGCACATGCGGGGCTATCTCTACCCGGAGCTGGAGCTGATGTTCCACATACCCAACGGCGGGAAGCGCGGGAAGGCCGAGGCGGCGCGGTTTCGGGCCGAGGGTGTGAAGGCGGGCGTGCCGGACATCTGCCTGCCGGTAGCACGCGGGGGCTACAACGGGCTTTTTATCGAGCTCAAGCGCTGCACGGGCGGGCGGGTATCCAGCGACCAGAGCATCTGGATAGACCGGCTCGAGACGGAGGGCTACAGGGCGCTGGTGTGCCACGGATGGCAGGAGGCGGCGCAGGCGATAGAGGACTATCTGAGAGGGGGCGGCGCGTGATGGGCAGATGCAGGCGGCGCGGCTGCAAATACAGGGCATCCCCAAACGAGCGCAGGAGCCTCGACCAGAACTGCGCGTACATAGCGATAACCGGGCGCAGCAGGGTAAAGGCCTGCTGCGACGCGGCGGGAATAGGCTACGGCGACGCGGAGCGTATCGCGGCGATGGACCCGGCGGTCTGCCCGCTGTACGAGGCGGGGCAGAGGACACGGAGGCGGACCGAGATACAGATCAGCCCGCGCGAGCCGGATCTCAGCACCTACGGGAGGAGTATGCCCCGGGCCTGCCTCGACGAGACGGAGGCGCGGAGGCTGTACGAGGCCGGGAAAACGGACAGAGAGGTCGCGGAGGCGGTGGGCGCGAAGGCCTACCAGGTGCAGCTTTGGCGCAAAAGGCTCGGCCTTGAGGCCAACCAGTACACGGTATACGACTGGGCAGCCTTCCGCGAGCTGTACCGGGCGGGGAAGACGGACAGGGAGATCGCGGCGGCGATAGGCTGCAGCGACAAGGCGGCGCAGCGGCACAGGCTGCAGCTCAGGCTCCCGGCCAACAGAGCGGAGCGGAGAGCATGAGGGAAAAGATTCTTCGCCGCGCTCAGAATGACAGGGAGGGCGCTCAGAAGGACAGGGCGGGCGCCGAAATGGCAGGCCGGGGACGTGCGGGCGCACACGCGGGTGCGTCCCTGCGAGGGGAGCGGAGGGCGGACACGGCGAGCTGCCGGGGCTGCCCGATGCTCGAGCTTGAGCTATGGCCGCGCGGAGCGACGGCGGCGATATGCCGCGACCCGGACAAGCCCATGATGGGCAAAAACCGCGTGGTGGCCTACGGATGGGCGGGGCTCGCGGACATACAGCGGCCTGTATGGTGCCGCCGGGAGCGGGGGGAGAAAGATTCTTCGCTGCGCTCAGAATGACAGGGAGGGCGCTCAGAAGGACAGGGAGGGCACCGGAACGGCAGGGCGGGGGATGAGCGGGCGCACACATGGGTGCGCCCCCACGAGGGGAGACGGAGACCGGAAACGGACGGGCGCTCCCATATAGAACGGAGATAAAAATGGAATATACATACGAGACACAGTATAACCCGGAGCGGGGGCGGTATGAGGTGCTGCGCACGGGGCGCGCCGCACGGGTGGTATACGTCAGCCCGGCGGAGGCGAGCTGCGCGGAGTACATCGAGCGCGTCAAGGCAATGGACGCCTACGCGGCGAGAAAGCGGGGCGCGATATGAGCCTCAAGCCAATTCTTTTCAACACGGCGATGGTGAAGGCGATACGGGCGGGGCAGAAGACACAAACGCGGCGCGTGATACGCGAGCCGAGCATAGAAATGGAGACCAATGTGTATCCCAACGGCTACATACAGACCAGCCGCGGAGTGTGGACAAAGCCGCCGTATCAGCGGGGGGATATCCTCTGGGTGCGGGAGACCTGGGCATACGCGCCGGACGACGACCCGAATTTCAGGGATTTCATTTACCAGGCGGACGATGAGACGCCGGAGGTCTGGCATAAAACGGCATGGAGACCGTCGATACATATGCCATACACGGCGGCGCGGCTCTTTCTGCGGGTGACGCGTATCAGAGTAGAGCGGCTGTGGGACGGCTTTTTCCCGCCGCTCAGCTGCCCAATGCTCAGTATCAGGGCGGAGGGCATAGACATCGGCGACACCTGCCGCGAGTGCATCGACAGCTACGGCGAGCCCTGCTGCACGGGCACGACCGACGACGACGGGAGCGACGAGTACGGCGGCGAGTGCGGCATGCTCGACGGGGCGCGCGCCGATTTTGCGCGGCTGTGGGACAGCACGGTAAAAAAGACAGAGCTTGAGCGCTTCGGCTGGGCGGCGAACCCGTGGGTCTGGACGGTGAGCTTTGAGCGGGCGGAGAAAGGCGGAGGGAAATATGAGCGAGCTTGAGGCACGGATATGCGAGCTGCAAAAGGGGCTCGAGGACACGGCGGCATGGATGGTGGGCGAGCAGCTCAAGGAGATATGCGCCGGAGAGCGCGAAAGCGCGGAGCTTTTGCTCAAAGACCTTGAGCAAAAGGGGATGGGGCTCGGCGACTGCGAGGCGAGGATAAAGGCCTATGCCGACGCGAGGCATAAAAAAGGCACAAGCTGCGTGTGCGTCACTCCGGCGGCGGCGGAGAAGATAATCCGCGAGTTCTACGGGCTGCCGGCGGCGGGAGCGGAACGCGCGAGGCCGGCGGCGACGGGCGAGATCATCGACCTGGCAGACTTTTTGTGAGGCGCGATATGGGGACGAAGAACAAAAGGAACGGCGGGCGGCCGTGCGGGGCCGCCACAGCGCAGGAGAGCGCGGGCACGGCGAAGGCCGGGAGCGTCCCGGCGGCGAAGCGGGCGGAAAGCGCGGCGGCAAGAGAAAAGCGCGACGCGGCGGCCGCCTTCGCGCGGAAGCTGCCGGAGGAGGCGCCGGAGGCGCTCACAGACTGGGCGAAGAGCGCGTTGTGGGACGAGCTCGGCGGGGACAAGATAGGCTTTTACCGTGCTCCCGTCTCCATTGCGCCGCCGTTGCAGCAAAGCATGGACGCGGAGGACTGGGCGCGCTACGACAGGGAGACAAAAAGGCACTGGGGCGCGCACTGCCGCTGCTCCGCCTGCGGAGAGGAGTTCGCCGCGGGATGGGTGAGCGAGGCGAAAAACGGCGTCAAGGGGATAGTACTCACACAGGGCGACGACGGCATTTTGTACGAGGGATGGGCGGACATAGAGGAGCCCGACAGCGTCACCTTCGGGGCGGGAGAGACGCTCGCCTGCCCGATATGCCTCAAGGACGCGGAGCTTGTGCCGACGGCGGAGCTCCGCCGCGGGAGGACATACAGCCTGCTCGCGCTGGAGCTGCGCAACATCGACCCGGGAGACGGGGCGGAGGACGGCGGCGCGAAGGCCGGGAGTCCGGCGGAGACGATAAGCTGTCTCATCTACTGGCGGCTCGTGCGGCGGATGGACGAGTACGGCGCGGAGCTCTGCGCGACGCCCTTTGAGGCGCTGGCGCTTGCGGGGGGCAGGCTATACAGATACTCCCACGTCATTCACGGGCAGTACGCGAGCGCCGCGGACAGGAGGCAATGGGAGCTGATGAGCGCCGCCCGGGATCCGGAGCAGCTGCGCTACTACGACTACGCATCATGCTGCAATCGCAAGGTGGGCTCAAGCTTTTACCAGGAGCTGCCGGAGATGGCGGGGAGCAGCGCCGAGAAGACCGGCCTTGCGGATTACCTCGGAGCGGGCTGCAGCTTCCCCTATCTCTACCTCGAGCTCTGGCGGCGGCACCCGAGCATCGAGAACATCGTCAAGGCGGGGCTCGCGTACACGGTCGGCGACGACATCGACGGACAGGTGAGCGACAGCCAATATCGCCTCGACAGCGCGGAGATAAGCTGGCTCGACTTTGGCGAGACGCGTCCGCACCTGATGCTCGGCGTCAGCCGGGACGATATCAGAGCAGCGACACGGTGGAGATGGGGCAGCAGGGAGATCAAGCGGTACAAAAGATACACGGCGGAGGTGGAGCCCTGCACGCTCACAGACTGGCGGAGCTACAGCAGGGAGCTTAACGCGGACAACCTCGCCCGGCTCGCGGAGGCGGCGGCGGACGACAGGTACAGCTGCATGGAGCTGTCGGCGGTGCTGCCGTATCTGCGGAGGCAAAAGGAGTGCTCGGAGCGGGAGGGCGTGGGGCTGCTGCTGGACTACCGGCGGATGCTGGAGAGGATGATGGGGGACAGGCTGACCCATGAGGAGCTCTGGCCGCCGAGGCTAAGGACGGCGCACGACAGGCTTGCCGAGCAGATCAAGGGCGACAAAAATAACCGCTGGCAAAAGGGCTTTGACCGGATAGTCGAGCGCTACGGCGCGCTCGAATGGACGGACGGGGAGCTGTGCATGCGCCTGCCGCGCTCGGAGGCGGAGCTTATCGCCGAGGGGAAGACCCTGCGGCACTGCGTGGGTGGCTACGCGGAGACGCACGTGGCCGGGCAGCTCATCATCTTTGTGCGCCACTACAGGCGGCCCGAGCGGAGCTACTACACGCTCAACGTCGATATGACGCGCTCGGAGCCGAAGCGTATACAGCTGCACGGCTACGGCAACGAGCGGCACGGGGCAAACAAGGAGCACCGCCACAGCATACCGCGCGAGGTGCTCGACTTCTGCGACCGATGGGAGCGGGAGGTGCTCAAGCCGTGGTGCGACGCGCAGCGGCGGAAGAAGCCGGCGGAGACCGCCGGCAAAAAGAAAGGAAGGAGAGCGGCATGAACGAGACGGAGATCAATCAGACATATCTGGCAGTTCGGGCAAGCTCGGTTAATCCGGCGCGGAACATAGAGTCCATCACAGGAGAAATAACGACGCTCAAGCGCCACGCGCAGCGGGAAATGCTCTCGTATTTTATCGAGGTCGGGCAGCGTCTCATAGAGGCAAAAGCAATGCTCGAGCATGGCGAATGGCTGGACTGGCTCAAAACCAAGGTGGAGTTTTCACAGCCCACGGCGAGCCGGATGATGCAGATGTACAAGGAGTACGGAGACGCTCTCAACGGGGACGACGGCAAACTATTCATGTTGAATAATTTGAGCATTTCCAAGGCTTTGAGGCTTATTGCGATACCCGAGGACGAGCGGGAAACATTCGCCGCGGAGCACAAGATCGACGAGCTCTCCACGCGGGAGCTCGACGCGCTGATCAAGGAGCGGGACGAGGCGCTCAAGGCCAAGGGCGAGGCCGAGCGGGAGCGCACGGAGACGGCGGCGGAGCTGGACGCCATGGCAGACAAGTATAGCGCCATGGCCGGGGCAGCCAAGCAGCACCGCGACGAGACCGAGGCGGCGGAAAAGGCCAAGGCCGCCGCGGAGCGGCAGGCGCAGAAGGCGGAGAAGGACGCGAAAACCGCGCAGACAAAGCTCGCCGAGGCGGAGCGGGCGGCGAAGGACGCGGAGGACGCGCTGCAAAAGCTCAGGGACAGCCCGGAGATACCGGAGGAGCTGCTCCGGGGAATGCAGGCCAAGGCGGAGGCAGCGGCGGAGGAGAAGGCCGAGGCCGTCCGGCGGGAGGCGGAGGCGCTGCGCAAGCAGCTCACAATGTCGAGCCCGGCGACCGTCGCTTTTAAGCTCCACTTTGAGGCGATGCAGGAGAGCTGGGCAAAGCTCGCGGCGGCGCTGGAGGAGATAGAGCGGGACGACGCGGAGACGGCGGGCAAGCTCCGCGGGGCGATCCGCGCGCTGGCCGGGAAGATGACGGAGGGATGAGGGCGATAATCCGCTACCCCGGAAGCAAATGGGGGATTGCGCAATGGATCGTCGCGCACTTTCCGAGCGGGTATGACAAGCTGCTGTATCTCGAGCCCTTCGCGGGGAGCGGAGCGGTGTTTTTCAACAAGCTCCCCGGCGGCGTGGAAACGATCAACGATTTAGACAGCGACATAGTCAACCTTTTCCGCGTGCTGCGCGAGCAGCCGGAGGACCTCAAGCGCCTGCTGTCGCTTACGCCATACAGCCGCGAGGAGTATGACAGAAGCTCTGAGCCGTGCGCGGAGCCGATAGAAAAAGCGAGGCGGTACATGGTGCGCACCACGCAGGCCATAGGCGCCAAGATGGACGGCAAGTGCGGCTGGCGCAACCACAAGACGCTCAAGACCGGAGGGACGGCGTGCAAATGGGGCGGCATCACGGACACAATAGACTGCGCGGCAGCGAGACTGCGCGGCGACACGACCCACCTTGTGCAGATAGAGCATCAGGATGCGCTGCGGCTTATCGGGAGATACGACACGCCGGACGCGCTGATGTACATAGACCCGCCCTATCTGATGCAGAGCCGCAAATCCGGAAAGCTGTACCGCTGTGAGTTTGCCCGCCCGGAAGATCACAAAAGGCTGCTCGCCCTTATCCGGGAGAGCCGCGCAAAAATTATCATCTCCGGCTACGACAACGAGCTATATGACACAATGCTCGCCGGATGGCGGACCGACAGCATCATGAGCCAGACGACGAGCACCGAGATGGCGCGGGAAAAAAATCTGGATGAACTACACGCCGCCGGCGGAGCAAATGCAAATTGATCTATAGGAGGGGCAAAGAATGAAAACGACCGAGATGTACCTCTGCGCGCAGTGCAGGGAGGAGCTCAGAGGGGCGCTGACGCTCAGGGAGATACCGGGGCACGGGGCGGAAAAGCGGATGTGCGCTTACTGCCGCCGCAGGTGCTACGGCGGAATGTACGAGGCGGAGGACGCGGCGGGGAAAGATTCTTCGCTGCGCTCAGAATGACAGGGAGGGCGCTCAGAATGACAGGATGGGGACGAGCGGGCGCACACATGGGTGCGCCCCTGCAGGAAGGAGAAAGAAAAAATGCCGGGGAAAGGTAAAATTACCACAGTCAGCGGCAAATGCGGCGCATGTGTGAATTTCAACCGGATTTGCCGCACCGGAGGGGAAGCGACGGGCAAGGGGAAGTGCCGAATGTCAAACTCCGCGTGGCTGCCGCAGAGCCAAGCCGCATGCAAAAAATATGCAGAAACGGAGAAAGAAAAATGAACGACAGCACAAAAGGCGGGGCCACGGGGATAGGATTTTCCGGGCTGCTCGCGATAGTCTTTATCGTGCTCAAGCTGACGCATGTCATCGCGTGGAGCTGGTGGTGGGTGCTCTGCCCGCTGTGGGCGGGGTTCGCCGTCTGGCTGGTGTGCCTCCTCGTGGTGCTGGTGCTGACGCTGCTTGAGAGATAGGCAGGGTCGATGGGATGAAGATCAAAGCTATTGCGGCGCTTGCCAAAAAGAATAAGTACATACAGATGTGGGACGACGAGAAAACCCGGGTGCAGTGGATATCCAACGGGTACGCGGCTTATCCGCTGTACGGCATGCCGGAGCTTGACGGGGAGAGCGTCCTGACGGTGCTCGACGTGCCGGAGATGGAGCGGGAGAAATACACGGTGCGGATGGGGCCAATGCCGGACGGGTGCGTGTTCGACGACACGGACGAGACGGAGCGGGCGCTCGCGCCGACGGTGGGGCTGACCCTGGGCTACGGCGGGCAGGTGCTCGCGCCGGCGCGGACGAGCCTCGGACTGCTGTTTTTCGATCCGGAATTTTTGAGGCCGGTGCAGGACAAGCCCTATGAGCTCTACGAGAGGGAGACGGACGGAGGGCGGATATATCTCGCAATCAAGAGCGGGCTGTTGCTCACGGCGGTGATCATGCCCAAGGCGCCAAACGAGGAGGATATCCTCGACAGGCTGGAGACGCTCGAGCGGGAGCTGCGCACGACGATAAGCCGCAGGGCGGCGGAGAGCCGGGAGGAGGGCGCGGAGGCCGGGGAGCAGTACGGCGTCGAGGTCGACGAGGAGACGGGGGAGGTGCTCGATGGAGGCTGAGGAGCTTTTCCTGTGCCTCCCGTGCGCGGAGCGGCTGAAAGATTTCCAGACCGTGGAGAGCATCAAGGTAGGCAGGCACAGGCGGGACAAGGACGTCTGCGAGCAATGCGGGCGGAGGCGGTTCGGGTATCTGTGCGAGGTGAAATTTCGCGGAATGGAGGAAAGAAAGTGCGAGTGAAACACGCTGCAAGCGCGGAGGACGAGCGGGCGCACACGTGGGTGCGCCCCTACGGGAAGAAGGGAGCGCGGGCGCAAAAAAAGAGCCGCGGTTAAGCGGCTCTGTGGGAAGAAATCACTCGAGCAGATCGCCGAGCACGGCGCTCATCAGCAGGTCGAGCACGTAGCGCGGGGCTTCGCGGCGACCGGCGTTCCAGTCCTCGACCGAGCGCAGCGGGACGTCGTAGCGCCGGGCAAAGGCCGCGAGCGACAGCCCGGAGGCGGCGAGGATCGCGGGAAAGCCCGGCGTGTGGGCGTAAGCCCAGATATTCTGTAAGGCGTCAACCGCGACGTGGACATTCTCGGTCGGCAGCGTGCTCCCGCACTCCGCGATGTACTCGTCGATGTCGCGGCAATCTGGCGCGTCGGACACGAGGTTAAGCAACAGCTGGTAATCACTCATTATCTTTCTGCCTCCTTTTTTTATATCGAGCTCGTGCGAGCTCGTTTTTGTGATCGATGTATGCGGCAAGTTCCTCCGGCGTCATGGCGGCCTTGCGCATGGCGGCACGCTCCCGGCGCCTGGCATTACGTGAGTCTCGATGAAGGCGCTCGTACTCGGCGTGATTGCGCCGCGTAAGCTCCGCCGAGCACTCCGCCGAGCAGGTGACGGCGGCGTTGGTGGGTGTAAACGCCTTGCCGCATATTACGCAGGCAATATCTGCGGCGGCTCGCTGCCGGTCTCTGGCGCGCACGGCAAAGTCGATGTGCGCGGCGTTCCACTCGCGCGACAGCCGGTTATCAGCCTCTCTTGTGGCTCCGGGCGCGCAGTCGGGGCAATAACGCTGTGTACCGCTTGCAACAGAATACGGCTTGCCGCAGACTACGCAGATATCTGTACTCCCTATCTTGCGTGACGTCCCGACACGGGCACGCTCCTTGGCCTCCCGATCGTGAGCCCGCTTGCGCTCTCCGCGGCAGTCCGGGCAGTACCACGCGCGGGGGCCTCCCTCAAACCGCGCGCCGCACTGACGGCATATGCGCGGCGCTATAGTGCTTCTGTGCTTGATAGCGGCGGCGCAATCGGGACAGACTGTGCTGTCCGGCCTGCCCTCATATCCCGCGCCACACCTGAGGCATATACGTCTCACTCTTATATCCGATATATTGCCGGGCTCGCGGCGTCAACCGATAACCAGATCTTCGGCAGCGCGATCAAGATATGCCGCCAGAAACTCGGATTCCGTGCAAGGAGCTATCTCTGCCGCGACGGCCTCGCGGGTCTCATCGTCCATGTACTGTGACCAGGTGCCCATGTTATAAGCCTCAAGCGCCTGCTCGACTGTGCAATAGCTGCGCCCGTTATCGATGCTGATGTTTTTCATAGCATTCCCCTCGGCTGCGTCCCCCTTGCGGGGATGACGGCTTATGCCCGCGGTGTCGGAGCTCATCTCCTCTACCTTGATTAGATTATACCACGCAATGCGTGGGATGTCAATAGGCTTTTTGCAGTTTTTAAAAAAAATTGGGCGCTTTGGAAGGAGCCGCCGACAAACAGCGGTTCCTTCGAGGGCACTTTGAAAACAGACAGTATTTTCATAGAGAACGCGTGCGCGTTCTTTGGACGACTTTTGAAGGTCTAACGTTTTGAACAGGAGCAGGAGATGCTGGAGAAAATGGAGTATCACATTATATCTGGGAGCGTCATTGAGACGCGGCGCTGCTTTATGCCCGTCCGGGAGGGCGGGACGAAAAAGCGCGGGACGAGGGTCGCGGGGAACACGTCGATGCGAAAGATCGTGCTCAACGAGATGGAGGCGGTGAAGCGGCTCGCGCGGCTGCTCAACTGCAATTTTTCCGAGGGGCTGATCTTTGCGACGCTCAAGTACTCAAACGAGAGGCTGCCGGGGAATTATGAGGCGGCCCAGGCGGAGGCGGCGGAGTTTTTGCGGAAGGTACGGCGGGACGCCAAGAGATCGGGCGGCGCTCCGCTCAGATACATAGCGGTGACGGCCAACTGGTCGCCCAAGCGCAAGGCGGCGGCACGGCTGCACCACCACATCGTGCTCCCGGCGGACACCTCGCTCGACCTGATATCCAGGTACTGGCCTAAGGGCGAGATACATATACGGCGAGCGGGAGCGCAGAAGGATCTGACGCCGCTCGCGGCGTATCTCATCGACAACGTGCACGGCCAGGCGGCGGGAAAAAAGACCTGGAGCAGCAGCAAGGGGCTCGACAAGCCGAGATACACCGAGCCCGTGCCGGTGGACGACGTCGAGAACATCGTACCACTGCCGGAGACCTCAATCATATCCGCAGACCCGGTCTACAACGAGGAGGGGCGCGTGGTGGGGGCATACATGAGGGCCTACGCCTACGTCAAGCCGGTGGTGCGGGGGAGCATGGTGATACTGCCGCGGAAAAAACGCGGGGGACGGAAGGACGGCTTCGACGCCCAGGCCGTGGCCGGGATCATGGACGAGGACGAGTGACGGACGAGCCTGCAGAAGGGCGCCTCGGAACGACACGGGGGTCGTCCCCTACGGGCGGGAGGACGAGGCGCGGGGAATGGCGGGCGCACACACGGGTGCGCCCCTACGGTGGAGGGAGGCCGTGCGGACAACCCGCAGGGGCGCACCTACGGATGATTGACGAGCCCGGACAAGGGCGGGAGGGAAGAATGAAAAGCACAAAGGCAAAGCCGGAGGTCATACCGGCGTGGACAGTGACGCGGGCCTGCGCGGGCTGCGCCGCCAAGCTGCGGCGGACGCAGGACGTCCGCGAGGTGGAGGACAGCACGTGTGCCGGGCGCTGCGACTGGTGCGCGGGCTACTATGCGCTCAGCCTCTATCGCTGCCGCCCGCTTATCGACAACCGGGCGCGGCGTCGCGCCTCCGGCGGCGGCGAGCGGGAGAAGGCGGGCGGGCGATGAGCAAGCCGAGATATAAGTGGTGGGGGTACGTTAAGGCGGTGATCCGGGCATATCCGGACCACCGGCGTGATATCTGCGCCATAAAGCAGCAGAGCATCACGCCAAGATACGGTGGCTCATCCGGAGGAGGCGGCGGCGGAAAACCCGTTGAGCAGCTCGCGCTGCGTACCCTGCCGCCAGACGAGCAGAGGGAGCTCGACGCGGTGGAGGCGGCGGTGAGCATCAGCGCCGCAATGCCGGACGGAGCCGAACGGCTGCGTCTGATCGAGCTGGTTTTTTGGCGGCGATCGCACACGTTGCAGGGGGCGGCGACAGCGCTCCATATTTCATACGCCACGGCCAAGCGCTGGCACAACCGGTTCATCACGCTCGTCGCAAAAAAGATGGGGCTGACCTAAAGATGAGCCTAAAAAGCCATTTGGACCTGCTATACTCGTAGCATGAGTAATTACAGGAGCGGCGCTGCCAGGCGATGCCAGGGCGGCGCCTGTGCTTTGCTATGAGACAGAGCGACACACAGCGCCGCCTCTGCGCACGCTGCGCGGCGGACTATGAGAGAGCGGGTTACTCGCTCACCAAGATATGGGCAAGCGAGCGGGAGCCCTGCTACATCTGCGACACTCCCGCTTGGCTCTGGCAGGTACGCGACGATGGGCCGGAAAGACAAGGAGGACGTGACGATGCTTAAGGCATGCCAGTTTTGCGGACGGATACACGCCAAGGACTACGACTGCGGCAAGCGGCCGAAGCGGACCAGGTATGCCCGCGATGAGCGCGAAGCCGGGCGATACACCAGCGCCTTCGCCGCCAAGTCGAGAGAAATCAAAGAGCGGGCGAGCTATCTGTGCGAAGTGTGCATAGACAAGGGGCGGCTGTCTTATGAGGGTGTCGAGGTACATCATATATCCAAGCTCCGCGACAGACCCGACCTGCTGCTCGATGACGCAAACCTGGTTTGCCTGTGCCAGCGCTGCCATCGGCGAGCGGACCGCGGCGAGATAGACGCCGATTATTTGCGCGATCTGGCGCAGCGGCGAGATGAAGATCCCCCCGGGGTGTAAAACCCGCAAACCCGCATTCTCGCGTAACCACATGCCCTATATAGAGAGACGACGGATTCCCAAAATGAGATTTTTTGGGGCGAAGGGCTGAGCGGACGAGGGGATGCGGGGGGGATGGGGGGAGAGGCAAAAGGCTATTCCCCTTTGGGGGAATAGGGGAAAGAGAGGCGAAGGAAATGGGGCGGCCGAGCAAAGCGACGGGTGTGCTTGTGGATGAGAAAAAAAGCCACAGAACAAAGGCAGAATTGAACCAGAGAAGGGCAGAAGAGCAGGCAATTTTGACCGGAATCAAGATGCATGAGGCCGTCGACGTCAAGGACGATCCGGCCGCGCACAAGGAGTTTAGGCGAGTAATAAAAATCCTCGGTGCGGTGGGGAAAAACGACGCTCTCTATGAAGCTGTGATAAACACCTATTGCCGCTATGAGTCCGACATTGAGCGATACGCCAGGCTGCGCGAGCAGATCGAAAACGACGCGGAAATGAAGAGCGACAGCCGGTATAAGCTGATTTTGGAATGCGACGGGAAAATCGACAAGTTCCGCCGGAAACGCTTTGACATCGAGAAAGAAAACGGGATGACAATCGCCTCCTCAGCGCGGGCCATACCGAAGACGATAAACAAGCCGCCGAATCCGCTGCTTGACATACTGTGATATGGACACGGCCCAGAGCGGGAGAGCGGTAGAATATGCCCGGTGGTGCATAAGGCCGGGAAACAAAAAATCCCCGAAGTATGTAAAGCTGCAATGCCGACAGTGGCTGGCTATCGTGGACGGGAAAAACAAGGAGGCGACCGTCAGCGAGGCGGCTTACACGAAGATATGCGCGCTGCTGCGGATGATGATACACCCGGACCTCGGGTGCAGTCTGTACGAGGGACTTGAAGATTACTCATGGCTGCTGATAACAGCGGTGCTTTGCACGGTGGACGAGCAGGGGCAGCGATACTATGAGACGGCCGTGCTCGAAATCGCCAGAAAGAACTACAAGACCTTTACCAGCGCCGTGATATTCATCCTGCTGCTGCTGACGGAGCCGCACTTTTCCCGCTTCTTTTCAGTCGCGCCGGACCTCAAGCTCTCGAGCGAGCTTAAGCTCGCGATAAGAAAGATCATCAAGTCCTCGCCGGCACTGGCCGACGAGAGCGTTTTCAAACTCCTGCGCTCCGAGGTCCGGTGCAGGCTGACCGACAGTGAATACACGCCGCTTGCCTACTCTAACGACAAGCTCGACGGAAAGCTCGCTAACGCGTTTCTCGCAGACGAGGCCGGCGCGATGGACGGATACCCGATAGAGGCCATGCAGTCGTCGCAGATCACGCTGGCCTCGAAGCTCGGGATTATCATATCCACGCAGTACCCCAACGACGACAACGGCATGATCGACGAGATCGACATGTCGAAGCGAGCCTTGCACGGGCTGCTGGAGGACGGGCAGCACCGCTTTTCACTTTTATACGAGCCGGATGAGGAGCTGCTTCGGGACGACCGCTGGATGAAGGACGACAGAGTGATCTGGCAGAGCAACCCCGTGGCCATAAAAAACGCGAGGATATTCACAGCGATAAAAAAACTGCGCACGGCGGCGGTGCTCTACGAAAACCGGCGTGAAAACTATTTGTGCAAGCACAACAACATCAAGTACAAGGGCCTCGGAGTGGAGGGCTACGTGGAGGTTACCGCGGTGCAGCAGTGCGCCGGGAAGATCGACGCCGCGTTCTGGCGGGGGAAGAGCGTTTATCTCGGGCTCGACCTGTCGCAGAGCGACGACAACACGGCGGTAGCCATGGCGACCATATACGACGGCGTTATATACGCCAAGGTCTGGGGCTTCGTGCCGACGGACAAGGTCGAGATCAAGAGCGACCGGGAAAACGTCGACTACAAAAAGCTGATACGGCAAAAGGTTTGCTTTTCCTGCGGAGACGCCGTCATAGACTATCCGACGGTCGAAAACTTTATCCTCAGCATCGAACAGGACTACGGCGTCGAGGTGATACAGTGCGGATATGACCGATGGAACGCGCTGTCGACAGTCCAAAAGCTGGAGGATAAGGGCATGGAATGCGTCGAGATCAAGCAGCACTCAAGCGTGCTGCACAGCCCGACGAAGCTGCTCAAGGAAAAAATACTGAGCAGAAAGTTCCGGTACGACGACAACCGCATGCTCGAAATAAACTTCCAAAACGCGCGGTGCACCGAGGACACGAACAAAAACAAGTATGTCAACAAGAAACGCTCAGCCGGCAAGGTGGACATGGTCGTATCGCTCATCAACGCGGTGTACCTCGTCGAGCAGGATATGCTTTTCGGCGGCGACGGCTTCGTCGTCCAAACCTGAGGGGGACAGAAAATGGGAATAATAACAACACTTTTCGGCCGCGAGGAGCGGGCCGACGGCATGGTCGCCTTCGACGACGCGCTGCTGCAGGCGCTGCTCGGGAAAGAAAAAGTGAAAAAAGACATCGCGCTGCAGGTGCCGACCATATCAGGCGGGATAGACCTGATCGCAAACATCATTGCCTCCACGCCGATAAAGATGTACCGCGACAGAGACGGCAAGGCGGAGGAAATAAAGGACGACGCGAGAGTGCGGCTGCTCAACGACGAGACCGGCGACACGCTCAACGCAAATGAATTCTGGCACGCGATGATCAGAGACTATTACACCGGCAGAGGCGGATACGCCTATATAGCAAAGAGCCGGGGGCAGATAAAGAGCATCCACTACGTCGACGAGGCAGCGGTGAGCATCAACGCCAACGCGGATCCGATTTTCAAGGACTTTGACATCGTCGTAAACGGCGGAACCTACAGGCCGTTCAACTTTTTCAAAATCCTCCGGAACACCAAAAACGGCGCGACCGGGACGCCGATAACCGAGGAGAACTCAAAGCTCATCGCGGCCGCCTACGCCTCAATCGTGCTGGAATACAGCATGGCACAGCGCGGCGGCAACAAAAAAGGCTTTTTCAAGTCCCCGAAGCGCATAGACAGACCCGGCATGGACGAGCTGAAAAGCGCTTACAAGGAGCTCTACACCGACGGCACCAACAACGCGATGGTGCTCAACAACGGGCTCGAATTCCAGGAGGCCTCCGACACGGCGGCAGAAATGCAGCTAAACGAAAACAAGACCGCGAACGCCGAGGAATTTGCGAAGATTTTCCACATTTCGCCAGATGCGATAAGCGGGAAAAACGCGGACATAGGCGCGCTGGCCAAGCTGGCAGCCATACCCCTGATGGCGGTCATCCAGTGCGCGGCGAACCGGGATCTACTGCTTGAGCGGGAAAAAGGAGACTTCTATTGGGCGTTTGACACCAAGGAGCTGCTTAAGGGCGAAATGAAGGAGCGGTACGCCGCATACAAGACCGCCCTCGACGCGAACTTTATGCAGATCGACGAGGTACGCTACGCCGAGGACATGCCGCCGCTGGGCCTGAGTTGGATAAAGCTCGGACTGCAGGACGTGCTGTACGACCCGGCGACAAAGACCATATACACACCAAACACCAACCAGACGAGCCGCATGAGCGAAAAAACATTGAACTCCGCAGGGGAAGATGGTATTCTTTCTGAAAAGACACTAGATGAGCAGCGGGCAAAAAACAATTATATTCAGGCCGCTGGCGGCAAAATGAATGGCAGCAGGCCAAGCGGAGGCGGTACAGGCGGCCGGGGCGGGAAAACCAAATACGCGCCGTCGCCTCAAGCGAACAAGGGTGGCATCAAAGTAGCACCGAAGACATTTGGCATCTTACGCGGTCAGTTCAACACAAAATATCCTAAGGCGACACCAGCAGATGGCCAAAAATCATTGTACTACAAGAACTCTATATATCGAGCATCGGCAGATGGAGCCGGCTCTATTAAGGTTCATTCCCGCGCAAAAATAAAAGTGAGGTGAGACAAGCGATGGAAAAAGTCAAAGAATCTGACTGGCAAAACTATGTCAGAAAAAACTACAACCAAGATGAATCTCCAAGCTACGAAGATGAAGCGAATATACTTTGGCTTCTGAACGCGCCAGAACAAGCAGGGGCTGAAAAAGAGATGCTAAGTTATGCGAAGAAAAACCCGGAAGCGACGTTAAAGGAACTCTGCGAATTCTTTGATACACTCTTTCCCGATGGCTTTGATGGCGAAACCGCCGCAGATAGCGAGTAAGAACACAACAACAAGAAAAGCCACGTTGCAAACTGCACCGTGGCTTTTCTACGCCCGGAGGGAGGGAGCGAGACGAAGATCGTTGTTGTTTACGGGCCGCCATGCTCGGGAAAATCAGCCTATGCAAGAGAGCGCATGGGAGAAAAGGACATCGTGTGGGACTACGACGCCGTTATAACGGCATTGACCGGGAAGACGGCGCACACGACGGAGGCGACAGCCGCGCACAGGGCGGTAATGGCCATGCGCCGGGCGCTCTTTTATCAGCTCACCGAGCGGGAGCAGCCGATAGAGACAGCCTGGATACTGAGCCACTGGCCGGGCGACACACTCCGCGAGCAGCTGCCGGACGCAAAATATGTGGAGATGGAGACCACGGAGGCGGAATGCCTCAAGCGGCTCAAGGCCGACGAGACGAGGCCGGACAAAAAAGCTTGGGCTAAGCTGATAAAAAGCTGGTTCAAGGAGCACAAAAACGAAGGAGAAAAAAGAGCTATGAAAATCGAGATCAGAGCAGACGGGGCGCACATCTCCGGCTATGTCAACGCAACCGAAAAAAAGAGCCGGCCGGTAATGACGCCGCACGGCAAGGTGGTGGAGGAGATAGAGCCGAGGGCCTTTGAGGGCGCTATCAAGCGGGCCGGGAACATCACCGTGAGCGTGGACCATGACCAGAGCCACATATACGCCCAGACGCAGGACGGGACGCTCCAGCTGTATGAGGACGAGATAGGCCTGCACGCCGACGTCCTTATCACAGACCCCGACGTGACCGAGCTCGCGAAGAAGGGCAAGATACGCGGATGGTCCTTCGGCATGTACAACGTGAAGGACGAAATGGTGGAGCCGAGGGCGGACGAGCTGCCGCTGCGGAAGATCAAGGAGCTCGACCTCGACCACATAACGCTGGTGGTAAAGAAAAACCCGATATACTCCGCGACGTCGATGGAAATCCGCGCAGACGCGGAAATCGAGATGGAGACCAGAACAAGCGAACAGACACCGCAAATTACAGAGGTCGAGCCGAAAAAGCCCGACGCTCTGTTTTTTGATAACTCCGCGTATCGCACGCGGGCAGACAAGGTCAAAAAAATTTTTGGAGGTAGAAAATGAACATCAAAGCACTCACAGAAAAGCGCGACGAGCTGCAGGGCAAGATGGACGAGCTCGTAAACAGCGCGGACACGGAGCAGCGGGCAATGTCAGACGAGGAGATCGCAGACTTCGACGCGGCGGAGAAAGAGATACGCGCTATCGACGAGACCATAGCGCGCGCCGAGAAGACCATGGCAAAGGCCAAAAAGCCCGCGCCCACGACGGCAGAGGAGCGCGCGGCCGAGGACGAAAAGGACTTTGCCGATTACGTGCTCGGCCGAGCGGGGGAGCTCAGAGCGGGCGAGCAGAACCTGACGATGGGCAACAACGGCGCTATCATCCCGACGACCATATCCGACAGGATAATTAAGGCTGTTAAGGATCGCTGCCCCATCCTCGCCGGAGCGACCATTTACAACGTCAAGGGCACGCTCAAGGTCCCCGTGTGGGGCAACGCCAACAGCACCCACAACATCGCCGTGGGCTACCAGACTGAGTTTACCGAGATCACGGCGGACAGCGGCGCTTTTG
Source organism: Oscillospiraceae bacterium (assembly GCA_034933465.1). Taxonomy (GTDB): domain Bacteria; phylum Bacillota; class Clostridia; order Oscillospirales; family Oscillospiraceae; genus Limivicinus. Next base: position 6 of record JAYFNM010000046.1, on the reverse strand, counting down.
CCAGCG
>JAYFNM010000045.1:0-31474 GCA_034933465.1 Oscillospiraceae bacterium | reverse complement strand
CGATAGTCACCAAAGACAATATCGAGAGCTTTACCCGCCAGCTCAAAATGCTGGGCTACGGCTTCGACTGGGATCGCTGCGTGGATACCACCGACCCGAAATACTACAAGTGGACGCAGTGGATATTTTTGCAGCTGTTTAAAAACGGCCTTGCGTACAAGACCACCATGCCCGTCAACTGGTGCACGAGCTGCAAATGCGTGCTCGCCAACGAAGAGGTCGTGGAGGGCGTCTGCGAGCGCTGCGGCAGCGAGGTAGTGCGCAAGGAGAAGAGCCAGTGGATGCTGGCCATCACCAAATACGCCCAGCGCCTAATAGACGATCTGGACGACGTGGACTTTATCGAGCGCGTCAAGATACAGCAGAAAAACTGGATAGGCCGCTCCACCGGCGCGGAGGTCACCTTCGGCACCACCTGCGCCGATGAGCTCGTGGTCTACACCACCCGCCCCGACACGCTCTTCGGCGCGACCTACATGGTGCTCTCCCCGGAGCACCAGTATGTCAACAAGTGGCGCGAGCGCATTAAAAACTGGGACGAGGTCGCCGCCTATGTCAACGAGGCCGCCCACAAGTCCGATTTTGAGCGCTCCGAGCTGAACAAGGAGAAGACCGGCGTCAGGCTCGACGGCGTCATGGCCGTCAACCCCGTCAACGGCAGGGAGATCCCGATATTCATCTCCGACTACGTGCTCGTCACCTACGGCACCGGCGCCATCATGGCCGTCCCCGCCCATGACGACCGCGACTGGGAATTCGCGAAGAAATTCGGCTGCGAGATCACGGAGGTCGTAAAGGGCGGCAATATCGACGAGGGCGCGTTCACGCTCAAGGACGACACCGGCATAATGGTGAATTCCGGCTTCCTCGACGGCATGACCGTAAAGGACGCCATCCCCGCCATGAAGGCCTGGCTCGAGGAGAAGGGCATAGGCCACGAGAAGGTAAACTACAAGCTGCGCGACTGGGTCTTCTCCCGCCAGAGATACTGGGGAGAGCCGATCCCGCTTGTCAACTGCCCCAAGTGCGGCTGGGTGCCCATCCCGGAGAGCGAGCTGCCGCTCGTCCTGCCGCAGGTGGATTCCTATGAGCCGACCGACGACGGCGAATCGCCCCTGTCCAAGATGACCGACTGGGTCAACACCACCTGCCCCTGCTGCGGCGGCCCCGCGAAGCGCGAGACCGACACCATGCCTCAGTGGGCCGGCTCAAGCTGGTCTTTCCTGCGCTATATGGACCCGGACAACGACAGGGAGCTCGTCTCAAAGGAGGCCGAGGAGTACTGGGGGCCGGTGGACTGGTATAACGGCGGCATGGAGCACACCACGCTGCATCTGCTCTACAGCCGCTTCTGGCACAAATTCCTGTACGACATAGGCGTCGTCCACACAAAGGAGCCCTATGCCAAGCGCACCTCCCACGGCATGATACTCGGCAAAAACCCGCACTACGTGGGCAATGTCGAGACCGAGGAGGAGAAGCAGGCGCTCATCGAGAAATACGGCAATCAGGCGCTGCGCCCGTCCGTGAAGATGTCCAAGTCCCTCGGCAACGTCGTCAATCCGGACGATGTTGTGAAGGCCTACGGCGCGGACACCATGCGCGTCTATATCATGTTCATCGGCGACTTTGAGAAGACCGCCGTCTGGTCGGACGAGGCCGTCAAGGGCTCCAAGCGCTTTCTCGACCGCTGCTGGAACCTCATGGATATCGCGGCCGGCGACGCGCGCGTCTCCGCGAAGAACGAGGCCTCCATCCACAAGACCATTAAAAAAGTCACCGAGGATATAGACAGCCTGAAGATGAACACCGCCATAGCGGCGCTGATGACCCTCGTCAACGAGTTTTATTCCAACGGCCTCACAAAGGGCGACCTTGAGCAGCTTCTGCTCATGCTCAGCCCCTTTGCCCCGCATATCACCGAGGAGATGTGGGAGAACGAGGGCTTTGCGGCGAAATACGGCAAGATGGCCATGCAGATGCCCTGGCCGGCGTATGACGAGGCGAAGACGCTGGACGCCGAGCACGAGATGGCCGTCCAGGTCAACGGAAAGCTCAGAGCCACGATTATTGTTCCGGCCGGTTCCGACGACGATACAGTCACCGCCGCCGCGCTCGCCGAGGAAAAGGTCAGGCGTCAGATGGAGGGGATGCAGCTCGTCAAGACCATCATCGTCAAGAACAAGCTGATAAATTTAATTCTTAAGCCTGCAAAGTGATTCTTGACAACAGCCCCGCAAACCGTTATAATATCAACGTTAAAGCCAATTATTTGGCCCTTGAAGCGCCGCGAGGCGTATTTGGAGGGAGGGAAATACATGTCTGAAATTTACGTCAAGGAAAACGAGTCTCTGGATAACGCTCTCAAAAGATTCAAACGCAGCTGCGCGAAGTCCGGCGTCCTGGCTGATCTGAGAAAGAAAGAATACTATCAGAGCCCCAGCGTGAAGCGCCGCAAAAAGTCAGAGGCAGCCCGCAAGAACAAGAATAAGCGCTTTTATTGATTTAAAATGTCACAAGGCAGCGCCGCAAGGCGCTGCCTTTGTCATACCCTGCCGCGGGATCGCCCCTACGGTTATGTAAACCGATTATTGCCGTAGGGAACGACCCCCGTGTCGTTCCGCGGACACGCGGCAGGCCTCCATATACGCCCCATCGCGCCCTGTCATTCTGAGCAAGGCGATGAATCTTTCCCGAGGCCGCCCCGGCCAGCGTTGAGAGAAAGATTCTTCGGCCTTCGGCCTCAGAATGACAGGTATTTTCGTGGTCTCAGAATGACAGGTATTTCTGTGGTCTCAGAATGACAGGTATTTTCGCGGTTTCAGAATGACGCGCTTTTTCACGGCCTCAGAATGACAGGTATTTTCGCGGATTCAGAATGACGGGCTTTTTCGCGGTCTCAAAAGGACAGGCTTTTTCACGGGCTCAAAAGGGATTGGCGTTAGTCGGCGGGCGGCCACACAGGCCCGCCCCTACGGTTATGTAAACCGATTATTGCCGTAGGGAACGACCCCCGTGTCGTTCCGCGACACGCGGCATGGCCTTCATATACGCCCCATCGCGCCCTGTCATTCCGAGCAAGGCGAAGAATCCTTCCCAAGGCCGACCCGTGTCGTTTCAAGACGTGCGGCATGACGGGCAGACGGCGAGCGCCCATACTGTTCGAAGGGTAAAAAAACTCCCCGGAAGCTTCCGGGGAGTTTTTTAAGCTATATTATACGTTGGGGTCGTTGGGGTCGTCATCGTTGTCGCCGGTGTCGTCGAAATCGGGATTTACGGTTTCATCGGCGGCGTTCTTTTTCTTGTTCTTGACCACGATATACACCACTACAGCCACAACGAGGAGAGCGGAGGCGGCGAGGAGGACAATCCAGAGCGTCGCATTGGACTCGTCGCCGGTCTTGACGGCGGTGGAGTTGTTCTTGTCGCTGGACTTGATGGTCAGCGTGCCGTCAACGGTCTTGACATTGTAGTTGGCGGTGACGTCGGTGTTGCCGTCCTTAACGGTGTAGGAGGTGATCTTCTTGGTATAGGTGCCCACCTCTATGGGGCTTGTGATCTTGTTGTTCTTGCTGTCGTATATGCTGTATTCGGCGCTCAGCTTGTGACCGCTGTTGGCGAGCTTGGTGGAGGAGACGTTCTTGTTCTCAAGCGCCTTTCCGTCATAGGACTTGCTGGCGGATTCCGCGGTGATGGTCAGGTCGAACTTGTTGACGGTCAGAGTTCCGGCGACGTAGGTGATCTTGTATTTGCCGCTGTCAACGGCAGCGCCACTCTCAGTGCTGACGACGACGCCGGTGATCTTGTTGGCCTGGGTGCCGGCGTTCGTGATGGTGCTGGCGCTGTCGAAGGTCACCTTGGTGATCTTGTCGCCGTTGACGAGGCCGGAGACGGTGTACGCGTCGTTGCCGTTGAGGGTGTGTGCGGTGCCGTCGTAGGTCCAAGTGCCGGACTTCGCGGTGACGGTAAGGGCAATGCCGGTGGAGGCGGTCTTTATCGTCAGAGTGCCGTTTTTGACGGTGATGTCGTAGTTTGCGGTGACGTCGGCATCGGACTGGCTGCTGTCCTTGACGGACACGTTGGTGATGACGTTGTCATAGGTGCCCACCTCGGTTGGGGAGCTGACCTTGCTGCCGTTCTTCTGAACCTGGAGAGTGACGTGAACCTTATGGCTGCCGTTGGCGGAGCCGGAGAGGGTGGCCTTCTTGATGTCGCTGTCGGCGAAGGTCTTCCCGTCGTAATCCTTGGTGGCGCTTGCGGCGGTGACGGTCATGGCAAACTTGTTTACAGTGACCTTGCCGGACACGGGCTTGACGGTGTACTTCGAGGTGACGTCGGTACCGGCGCTGTCCTTGATGACCACGATGGGGTTGCTGTCCACGTTGGCGGCGACGTTGGTAGTGCCGCCGCCGTAGGTCACGGTGATCGTGTCGCCGGTGGCGAGCGTGCCGGTGAGGGTGTAGTCGTTCGCGGTGATGAGCGTGCCGTTATAGGTCTCGGTGCGATCCTTGGCCGTGACGGTGATCTCGCCGCGCGTGGTGACTGTGGGATCGACGGCCGCGGAGGCGACCAGGATTATATTGTACTTCCCGGCGGCTACCGCTTTATTGTCTTTGTCGAGTATGGTCGCCGCGGTGGGGGTGGAGACCCACTTGCCGTCCTTATCCTTTGCCACATCGAAGGTCACAGAGTCGATCTTGTCGCCGCCGGTGAGCTTTGTGTTGTCATAGGTGTAGCCGTCAGCCTTGTAGGCCGTGCCGTCGGGGACGGGCTTGTTCGCGGTGATGGTGACGTCCACCGGCGCGGGGACCGCCGCGGAGGGGCTGTAGGTGATGGTGTAGCTGGCGCTCACATCGTTTCCGGCCGCGTTCTTGATGGTGGCGGCGGAGGGGGTGGAGATATATCCGGCGTCGGTCTTGGTGACGGTCAGCGTGATATCGGCGGCGGCAATGGCGTCGCCTTCCTTGAGCGTCGCGGCGGTATAGCCGTTGGCCTTAAAGGCCTTTGTGGCGGCGTCGTACACCGGGGAGTTGGCCGTGATGGTGAGAGCGGTCTTTTCAGGCTCTACGGCCGCGGGGGCGGTCACGGTGAGCTTGCCGTATACGTAGCTGAGAGAATAGTTCTCCGCGGGGATCGCGGCGTTTTCTCTGGCGGTGTCGGTGACGGTCCCGCCGGACACGGCGATATCATATTCGCCGGCGGCGAGAGCGCTTGTATCGGTGACCTCGGCGCCGTCCTTCATGAGCTTGAAGCTGAAGTCGGCTATGGCCATGGTGTCGAGCGTCTGGCCGCTGACGGCGGCGGTATATGCGGGCAGAGCCTCGCCGACGGTCATGCTCTTGTTCCCGGCGGTGACGGTGGCGGTGTAGACGATGTTGCTGAACACGGGCGCGAGAGCGCAGCTCGCGTAGGGCGTGACCTCAGTGCCCGCGGCGACGAGAACGCTCGAGCCGTTGGCATAGCTGAGCTTCCAGCCGTCAAACTGCTTGTAGGCGTCCGCGGCAGGGGCGGCGGGTGCGGTGAATTTGCCCTCGGCGAGCGCTATCGCGTTGCCGCCGGCGTCTGTGACGGCTATGGCGGCCTCGGGGTCTATCTTCTGGAGCACTATCTCAAGAGTGTAGGTGCCGCCGGCGGCGCCGGTGACGAGCTCTTTGTTGAGATAGCGCGTGTCAACTGCCTTGTCGGTGTCGGCCAGGGTCAGAGCTCTGGAAGTGAGCGTGAGCGAGGCGGAGTCTGTCCTGGCGGTGGCGGAGGGCAGGAGGCTGACTATGGCGTCGGCCGCCGTATAGTTTTCACTGCGCAGATACAGCGCCGCAACATAGTACCCGGCGGGGACGTCGATAGAGATGTCCTTGCTGAGCAGGTCGCTGAGCGAGGCGGCGGCGGTGCGGTTGAGCGCGGTGTCGCCGAGCTTCACGGAGCAGGTCTTGCCCTCGCCGAATTCGGTGGTCTCATTCTCGGCGGCGAGAACCGTGTCAGACGTGGTGCTGTCGGCGTTCACCTTGCGCACGCTGAGCTGATAGCCCAGAACATCCGTGCCGGCGGGCGTCATGCCGGTATCCGGCGCGGCGGCGCTGGCCATGACCCCCGTGAACTGGAACACGAAAATCATGACAAACAGGAAGCTGAGCAGAGATTTAAAAGTTTTCTTCATATTTGTTCACCTCAAAAGAAATGTTTTTCAAAAAAGATCGAATGGCGGACGCGCCATATTCGGGAAACGAGTTGTCACATATTTTTTACCGGTTTGTAACTTATCTCAATGTCATTATATAGAATCGACTGTAAAAAAGCAAGAGATATAAATCCAAATAAATCTTAAGATTACATAATCCCCGTTGTCGCCTTTGAAAAAACGTCCGGCGGAGAGCCGCGGGGCGGCGGGTATGTATCAGTTGATCGGGACGAGCTTGCCCTGAACGACGTATCGCGCGTCGTAATATTCATAGGTACAGGTGGACAGGGTGACTATCCTGTCGTCGGCGGTCAACTCGACGTCGCTCTTGAACTCGGACTGGGAGCGCATTTTGTTGAGATACTCAAGGTAGGCCTCACCGCTGGGGAAGCCGATAGTGTAGGTGTCCGAGTCGGCGTCCGTGATATAGCCGGCGAAGAGCTCCACCCGGTAATTCTGGTCGGGCGTGTTGAGGTACATTTTCGGGTGTGCGTCGTAGTATTCCTGGCTGCTGTAATCGCGGATGGAGGCGAACATGGAGCCGTCGTTCATATGATGTCCGTATATAATAGTGTTCTTCCCGGAAAAATCCCGCTCGCACAGGCAGTCGATAAACAGCGTGCCGCTGGAGTTATAGCTGCCGTCTATCAGGCGGTGCAGATAGAAAAAATTGTCCTCCCCGATGGCGACCGGGTAATTGATAGCGGTGTCCGCGCTGAAAAGCCACCCGGCCACGTCCGGATTCTGCTCGAGCATGGAGGGAAAATCAACAGAGATGGGGGACTTCTCCTCATCCTTCAGCGGGTCGGTCTGCTCATCCTTGGCTTCCGCGGTCGTCACATATTTGCTGCTTATTCCGTCGTACAGGTTTTCCGCGACCTTATACCCATGGAGTATAGTATAAAGCTTGTAGCCGCTGAACACGAAAACACAGGCGAATATCACACACAAGACCGACAAAAGGATCTTGATCGGCTTTTTCATATCAGGCCTCCTTCTTTTTCAACTGCTGTCATTATACCGCATACGCCGGCAAAATAAAAGTGAAGATATATTAATTCTCTTTCAAATCGGCGGCGCCTCCGTTTCAGCCTCTTTTTGACGCCCGGAGGAGCTTTTTGTTCCGCCGGCGGCGCGCGGCGTCCTCCCGATGCGCCGGGCGTATTATATGGAAGTGATTTGAAGACCGGCACAGGGCGGAGAGAAAGTTTTTTTACAACAAAACGGTAACTATATATTGCAAATATGAGAAGATTATGAGATAATTGAAAAAAAGAATGCGATAACGGCGCAGTGCGGAAAGGCGGCAGGGAAATGGATAACGGTGATCTCCTCAATCGCATAAAGAGCAAGGACAGAGAGGCTTTTTTGCAGCTCATGCAGACCTACGGCAAGGGGCTGTATTCGCGGCTTCTGTCCCAGCTCGGCGACAGGGAATTGGCAGACGCCGCTTTTAAAGAGACGCTTGTGGGCTTTTACAACACGCTCACGGAGAACGACGGCGGCGACGCCGTCGAGGCGCTGCTCTACGGCTACGCCGACCGGACGCGGCGGCAGCTGCTCGACAGCTCGCTCGAGCACGTGATAGACGAGACGATGGACGAGACGGCGGACGAGGCCGGGCCAGCTTCCGCGCCCCCTGCCCGCGAGGCCGCGGCGGCCGTGCCGGAGACCGTCAAAGAGCCGGAGAGCGCGGATGAGCCGGAGAGCGACGAAATCTGCGACGAGGCGGAGGACAGAAAAAATCCGGGCGGAGCCGGCTTCTGGATCGCGGTCATCGCGCTGGGGCTGTGCATAATGTTCGCGGTATGGGTGATAGTCGGGCTGCTGATGGATATGAGCCTCCTGCCGGAGTTTGATCTGGGCTACGACTGGTTCAACGCGAATGTGGCTCCGTGGTTTTGAACGCGGGGATGAGATAAGATGAGGAAAACAATTAAGATAATGCTCGTGGTTCTCCTGCTGCTCGCGATAGTGGCAGGGGCGCTGTTCCTGTCGCGCGCTTCGATAATCGACGCGCAGCGGGCGGCGGTGGAGGACGAGCTGATAGCGAGAATAGAGAGCGGGCAGACACAGCTCGGAGAGGTCAACGTACACGCGGTGGAGGGCGAGGAGAGCGAGTTTGCGGAGATCGCCGGACCGGAGCCGGTGGAGGTGACGGGCTACGGGGTCATATCCATCCCGGCCATAGAGCTGACCATGCCGGTTGTGGAGGGCGCGGACAGCTACTCGCTCAGGGCGGCGGTCGGCTGGCTGCCGGAATCGGCGGAGATGGGGAGCGCGGGCAACTGCGTCATCTTCGGCCACCGCATGTATGAGTACGGCCGCCATTTCAACCGCCTTGACGAGCTCAGAGAGGGAGACAGCATCATACTGTATGACGCAAAGGGCAGTATTTTCACGTACACCGTAACAGGAACAGAGACCATCGAGCCGGACACGCTCATGGACACCCTTGCCGGGCACAACGAGGGCTTCGGCCTGACGCTTGTAACCTGCACCCCGACTAAGATAGCGACCCACAGACTGCTTGTATACGCCACGCTGGAAGCCGCAAAATTCGGAAAATGATTTGCTTGTGATTTTTTAGAGGAGAAGAGAAAATATGAGAAAGATTTTGCGCAGGGCGTTTGCCCTTATTCTTATGTGCACCCTGATAATGGGGCAGCTGATGGTCGGCGACGCGCTTGCGGCGTCGGACGTCCCCGTGCTGTCCGAATCCGGGGGCGAGGTCACGGCAGATACGGCGGAGGGCGGCTCGGCGGTGGTCGTGGCCGGAACCGGCGGCGAAGGGAGCGGAGACGAGGCCAACATCGTCCCGGAGGAGCAGCCCGTGCTTCTCGCGGCGGGGGAGGAGCCTGCCGTCACGCTCGGAAACGGCGCCGCGGACGGCGGGCTGACCGTAAATATCAGCTCCTCTCAGACGGGCGTAGTGCACGACGGGGACAGCTATACCTTCACAGTCACCGTCGCCGACAGCGACCTTTTGACCGCGCCGAACATCACGCCCGGTGAAAAGCTCACGATCAAGCTGCCCTCGTATCTGACCGCGAAGGATATGGACGCAGTGCTGCAAAAATGCTTCGGCTATTTTGAAAAGGACTATACCTATGACGCGCAGACCAACACCCTGGTGCTGACGTTCAAGCAGAACGCCAGCGGACAGTGGGTCAACGTGCAGTTCAGCATAACCATGACAGTCAGCACCATCGGCTACGACGGGGAAGGCAAGGGGAGCATCGAGGTCGGCCTCGGCGATTATGAGACCGGGACGGGCAGCGTCGATGTGCCGGTGGACACGGGCACGGGCACGGGAACCGGCGGCGAGGGCGAGGAAGGGAAGCCGTATCTGGATAAGAAGATATGGAGCAATTACAAGCTCTCCGAATATGCCCCCGCCGGCGAAGAGGACTACGCCATGCGCGACCCGGACGCGCCCATAGGCTATGCCGTCCTCTTCGGCGTCAACAAGAACTATACCGGCAGCGCCGTCATCACGGACGATCTTTCCGACGGGAACCTGGCGCTCTGCGACAGCAGCGGCAAGACCGACGCCGCGCTTATCAACTGCTTCCGCCTGTACGTCGAGGGCGTTAAGCTCACCGGCACGGCCGACGGGGACGGCGTCAGATTCATGAGCGCGGAGCTCGGCACCATCACCATCACAAGGGGGCAGACCGGCTTCCAGCTTACCTGCACACCCGCTGTTTACGCAAATGACACCGCAATAGTCCATGTCGTGCTGAGGTATTTTGCCATCGTCACCGGCGATATAAACGAGCTGAACAACAACGTCATCCTCACGATCGACGACAACTATATAGCGGGCGACGGACAGGCGATACGCCGCTATGACAACGAGGGGCTCGTCATCACCAAGAGCATCAAGACCGGCGAAAACAGCTTCGCGGACACCCTCGACCTGCCGGAGGGGCAGAACACCGTCACCTTCCGGCTCACGCTCACCCAGTACGGAACCGGCAGCATCTACAAGGCCGGAGATATAATCAACTACGACCAGCTCGCGGATTATTTCAACTTCAACGCGGCGCAGGTCACGATCTCGCAGGGCGCTCCCTTTACGCTCTCGCCAGACGGGCAGAGGATCAACATTCTGAAGGCGGGCGGCGATCCCATTGCGTCCGGCGTATATACGATAGATTTTACCGTCGGTATCGATCTGGCCAAGCTGGGCTACGGCCAGCAGGGGACGAACACCGTGGGCAGCACGGTCGTCGTCCGCCGCCCGGCGAAGATAGTTATCAACAAGACCTGGGCCGGCGAAAACATAAACAGGGGCGCGGGCGCGGCCTTCAGCCTGTATAACGGCGCGACGCTCGTCTCCGATAGCGGCGCAATGAGCGCCGGAGACAGCTTCACCCTCTATATCAGCGCAGACAAGCTCGCCGACGGGACGCGTACCTATGCGCTGCGCGAGACCATCGACGCCGCCGCCGGCTATATGCCCGTTAGAGATATTGACGTGGTCATCACCAAGAGCCAGGGTACGGTCACCATCGTGTCCATCGGCGGCACGGCATACAACAGCGGCAGCGCGGAGTATGACGTCGAGAATGTGCCGGACTCCGGCAAGGGCACGCTGACCTTCAAAAAATACGGCGGCAGCGTGTCGGATGCGAACCTGCTCGACGGCGGAATGTATCAGCTCTACCGCGTCGAGGCCGCGGGGGACGTGCCGGTGGAGACCTTCAGCACCGTCAATGGCGTCAAGGTCTTTGAGGAGCTGCCCTACGGAACCTACTATATAAAAGAGATCTCGGCTCCATCGGGCTATCTCATTGAGGGTACGGGGAAGACCGGCAACGTCACTCTCCTGAAGACCGCGCCGCACCAGAATCTCCGCCTCATAAACACGCTGTATAAAAACGGCAGCATAAGCATATTGAAGAAGGACGACAAGGGCGCCGCCCTCGCGAACGTCGCCTTCAGCATGACGGACGCCGCCGGGAAGACCAGCACCGGGAGGACGGGCGCCGACGGCTCCGTGAGCTTCACCGGGCTGACCGCCGGGGTGTACAGCATCAGCGAGACCTTGCCCGAGGGCTATTCCGGCTTCGCCGGCCCCGTCATCGTGACGATAGACACAAAGGGCGAGATAAAGAGCCTGACCGCGCAGGCCGGCGCGGCCGTGACCGGCAGTACAATAAGCATAAACTGGTCGAACGTACAGCTCTTCGGCAGCGTCAGGCTGACCAAGACCGGCGCGACGACCGCGGTGAAGCTCCCCGGGGCGGTGTTCGCCCTGTATGACAATGCCGGGACGCAGGTCGGCGCAAATGTGACGACCGACGCAAACGGCGTCGCCGAATTTAAAAATCTTCCCTATGGGAGCTATACCCTCAAGGAGCTGACGCCGCCCGAGGGCTATGTGCTCTCGCCGGCGCTCGCCGCGGGCGTGGCGCTGACCATCGCCTCCGCCCAGCCGAACCTTGAGCTGAACTATTCCAACGACACGCAAAAGGGCGGCGTCACCGTGACGAAGACGGACGCCGGCACGGGAGCTGCGCTCTCGGGCGCGGTCTTCGGCCTCTATTCGGACGCGGGCGCGACGGCGCTCATCGCGCAGAAGACCACCGGGACGAACGGCGTCTGCGCCTTCACAGGGCTTGAGGCGGGAGTCTACTATGTCAGGGAGATCAGCGCGCCCACCGGCTATCAGCTCAACACGGAGATCTTCAAATTCAACGTCGGCGTCGCGGAGGCGGGCTCCACGGCCGCGCCTGTCTGGGCGCTGACGCAGACCGTGATGGACGCGAAGCGCGTCTATAATGTCCAGCTCAGAAAGACCGCCGAGGACGGGGCGACGCCTCTGGCGGGCGCAGAGTTTCGCCTCACGGGCGGCGGCTTCAACCTGACCGCGACGAGCGGCGCGGACGGCTACGTGACCTTCTCCGGCCTCCCCTTCGGAAGCTACACCGTGACGGAGACGAAGGCTCCCTCCGGCTACGCGCTGTCCCCGGCTGTGACAGTGAAGGTCGATGGCAGCAACACCCCCGCCGTGTACGCGGCCGGACAGACGGTGAACGGCGACACGGTGAAGGATACGCACACCAGGCTGACAGTCCTGAAGGTGGACGACGCAAATCAGAACAAGGGTCTCCCCGGCACTAAATTCGTCATCAAGTCCGGCAATCAGTTCGTCACGGCGACGGGCGCAAACGGCGCGTACAGCTATACCGGGCTCGGAGATACCGGGACGGAGCTCGTCACCGGGAATGACGGCAGGTTCACGCTGGAATATCTCCCGCTCGGCAGCTATACCCTCACCGAGACCGCCGCGCCCGACGGCTATATCATCGTCAACGCGGATACGGCCTTCCGCATAACGGCGGCGGCCAGCTCCGTGACGGTGGGCAACACGCTCATTCAGGCGAAGCTGAGCATCGTAAAGACCGACGAGTACGGCAAGCTCCTGCCCGGCATCGGCTTCACGCTGCATACCGCCGAGGGCTACGTGCGGGCGACGGGAAATAACGGCAGCTATAAATATACCGGCCTTGGCGAGAAGGGGACTGTGCTCTATACCGGCACAGACGGAAGGATACTGCTCACCGGCCTGCTCTGGGGCGAGTACACCATAGACGAGGTCGCGGCGACCACGCCCGCGGGGCTGACGCCGGTCACCGGCAGAACCGTCAGCGTCACCGCGGCGGAGCAGAGCACGACCATCGGCGTCGCGCTCGAGAACAGGCGCGTCGTCGGCGACGTCGCGTTCAACAAGGTAGACGCCGCCGGAGAGGCGCTGCCCGGCGCTGTGTTCAAGCTTGAGCTTGTGAGCGGGAGCGATTACTCCGGCGATGAGGCCAGATACGCCGTCTCCGGCGCAAACGGCGCGGTCATTTTTGAGGACGTCCCTTACGGGGTATATAAGCTGACGGAGTATCTCGCGCCCTACGGCAAGCAGCTCAGCACGGCCGTGTATTATGTGAGCGTCGGCGGGGCGGACGCCGGTGAACAGACTGTCACCGAGACGCCCTTTGACTGGACGAACGACGATCTCAAGCTCAAGGTGACCGTGAAGAAGGCCAGCACCGGCGGCGCGCCGCTCACCGGCGCGATATTCCGCATCACCGACGAAAAAGGCAACACGGTACTGGACAATGTCGCCGTCAACGCCGCAGAGGGTGCGGAGATAGAGCTGCCGGTCGGCGTGTATTACATAATCGAAAAGCAGGCTCCGGCAAACTATGTGCTCGACGAGACGCCCGTCCGCTTTGAGGTGACGGAGAGAGGTCCGAACGAGATCACGCTCAAAAACGCGCCCTTTACCGGCGCGCTCACGATAACCAAGACCGACGCCGCGGATACGGGCAAGCTGCTGTCCGGCGCGGAGTTCAAGGTCTACGCGAAGGCGGACTACGCCATGAACGGCACTGCCGCCGCCGCGCTGTACACCGTCACGACTAATTCCGACGGCACTGCGACTGTCAGCGGCCTCCCCTTCGGCGAATACGCCGTCGCGGAGACGCGGGCGCCGGCGGGCTATGAGCTCGACCAGACCCCGCAGTATTTCACCGTCGGCAACGGCGAGGGCGCGCAGGGACAGGTCTCGCTGAGCTTCGGCGATGTGAAGTCCCACTATGTGCTCGCAATCAGCAAGGAGGATATCGGCACTCACGCGCGGCTCGCGGGGGCGAGGTTCGCCGTCTCCGGCGCCGGCTTCTACACAGAGGCCGTGACCGGGGAGGACGGCACAGTCACCGTTGAGGTTCCGGCGCTCGGCACCTATAATATCGCGGAGCTTGTCGCGCCCGCCGGTTATACGATAGACCCGAGCGGGTATCAGGTGACGGTCACCTCACATACGCCGGAGGGCGCGGCCGCCGCCGCGGAGTTCACCTCCGAGGACTACCCGACGAGCGTGAGGCTCTACAAGGTGGATGAGAACGGCGCGGCGCTTGACGGCGCGTATTTCCAGATCTTCAGCGAGGCCGGAGAGCTCATGAGCTATACCGTGGATGAAAACGGTGTGTATATCTACACTCCCGGCGAAGCACGCACGGACATCGCCGCGGGCAGCGCGGTCATACAGGGGCTGCCGTCCGGAGCTTACGTCCTGCGCGAGATCGCCTCTCCCGACAAATATATGGCTCTCGGCGACATCAGCTTCACTGTAAAGCCGGACGCGTACGACAGGGCGGTGGAGCTCACCGCGGCGAACGTCCCCTATGAGCGGGGAGTGGCCGTCTGCAAGGAGAACGAGAGCGGCGTGCGTCTCGCGGGAGCGGAGTTCTCGATATATGGCGCGGACGGCGCGCTTATCGAAGCGGTGACCACCGCCGCCTCCGGCTACGCTATCTTCACCGCCCTTCAGAGCGGGAGCTACACCATAAAAGAGACCGCCGCCCCGGCCGGCTATCAGCTCGATAACAGCGAATACGCCTTCACCGTTGACGAAAACGGCGTGCTGCAAAGCGAGCGGGTCTTCACCGCGTACGGGGAAGGGGAGGACATCTTCTACGTTCTCGGCGTGACGGATAAGGCGGTCGAACAGTCCTTCAGCGTCAAAAAGGTCAGCTCGCTCAGCGGCGCGGCGCTCGCCGGGGCACAGTTCAGGCTGCTCGGCAACGGCGTCAACGCCACCTATACCACCGGCGAGAACGGCCTGACCGAAAAGATAAGCCTGCCGGTCGGCGAATACATGCTCACCGAGGTCAGATCCCCCGAGGGCTATGTCGGCGACGCGGCGGGGCACCATGTGCGCGTCACGGCGGACGGCGTCGAGATAGACGGCGCGCCGCTCGAGGGCGCGGCGGTGTTCACCGCGGCACACGAACCGGCGAAATTCCGCCTCGCCATTGAAAAGATCGACGGGGCCAGCGGAGCTGCGCTCAGGGGCGCGGCCTTCACCGTGACCGGCGGCACGGGGGAGAAGTTCTCCCTCACCACCGATGAAAACGGCCTCACAGAGAGCATACAGCTCGTGCCGGGAACCTACGCCGTGACCGAGGCCATCGCGCCGAGCGGCTATAACATCCCGCTCGCAGGCTGGAGCTTCACCGTGGACGAGGGCACGATGCAGGTGTCCAGAATCAGCGGCGATATCAGGGAGCAGAGCTTTGAAAACGGCCTGCTGACGCTCACCATCGCAAACACCCGCACCACCGGCAGCCTGCTCATATACAAGCACGACGCCTTTGACAAGGAGCTCCCGCTCTCCGGGGCGCAGTTCAAGCTGCTCGGCGAGGACGGCGCTGCCCTGTGGTTCACGGTCAAAAACGGCGTGTACACCGTCGCCGATAAGACGGCGGCGGGAGCCGGGAATCTGCTGACCACGAACGCCCTTGGGCAGGCGCTGCTCGACGGGCTGGAGTTCGGCAATTACACCGTGAGCGAGGTCAAAGCGCCGGAGGGCTATCGCGCCGCCGCGGAGGGCTTGCAGATAAAGCTCACCGCGCAGGACGAGACGCTCCGGCTGGATGTGCCGAACGAGCTGATACTCGCCAATGTAACGGTCGTCAAGCAGAGCGACGGCGAGACGCCGGAGAACCTTATCGGCGCGGTGTTCGCCCTGTACTCCGTCGCGGAGGACGGCAGCCGCCAGTATCTCAACGAGGCGACGACGCTCTATGACGGCCGGGCGAGCTTCACCGTGCCCTACGGCGACTATGTCATCGCCGAGGTCAGAGCGCCCGAGGGCTACGAGCTGAGCGCGGCCGAGCCGTGGAGCTTCAGCTTCAACGCCGACACTCAGAAGGACTACGAGTTCACCTATACCTTTAAAAACGAGAAGAGCAATTACAGCATAGAGGTCTATAAGCACGACGCGGACGACGCGGGCAAGGCGCTCGCGGGCGCGGAGTTCGCCTTTACCGACAGCCGCGGCTTCACCAAGGTCGTCGCCACCGGCGCGGACGGCATAGCCCGCCTTGAGAACGCGGCCTACGACGATTACACCGTCCGCGAGATCACCGCGCCCGACGGCTACTATCTGAGCGACCAGGTGTTCACTGTCGCAAAGGAGGAGCTGACGCACAACAGGCCGCTCCGGCTCGACGCGGCGGACACCCTGATACTCGGCTCGGTGACGCTCAGGAAGGTGGACAGCGAGGACAGCTCGAAGCTTCTTGACGCGGAGTTCTCCGTGTTCGGCGCGGACGGCGCCGCCCTCCGCTGGACCGAGACCGAGGACGGCTACGCCCTCAGCGCCGAGGGCGAGACGCTTATCCACGCGGGCGAGGCGATACTCAGCGGCCTGCCGGCGGGGGAGTACAGCATTAGGGAGATCACCGCGCCTGACGGCTACCTGACGCTCGACGGGGACAGAGCCTTTGCGATAAACGCGGACAACGCTCTCGCGGGAGTCGAGATAGAGATAGAGAACATCCAGCGCAAGACCGCCGTCGGCATCATCAAGATGGACTCCGCCGACAGGACGGTACGGCTCGCCGGCGCGGAATTCACGCTGTATACCCTTGTGGACGGCGTCGCGGGCGAAGCGGTCACGGTAGAGATCACGGATAAAAACGGCCTTGCCGTGTTCACCGGCCTCACCATGGGCAATTACCGCATCGTGGAGACGGCCGCGCCCTTCGGCTACAAGCTCTGGGAGACGCCCGTCGATTTCAGCATCGACGCGGACGGCAATGTCACCGCGGGCAAGGACGGGGTTCAGCTCCCGGCGATAGACATGGTCTATACGGCGGGTGTGCTCAATGAGAACATCACCAGAGAGCTGACCGTGAAGAAGCTCGACGCGGATGACGGCTCCGCGCTCGCCGGGGCGAGCTTCACCGTCACCGGCGGCGGCAAGAGCTGGCGCGTGACCACCGGCAAGGACGGCACGGCAAAGATAAGCCTGCCCTACGGCGAATATATCGTGCAGGAGCTTATCGCGCCGGACGGCTACGTGCTCGACGAGACGAAATATCTTGTCGAGGTGGGCGAGAAAGGGATAAGCGTCAACGGCGCCGCCCTGACAGAGCTCACGCTCGTGATAAAGAACGCGCCGGTTGAGTACCCGATAGTCATCCATAAGCAGGACAGCGTCAGCGGCGCGGCGCTCTCGGGCGCGGTCTTCACCGTCACCGGCGCGGGCGGCCCCTACAAGCTCACGACGAACGCCTCCGGCGACACGGACAGCCTGTATCTCAAGCCCGGCAAGTACTCCATCAGCGAGACCTCCGCGCCCTCCGGCTATAAGCAGCCCATCGGCGGCTGGACGCTGACCGTCGGCAAGGACGGCAAGATCAGCATCACCGGGGACGGCGCTGCCGTCGCCGTGAGCTGCTGCTCGGCCACCGTGACTGTTGAGAACGCGAAGCTCCAGCCCTCCGGCCCGAACATAGCCAAGACCGGCGAGATGAAGAACAACTCGCTGCTCCTCAGCGGCGCGGCGATAATGCTCCTGTCCTTCTCGGGGCTTATGGCGCTGCTCTTCGACGAGCGCCGCCGCAGAAAGCTGAACTGAAAAGCATAAAAAAGCCCGCCGCAGGGTTTCGAGGAGAGCCTCGAGACCCTGCGGCGGGTCTATTGCGCGCTGTGCAGACTGTTGCCGCCGTCATGCGGCGGCGCGTCGGATGCCTGTTGAGAGAGCCGCAGCGCGACAAAAAATGTCAACATTCTCACGAGCTCAGTACTCTCAGATGAAATCTGCGTACCGAGGCATTTTCGCCTCAAATGTTGACGCAGACAATGTAACAGATATGAGAGGGTTTGTCAATGGAAAAAACGGCTTTGGAGCTCATTTTTTCTCGCCGGGGCTACTCTGCCTTGCCCGCATTCGTTTTTGCCTCAACGCCGCCGCGCTTTTTCAGGTTCAACACGACGACCGCGCAGAGTATAAGGAGAATGCCGAGGGCGGATTGCGGCGTCAGCGGCTCGCCGAAGACGGCCACGCCGAAGATCGTCGCCACCATCGGCTCAACCGTCGCGAGGATGGCGGCGCGGCTGGCCTCTATGCGCTGAAGACCCACAGTGTAGGAGATGTAGGGTATGAAGGCCGTCACGAGCGCCGTGAGCAGGACGAGCAGGGCGAGCGACGCGGGAGCCGGAGCCGAGGCGAGGATATGGAGCATCGCGGCGGGCTTTGAGATGAACCATGAGCCCGCGGCCGCGATGATAAAGGTCCAGGAGCTGACGGCGAGCGGGGAATAGCGCCGGAGCGCCACGGTGCCGAGTACGCTGTAGAGCGCGTAGCCCACGCCGGAGCAGAGCCCGATGAGCAGCCCCTTCGCGCTGACGCCGCCCGACAGCCCGGACACGAGCACGCAGCCGCCGAACGCGAGCGCGAGCGCGGCGAGCTTCGTCACGGTCAGCCGCTCATGGAAAAAGAGCAGGGACAGCAGCATCACCCAGATGGGCGAGGTGTAGAGCAGTATCGCAGCGGACGAGAGCGGCATCAGCTCGATGGCGGTGAAGTAGCAGACGGTGAAAAACAGCACGCTGCCGAGGCCGAGGCCGAGAAACAGCGGTAGGTCCCTTGCGCGCAGACGAAAGCCGGACGGCTCCTTTATCAGCAGCACGAGCGCGAACAGCAGCGCGGCCGCCGTCATGCGCAGGGACGTCGTCTGTATGGCGGAAAAGCCGTAGGCCGTGAGCAGGCGGACAAAAAAACCCATGCTGCCCCAGAAGATCCCCGCCAGAATTATCAGCGCCGTACCGGACGCCGCGCTTTTATCCCTCATAAATCGACCGCCTCAAAAATAATTGCGGAGCCGCTGCTCTTCGGCTGCCCGCATTGCCACAGTATATGACCTTTTTCGCCGCTTGTAAAATGTTTTTTTTAAAATTGAAAAATGACCCGTCCTCCCCGGCGCAGCGCCTGGGAAGGACGGGTCTTTCGACCGGACGCGCTCAGAGATAGAATTTCGGCTCCTTGCGGCCGGAGCAGAGCTTCCTGAGCGCGACCGAGGCCGCGAGGCGCATGGGCGCGGGCAGCTTGCGTACCTTTGAGGGGCACACGCTCACACAGCGCATACAGGAGATGCACTTGCTCTTGTCGGGGTTCATGGGGTCGCTCGGGTCGATGGCGCCGGTGGGGCACTCGGCCGCGCAGGTGCCGCAGCCGGTGCAGTCCTTGCCGGAGCTCGGCCTGAACGGGACGCCGTCGTATTTCTTGTAATCATGGCTTCCGGGGACGCTTATCTCGGCAAAGCTCGTCATGTCCGCGAGCTTTTTCAAGAACTGCTTGAGCTGGGCTATATCCCGCGCGTCCGGCCTGCCCGCGCCGTAATGCCTGTCCAGAGAGTGCGGGGCGATCATTTCGCAGGCGGCAACGGTCTTAAAGCCCTGCTTTTTGCAGAGATCGCTCATCTCGATAAGCGCGTCGTCCACGGCGCGGTTGCCGAACACCGCCACCGGCACGGCGGAGCTGCCCTGCCCGGAGACATTGCGCATACGGCTGTACATGGGGGAGGGGATGCGCCCGCCATAGACCGGGAAGCAGAAAAAGACGAGGTCGTCCGGCCCGAAGCTCATGCCGTAGTCGAAGACGGTCACATCCACGGTCTCTGCGCCGAGCTCCGCGGCGATGAGCTTCGCCACATTCTCTGTCCCGCCGGTGGGGCTGAAATAAATAACAAGGGGTTTCATAGCTTTACCTCGGTACTGTCAGATTTTTGCCTGTTGATTCTCAGAGCATCCTTAGAATAACATCCGGACGAAGAACGCGTCAATACACAGTCCGCGCCAAGTGACCAGTCAGCGGCCGAGAATGCGCAGGGTGAGCGCGTCTCTCCCGCCGCCGTAGAATTTGTCCAGCACGGCGGAAAAAACCGTCTCCGCCGGCGCGGCGGCCTCAAACAGCGTCATGCAGGAGCGGAGCTTCAGATCGTCGGGATAGCCCATCACCTTGCCGGGGTCGTCCGTGTCGAGCGCAAGCAGGGCTTTGGATATCTCGATGAGCCGCGCGCCGAGCAGCGGGTGACCGAGATAGTCCTTCGCCTCCTCAATGTCCTTCAGGCCGTAGTATTCCGAGGTCGGACTCATGCCGAGACCGCATATCTGCGGAAAAATATACCAGATCCAGTGGCTGCGTTTACGCCCGCTCCTGATCTCGCCAAGCGCGGCGGCGTAGTCGCGTGCCTGCGCGGAGACAAAGCGCTCCAGCCCCTCCGGTGAATAATACATGTCCGCACCCTCCTTTTCGAAGGTCAGAGGCACTTGTACGCGATGATCGTCGCCGTGCCCTTGCCCTTGTGCTTCTTGATGATATACTTGTCCGGGAAGGCGGACAGCAGCTCCGGCAGCTTCGAATAGCCGTAGGTGAGGGTGGTGAAGTCGGGCTTGGCGCGCTTGATATACTGCCCGGCGGAGGCGATGTTCGTGAAGCCGTCCGGGTCCTGATACTTGTTGGAGGCGATCTGAAGCAGATTGTGTATCTCCTCGAGGCTCGACGCGGCCGCGTCCTCTTTCGCGGCCGGGGCGGGCGCGGCGGCGGGCGCGGCGGGCTCGGCCGCGGGGCGAAGGGCGGCGGGAACCTCGGTCAAGGGCGCGCCGGGGGCGGAGATATAGTCGAGCAGGATAAAGTCGTCGCAGGCGTTTTTAAAGGCCTCCGGCGTCTTGCTCTCGCCCACGCCGATAACATAGGCTCCCGATTCGCGCAGCCGGATGGCCAGCGGCGTAAAGTCGCTGTCGCTCGAGACGAGGGCAAAGGCGTCGTACATCTTGGAGTGCAGCAGGTCGAGCGCGTCTATGACCATGGCTATATCCGTGGTGTTTTTCCCGGACACGTAGTCAAACTGCTGCTCGGCCTTGATGGCGAGGCTTTTCAGCTTCTCCTCCCAGTTTTTCAGCGTGGGCTTTTTCCAGTTGCCGAAGGCCTTCTTCACGACGATGCGTCCGTAGGTGGACAGCTCGTGCAGCACGGCCTCCAGCCTTGCAAGCTGGGTGTTGTCCGCGTCGATGAGCACCGCTATCCTCTCAAGGTTTTCCATGTTCTCAAGGTTTTCCATATATAAAAGCCTCCCAAAATCGAAGTGTCTTTTCCGGCTGTGCCGGTTAAATCATGTATGTATGATACATTAAAAAAGCTGCTTTTGCAATACAAAAGCGCCGCCGCGGCGAAGACTGCCGCTTGAACGCGGCGCCGTATGTGGTATAATGGGCAAAAAAACAAGGAGCGTCCGACAAATGCACTATCTGGAAACGCACAGCGTTGATCCCTGCTATAATCTCGCCTTTGAGGAATACATCCTGAAAAACCGCGGCGAGGGCGACTGGCTGCTGCTCTGGCAGAACGCCAACACCGTGGTCGTCGGGCGCAACCAAAACGCGGCGGAGGAGATAAACAGGGACTTTGTGAGAGAACACGGCATAAGCGTCGTCCGCCGCGAGACCGGCGGGGGAGCGGTGTACCACGACCTCGGGAACCTGAACTATTCGTTTATCACCGATCTCGGCACGCCGGGAGAGCTGTCCATTGGGCGCTTCACCGCCCCGGTCTGCCGCGCGCTCGAGAGCATGGGCGTACACGCGCAGACCACCGGGCGCAACGACGTCACCGTGGACGGGCGAAAGGTTTCGGGCGTGGCGCAGCGGGTATACGGCGGCAGGGTGCTCCACCACGGGACGCTGCTGTTCGACTCAGACCCCGCCATGGTCTCGGGCGCGCTGAACGCGGACCCGGACAAATTCGCCTCAAAAAGCTCCAAGTCCGTGCGCAGCAGGATAGGCAACATCCGCCAGTTCCTGCCGCGGGATATGACGCTGTCCGAATTCTGGGCGCGCCTGCTTGCGGAGCTCGCGCAGGGCGGCATCGAGCGGGAGGAGCCGTCGGAGGGGGAGCTTGCGGAGATACGCGCGCTCGCCGATGAGAAATACCGCGGCTATGACTGGACCTACGGCCGCTCGCCGCGCTTCAACTATTCGAGCAGGCGGCGCTTCCCGGGCGGCACGCTCTCGGCGCGGCTGGAGGTAAAGGACGGCGTCATAGCCTCGGCGGGCTTCTTCGGTGACTTTATGGCCACGCTGCCGAACGCCCCCGCGGAGGACGCACTGCGCGGCGTCCGCTTCACGCAGGAGGCCGTCCGCGCCGCGCTGGAGCCGCTGGAGCTCGCGCCGATGTTCGGCGGGATAACGCTGGACGATATCCTCGGCGTCCTCTTCGCTGACTGAGCGCGTCCGTCGGCGAAAAAACCGATGACATTTTCTCGAGGAAAATGTTATCGGCTTTGCTGTTTATCGCAAAATTGCCTGGTTTTCAGCTCGTCGCTGCCGTCTGTATGTACATTTCCACCCAGACTTGAATCCCCTCCGGGGACTAGGTCGCTTCGCTCCCGTCGCTGAGCCGGTTCAGGCCAAATGAGTGGCACGTTCAAATAACAGAGCACCCCAAAAAGGGGTGCTCTGTTATTTGGAGGCGCCACCCAGACTTGAACTGGGGAATCGCGGATTTGCAGTCCGCTGCCTTACCACTGGGCTATGGCGCCATATAAGCTTTGCGGGCAGAATAAAGAGCCCGCAAATCTTTTTTTAATGGAGCGGACAACGAGGCTCGAACTCGCTACCTCCACCTTGGCAAGGTGGCGCTCTACCGGATGAGCTATGTCCGCAAAGACCCCGCATATCATGCGGGGGTGGTGCCTCCGGTCGGAGTTGAACCAACGACACGCGGATTTTCAGTCCGCTGCTCTACCTACTGAGCTACAGAGGCGTATATAACATTACGTGGTGGGAACAACTGGACTCGAACCAGTGACCCCCTGCTTGTAAGGCAGGTGCTCTAACCAGCTGAGCTATGCTCCCGCGCGACAGCTTTGTTATAATACTAAAAAAAACGCAAGTTGTCAATATCTTATTTCAACTTTTCCTCTTTTTCGCCTCTGCTTTGCAGCAGCTTTACGAGATCGTCCGGAGTAAAGCCGTAAGCCACGTCACAAAACTGGCAGCGCACCTCGACCGGCTCGCCCGCGGCTATCATTTCCCGCAGCTCCGCGTCCTCTATGCAGCCCAGCGCCGCCTCGACCCGCCCGCGGCTGCAATAGCAGCGGTAGCAGATCTCCGCCTCGCCGACGCTGTGGTGCTCGAAGCCCTTGAGAACCTGGTCGAAAAGCGCCTGCGCCCCGTCCTCGCTGAGCACGGTGGTGAGCTGATCCATCATGAAGATGTTCTCCTCAAGCTTCGCGGCGATATCGTCCGGCGCGCCGGGCATGAGCTGCACGATGAAGCCGCCCGCCGCCCTGATGGCGCTGTCCGCGCCCACAAGAACGCCCAGCGCGCAGGCGGAGGCCACCTGCTCGCTCTCGAGCAGATACGCGGTGACATCCTCCGCGATCTCGCCGCTCACAAGCGCCGTAGAGCCGATATACGGCTCCTTAAGGCCGATGTCGCGGCTGACCGTCAGCGTACCGTCGCGGCCGACGGCTCCGCCCACGTCGAGCTTCCCGTCGGCGCGGAGCGGCAGCTCGAGGCCGGGATTATCCACATAGCCGCGCACACAGCCCGCGCTGTCCGACACGGCGACAACGCTGCCGAGCGGGCCGCCGCCGTTGACGCGGATGGTGAGGCTCGCGTTCTCCTCCTTCATCATATCGCCCATGAGCGACGCGGCGCAGAGCGCGCGCCCCAGCGCCGCCGCGGCGACGTGGGAGCAGCCGTGGATATCCATGGCGCGCTGCACGGTGTCCCTCGCGGTGACGACCACCATTTTTATCAAGCCGTCTCCGGCTGTGGCGCGGATTATTCTGTCCATATCGTTTCCTTTCATTAGGCTCTCACGGCGCAGATGAACAGCCGCCCGCAGCCGCCCTGAGGGCCGTCGCTTATCAGGCGCACGTCGGAAAAGCCGGAGC
This sequence comes from Oscillospiraceae bacterium, assembly GCA_034933465.1. Classification (GTDB taxonomy): domain Bacteria; phylum Bacillota; class Clostridia; order Oscillospirales; family Oscillospiraceae; genus Limivicinus. The sequence goes on along the minus strand of JAYFNM010000045.1, from coordinate 7,546 downwards.
CTTCGAGCAGCGCTTTTATTCTCTCCGGCGAATGGGCATACTCTGTATGTTCCTCGCCGCTGCGCCGCCACAGTCCGCCCTCGCGGGAAAAAATATCCATCCCGTAGGCGACGGCGTCACGCTCCGCGTCATAGTCGGCGCGCCAGAGACAGAGCGCGTCGTCCGTCTCATCGACGAACACCTGCCCGTCGAGCGCGCGCAGCCACTCGGGCAGGCGGATATCAAAAATCAGCAGTCCGCCCGGGCGCACGAAAAGCCGCAGCCGCTCAAAGACGCGGGGCAGCAGCTCCGGCGCGATATAATTCATGCCGTCGAGCGAGCAGTAGGCCGCGTCCACCGTGCCATAGAGGTCGAGCGCGGCGGCGTCCTGACAGAGAAAAAGCGGCGGCCGCTCGAGCGCGGCCGCCTTGCTCTGCGCCTGCATCAGCATATCCACGGAGGCGTCCACGGCGATCAGCTCATAGCCGCGCCGGGTCATCTCCCGCGTCAGCGTGCCCGTGCCGCAGCACAGATCGAGCAGGAGACGGAACTCACCGCCGCAGCGGGCGAATTCCGCCTCATACAGATCAGCAAAGGCTTCATAGGGCACGTCGAGCGTGAACTGGTCGTACCAGGCGGCCAGAGAGCTGTAACAGCTCACTTTCTGGGCTCCCTCTCGCGGCCGAAGACTATCTCATATCCGCCGGCGCCGTACTGGAGAGAGCGGTTGACGCGGCTGATGGTCGCGCTGGAAGCGCCGGTCTCCGCGAGAATGTCGTTATAGATCATGCCGTTGTTGAGGCAGGAGGCGACCTGATAGCGCTGCTCCATGGCCATAAGCTCGGTGACGGTGCAGAGATCGTCGAAAAATTTCATGCATTCGTCCACATCTTTTAAGCTGAGTATCGCTCTGTACATGTTCTCATTGCGCGGCTTTTTAGGGAGTTTATTCATAAAAACCTCCTGAAATATATTAAACAGTTATTTACGTCCCAACCGTATGTTACATCAGCGCATGAAAAAAGTAAAGGGCTAAAGCGCGAATTCATTGAAAATTAATCAAGCGCGCGGAAAATGCCCTTGCGCAAAATCAGAGGGTATTATATAATGTGAGACAGTAAGAAATTCGCAGAGAAAGGAATTGGAAATGATCTATATTGGCGGGGTGATCGTGAACATGACGGTGGTCTGGCTCGCGGCGATGATAGTCCTGCTTATCGTCGAGGGGCTTGTGCCGGGTCTGGTGTCGATATGGTTTGCCATCGGCGCGCTCGCCGCGCTGATCGCCGCGTTAGCGGGAGCGCCTGTCTGGCTGCAGACGTTGTGGTTTCTGCTGGTCTCTGTGGCGATGCTCGCTCTCACGAGGCCGCTGGCAAAGAAGTATGTCAACTCGAAGGTGCAGCCCACCAACGCCGATTCGATAATCGGCAGGGACTGCGTCGTGACGGAGAATATAGACAATATCCACGGCACCGGCGCTGTCGCTGTCGGCGGAAAGGTCTGGACGGCGCGCACCGAAATCGACGGAGATAAGGCGGAGGTCGGAGATGTCGTAAAGGCGCTCCGCATAGAGGGCGTCAAGCTCATCGTAGCCCCGACGGAGAAATAATATTTTAAGGAGAAAAGAACATGCAGTATGTGGTAGTAGTTTTGATCCTCCTGGTGGTCATTATCCTCATCAGGAACATCCGTATCGTGCAGCAGGCAAAGGCCTATGTCATCGAGCGCCTGGGCGCTTACAAGACCACGTGGAACGTCGGCATCCACCTCAAGGTCCCCTTCATCGAGCGCGTCGCGAAGATCGTCTCCCTGAAGGAGCAGGTCGCGGATTTCCCGCCACAGCCCGTGATCACCAAGGATAACGTCACCATGCAGATAGACACGGTCATCTATTTCCAGATAACCGACCCGAAGCTCTATACCTACGGCATCGAGCAGCCCATGGTCGCTATCGAGAATCTGGCCGCCACGACCCTGCGTAATATCATAGGCGACCTGGAGCTCGATCAGTGCCTTACCAGCCGCGACATCATCAACACCAAGATGCGCTCCATCCTCGACGAGGCCACCGACCCCTGGGGCATCAAGGTCAACCGGGTCGAGCTGAAGAATATTCTGCCTCCCAAGGAGATCCAGAACGCGATGGAGAAGCAGATGAAGGCAGAGCGCGAGCGCCGCGAAGCCATCCTCCGCGCAGAGGGCGAGAAGCGCGCCGCCATCCTCGAGGCCGAGGGCGAAAAGGAGTCCGCCATCCTCCGCGCCGACGCGAAGAAGCAGCAGCAGATACTTGAGGCCGAAGGCCAGGCCGCGGCCATCCTCCAGGTTCAGACCGCCACCGCGCAGAGCATCAAGCTCATAAACGAGGCCGCGCCGACGGACGCCGTTATCAGGATTAAGGCGCTCGAGGCCTTCTCCAGCGCCGCCAACGGCCGCGCCACCAAGATAATCATCCCGAGCGAGATACAGGGTCTCGCCGGTCTTGCCGCCGGCATTGTCGAGTCGCTGACGGACGAGATGAAGCCCGTCCCTGCGCCCGCCGCGAAGCCGGAGGACAGGAAGTAAAGCTTTTCGATAAAAAAAGGGCCCGCCGTTTGACCGCGGCAGGCTCTTTTTTGCCGATATGACGAAATATGCTTTTGCCGCCCGGCGCGCATAAGGGCGGCGGAACGGAGATATATATGAGCGGAGAAAGAGCGCTGGATTTTCTGAGAAGGCACGCCATGAGCCCGGAGAGCGTCTGCCCGTCGAGAGACGCGGCGGCGATGGCGGCGGAGATGGAGCGGGGGCTCGCGGGAGAAAAGAGCTCGCTGCCCATGATACCCACATACATACGCAGCGAGGGTGCGATCCCGAAGGGGCAGAGCGTCGCCGTCATAGACGCGGGGGGGACAAATTTCCGCAGCGCGCTCGTGACCTTTAGCGACGGGGGCTACAGGACGGAGTTCGTGAGCAAGCGGAAGATGCCTGGCGTCGAGCGCCCGGCGACCTGGGAGGAGTTCATTTCCTTCGCGGCGGACGCCATTATGCCGCTTATGGACAAGACGGAGCGTATCGGCTTTTGCTTCTCCTATTCCGCCATCGTCACGCCCGAGATAGACGGCCGCGTACTGCGCATAGACAAGGAGGTCGTCATCACCGGCGCTGAGGGCAAGCTCGTCGGCGCGTCGCTGCTGGCGGAGCTTGAGCGCCGGGGCGTGCGCGGGAAAAGGGTCGTGATATTGAACGACACCGTCGCCGTGCTGCTCGGCGGCTCGTCCGTCCTCGACAGAGACGCCTACAGCGCCTTTTTCGGGCAGGTCAGCGGGACGGGGACGAACACCTGCTGCGCGCTGCCAATGCGCCGCATAGGCAAGCTCGGCCGGGACGATGGTGCGAAGATGATCGTCAATCTCGAGACAGGCATGTACGACGGGATACCCATGGGCGATTTTGACCGCGCGCTCGACAGGGAGAGCAACAACCCGGGGCTCAAGCTCTTCGAGAAGATGACGGCGGGAGTGTACTTAGGGGAGCTCTGCCGGCTCATGCTCGTCGCCGCGGCGGACGAGGGTCTGCTCACGGCCCCCGCCGCCGGCAGGCTGCGCCGCCTCGGGAAGATAGACTCCGCCGTTATAGACGCCTGGGCCTGCGGAGAGCGCCTCGGCGATATAAGCGAAGACGCGGGCGACCGTGAATTTACAGAGACGCTGTGCCGCGCCGTGTTTGAGCGCTCGGCCAGATGCATGTGCACAAACCTGGCGGCGCTGGTGCTGCTGACGGATTCCGGCCGAGAGGCGGAGAAGCCCGCCTGCGTGTGCGCCGAGGGCTCGCTCGTGCAGAAGGGCAGGGTCTACAGGCCGCTGCTTGAGAGCCTTATGGAGGAGCATATCCGGGGCGCGCTCGGGCGCTACGCGGTGCTCAAGCCCGGCTGCGAGACGACGCTGCCCGGCTCCGCCGCCGCCGCGCTGCTCAACGCCTGACCATTGCTGGAGGATGCTTGCTGGATGAAGCTGGTAGTAATCGACGGACATACCGTGAACCCCGGCGATCTGAGTTGGGGCGGGATAGAGCGCTTCGGGGCGCTCGAGGTGAACGACGACTTCACGCCGAGCGAGGCCGAGGTCGCGCGGCGCATCGGCGGGGCGGAGATCGTTGTCGCAAACAAGTCCCACGTGACGCGCCGGGTGCTCGACGAGTGCCCGAATATCAGGTTTATTACGATTCAGGCCACCGGCTACGATGCCATAGATTATAAATACGCGCGCGAGAAGGGGATACCCGTCTCAAACGTGCCGAGCTACGGCACCGCCGCCGTCGCGCAGTATGCGATATCGCTGTTGCTGGAGTTCTGCGGCCACGCCGCCGAGCATTCGGACGCGGTTCACGCCGGCCGCTGGAGCGAGCGGGAGGAGGTCTGCCTCAGCTCACAGCCGCTTATCGAGCTGGACGGGAAGACCATGGGCATTATCGGCTTTGGCCGGATAGGACAGCGCGTCGGCACCGTTGCCGCCGCGCTCGGCATGAAGGTCATTGCCTTCAACCGCAGCAGAAGCGAGACGGGCGCGCGGATAGCGGAGTATGTGGAGCTTGACGAGCTTTTTCGAAGAGCCGACGTCATCTCGCTGCACTGTCCGCTCTTTCCGGAGACGCGGGAGATCATCAACGCGGCGAGCATCGCGAAGATGAAGGACGGCGTGATGATAATCAATAACAGCCGCGGCGGCCTTGTGGACGACGCCGCGCTTGCTGCCGCACTCAATTCCGGGAAGGTGTACGCCGCCGGGCTGGATGTTGTCTCGAAAGAGCCGATAGCCGCCGATAACCCGCTTCTGAGCGCGAGAAACTGCATAATAACGCCGCATATAAGCTGGCTGCCCAGGGAGAGCCGTGAGCGGATAATGAAATGCACCGAGGATAACATCGCCGCCTTCCTGGCCGGGAAAGCCCAGAATGTGGTGAATTAGTTTACGATAATATTATTATGTCAACTGGCTTTTTAAACAGACAGCGGGGTGCGCACAACGCGCCCCCGCTGTCTGTTTAAAAAAATAGAGTCGAATTCGCGCTTCCCTGCACCGCAAGCACCCGCACGGAACGCCATTGCCGCAGCACGATAAGCGCCCGCCCCGAAAAAACTGTGCCGCAAGCACCCGCATGGAACGCCATAACCGCTGTACGACAAGCGCCCGCCCCGAAAAACTGCGCCGCAAGCACCCGCACGGAACGCCATTACCGCTGTGCGATAAGCGCCCGCCCCCGAAAAAACTGCGCCGCAAGCACCCGCACGGAACGCCATTGCCGCAGCACGATAAGCGCCCGCCCCGAAAAAAACTGTCATCCTGAGCGGAGCGAAGGATCTTTTCCCAACGATAAGGTCTCGTGAGACAGATTCTTCGGCTGCGCCTCAGAATGACAGTATTTTCAGTTTTCCGGAATTCCGGCGTGCGCCGCCCGCGTAAGCGTCCCTGCGAGGCAAGCGCGAACAAAGCCGCCGCGCCGCTCGGAGACCTTCCGGTCTATCTTCTGACGTACCTTATCCTGCACACGCCGTCGCCGCGGGCATCCGCATGGGACACCCCACCCCGCCATCGCAAGCACCCGCGTTTGGCGTCAGGAAGAAATATTTTACCTCACTGTTCACAAATCAGAATGCAGCAGTGAAATATGAGAAAGAAGCTCTCACGCAAGTTAACAGCCAACTGTATGAGTGGTTGGCCGCTGTTAACGCAAAAGCTTCTAATAACAATATACTCGCTGCTGAAGGAAAAAGCAACACCGGGAATGAAAAAACGGCGGAAATCACCGCCGAAAACGACATTATAAAGGAGGACACGGAAAATGGCAAAGCTGATACCGCTGAAGCTCTCGGAGAGGACGGGAATGGGAGTGATGGGAGAGGAACTGTACCAGTATCTCCTGCACTTCAAGAAGGAGACGTACAGGGAGCTCCAGCAGAGCGGGGAGCTGCTCCCCTATCTCAGGGAGACGGGGATGAGGCTGGACGACATGGTGATAGAACTGATGCAGAGCGGACTGGACGAATCGGGAGCGAAGGAGATAGCGAGGGCGGAGTTCAACGAGGACGCAATGTACTGACAAAAAAAGAGGCCGCACACGATGTGGAGGAAAAATTCACAGTCGAAGCGGGCGGGACATTGCATGTCGTTCGGTCTGTAATCAAAAGGTTCGGCAACGAGCTTATCTCTACGGAACGCCATAACCGCTGTACGACAAGCGCTCGCCCCGAAAAAACTGCGCCGCAAGCGCCCGCACGGAACGCCATTGCCACTGCACGACAAACGCCCGCCCACGAAAAACTGCGCCGCAAGCGCCCGCACGGAACGCCATTGCCACTGCACGACAAGCGCCCGCCCACGAAAAAACTGTCATCCTGAGCGGAGCGAAGGACCTTTTCCCCACGGCAAGGTCTCGTGAGACAGATTCTTCGGCTGCGCCTCAGAATGACAGTATTTTCAGTTTTCCGGAATTCCGGCGTGCGCCGCCCGCGCAAGCGTCCCTGCGAGGCAAGCGCGAGCAGAGCCGCCGCGCCGCTCGGAGACCTTCCGGCCTATCTTCTGACGTACCTTATCCTGCACACGCCGTCGCCGCGGGCGATGGTGGCGGGCAGGTCGAGCTCGACGCCGTAGCTCTTTCCTATGCCGCGGTCGCCGCACATGGCGCAGTCGCACAGAAGGCTCAGCTCCTCGTCGCTGCAGCCCTGCTTCTGCCATGCCTTGACCAGCGGGCAGTAGCCAAAGTCGATGTCGAGATGGTCGTCGTCGCAGCGGCGTATCTTCATCTCGAACACCCATTGCGCAAACCTGCTGAAAAGAGTTTTCTTCAGCCCCTTAAGGCTGCTCGTGCCGCCCTTTTCGACCAGCAGCGCGCCCTGATACAGCCCGCAGCGCGTTATAGCGTCAGGCGCGAAATCGCGGGTGTCAAGACCCCGCTTCTTCGCCTCGTCGCACAGCAGATACATCCACAGCGCCCGGTGCTCAAGCTGTTCGCGTATCGCGACAATAAGCGGGTTTTTGATCTTTGCCTCGTTGACTACGCTCATTTCATGTCCCCCTGCTTATATGCGCCCGGCGGCCTCTGTCGGCTCGGACGCGTTTTTCTTTATTGTAAATGAACTCGCGTCAAAAAGCAACCGCAGGGGTAATTATATCCGGCCGGGCGTTGTAATTATATCCGGCCGGGCGTGTAATTATATCCGGCCGGGCGCACTTCCGCGAACGATGTGAGTAGTCTCGGCAAGTACACGATGCTGCGCACTTTTGCCCACAAATTTACGTATTTCATTGAAAAGTGGAACCCTGAGAGCTATAATGAATTTATGCTGATAACAGCGTTCGGTGTCCGTGAAAATATTTTTTACGGCCTTTTTGAGAAACACACCGCGGCAGAAAATATGAGAAAGAAGCTCTCGCGCAAGTTAATCCCCAACTGTATAAGTGGTTGGGCATTGTTAACGCAAAAGCTTCTAATAACAATATACTCGCTGCTGAAGGAAAAAGCAACACCGGGAATGAAAAAACGGCGGAAATCACCGCCGAAAACGACCTTATAAAGGAGGACACGGAAAATG
>JAYFNM010000044.1:0-12910 GCA_034933465.1 Oscillospiraceae bacterium | reverse complement strand
CGAGATCAAGATCGTTTTTTTCGCTCATTGAGTGTTTCCCCTTCGTCAGTAGGCGCCGCCGGAGACGGCGGTCAGCAGCGTCTGGTTGGCAACCGCGAGCCAGCGCCCGCCGGTGTATTTTATCTCAAGCCGGATGCCGACGGTGGTGTAATAATCCTCCGCCTTTGCGAGCACCTTTTCAACGGCCTTTGAATAGGCCTCCTGCGTGACCGCGGGCAGATAGTTGTTGTCGTCGTCGTAGACCTCACCCCGGGTGCGGGACTGGACGATATCCTCAAGCTCGGCCTCGGTCGCGGCCTGCACGTCGGGCTGTATCGCGGTCAGGTCGAGATAGCTGAGCTGAATCTCCTGCGCGGCGTCCAGCCTGTCTATGACACAGTCGCCGACAAGCTCATAGGACAGGCTCTCCCTGAGCGCCCTGTACATCATCCGCCCCACCTCGTCCTCCGGCTCTTTTTCAAGGCCGAGGCTGGTGTAGCCGTCGAGCTGGGCATAGGCGGTCTCATAGTCGCCGCCGGTCAGCGCGTCCATAAACACGGTGACGGTCTCCCGCGGGTCGCCCTCGGGCTTTGCGATTATCGTCCCGGCGGAGACGCCGACGACGCTCAGCAGCAGCGCGCCGCCCGCCAGGACTATCGCCGCGACAGCCCAGGGCAGGCTGACGCCGCCCCTTCTCCGGCAACGGATGGCGAGGGCGAGAAAGGCGAGCATCGCGACGATTATCAGCGCCATGACGGCTATCGACGCGAAGGAGAGACCCGAGAGCGTTCCGCCGGAATCGGGCTCGGCGGCGGGGACGGGCGTCACAGCGGGCGTCGGCACGGCCGTGGGCGCGGGCGTGGGGCTGGGCGCGGGCGTCGCCGCGGCGAGAGCCGCGGCGGTGTGGTACTGCGCGTAGTCGCACATGAGCGTGCAGTAGTCCGTCAGCACCTGATAGGCGTCGCTCACGTTGTCGGTGAACATCACGAGCGCGATGGGCTCGTCCGTGAAGGCGAGGCCGCAGTCGTTGAGATAGAGGTGGTACTCCTCCTGCAAAAAGCCGTATTTGTGCGCGATATCGAAGCGCTGCTCATCGAGCTTGAAGTAATTGTTCGGCTCGGCGCGCTGCATGGTCTCGATTATTTTCGGGAAGCGGTCCTGCTCGGTATACAGGAGCTTGAGGCAGGATATCATCTGGCGCGGGGTGAAGAAGTTGTTCTCATAGTATTTGCTGTCTACGGCGTCCGGGTCCTCGCCCATATAGGGGGCTATCAGGCGGCGGTACGCGCTGTAGCTGCCGCTGCCGAGATTGCGCCAGAGTATCTCGGCGTAATCGTTGTTGGAGTTGACGATGCTGTCCTCCAGCAGCCAGTCGTAGCGGATGCCGTAGACCTCGGTGTCCCAGTCCATCTCGCCCTTCTTCACAAGCTCCGCGTAGTACATGTTCAGCGGGACCTTGTACATGCTGCCGGCGACCATGTATTCGTCGGCGTTCAGGTAGTGCTCCTCGCCGGTGACGGTGTTGAGGTAGCCTGCGGCGACCCGGTCGGTATCTATGCCGCGCTCGGTGAGAAAGCTCTCCATCAGCTCGTCCCAGGTCTTGTCTTTGAACAGCGCGTCGCCGTCCCCCTCGGCGCTCGCGGCGGGGAGGAGGCACAGCAGCAGGCACAGCGCCGCCGCGCAGGACAGAATCTTTTTCATCAGTTTCATGTATATGACCATTCCTTAAAAGTCGCGCGTGAATATTGCCGCCTGCCGGAGAGCATCCTATATGACAGACCATAGCCTTTTCATTTTACCATTATGAGCCGTAATTTCAAGTGTCAGCTTCTACAAAATCCATATTTAAGTTATTAAGCGCGCGGTCGCGCCCGCCTCGGGCGCCGCCGGAGACGGAACACGCCGAAAGGAAGCGCCACGCCATGCTGAATATCCCGAACCTGCTCAGTCTCCTCAGAATAGGCCTCGTGCCGGTGTTCGCGCTGCTGTACACGGACGGCAGGCTGCTCCCGGCGATGGCGGTGCTGCTGATATCGGCGGCGACCGACGTGCTCGACGGGGCAATTGCCCGCCGCTTCGACATGGTGACGGAGCTCGGCAAAATTCTCGACCCCGTCGCGGACAAGCTCATACAGGCGGCCATGATGCTCTGCGCCGCGCCGGCGACGCCCTGGGTCTGGCTGCTGCTGGGGCTGTATGTGCTCCGGGAGGGCACGCTCTCGCTCATGGGGCTGCGCGTACTGCGCGCGACGGGCAGGGTGTACGGCGCGCGCTGGTACGGAAAGCTTTGCACGGTCGCGGTCTACACGGTCATGATAGCGCTCCTGAGCTTCCCCGCGCTGCCGGAGAGCGCGGCGGCGGCCGGGGTGCTGCTCTGCGCGGGGCTGGTCGGGCTGTGCCTGTGCATGTATATGACGAGCTTTCTGAAGCTCCTCCGCAATGGCGGAAATACGCGGCAATAGCGCCCTAAAGCGCTCTTTGCGGCACAAAGCCTGACTTTTCGACGGCTATTCTACTTCGGGTAGAGTTCGTTTTTTTCTGTCTACCGCGCGCCGCGGCGCCGTATAGCGGCGGTTCGGGAAAGTAGATTGAACTTTGCCCCACTTATCGTTTATAGTGTTTTTTGTCACTACAAGGAGGTAGAAACATGAGCTTCGTCGTCGCTACAGACACATCTTCAAATTTGCAGAGCAAGGTCGTCGCCGAAAACGAACTGGTCGTGATCCCGTTTTCCTATTATGTGGAGGGCGTGGAGCACACCTGCATGGACAGCTCCGCTTTCAGCGGGGATGAGTATTACGATATGATACGCCGCGGGACGCAGGTCACGACCTCACAGGTGACTCCGCAGAGATACATCAGCGTCTTTGAGCCGCTGCTCAGGGACGGGAAGGACATCCTCTTCGTCAGCATGTCCTCCGGCATAAGCGGCTCCTGCGCCTCGGCCGAGATGGCCGCGCGCGAGCTGCGCGAGCAATTCCCGGACAGAAAGATAAAGATCATCGACACGCTCAGCGCCTCGCTCGGCGAGGGGCTCGTGGCCGTGAGGGCGGCGCAGTGCCGCGCGGCGGGCATGAGCTTCGAGGAGACGGCGAAGCTCCTGCTTGCACAGAGCCGCCGCATGTGCCAGATATTCACCGTTGACGACCTGATGCATCTGCGCCGCGGGGGCAGGCTCTCCAACCTCTCCGCCATCGTGGGCACGGTGCTGCACATCAAGCCCCTGCTCAAGGGCGACGGGGCGGGTCAGATAGTGTGCTTCGCCAAGATACGCGGCAGAAAACGCGCCATAGAGGGTCTGGCAGAGAGATACGACAGGCTCGCCGTCGCCCCGGAGGGGCAGACTGTCGGCATAGCGCACGCGGGCTGCCGCGAGGACGCGGAATATCTAGCCGGCCTGCTCCGGCGCAACAGGCCGCCCAGAGAGATAATGAGCGTCGAGTACGAGCCGGTCACAGGCTCCCATGTCGGCCCCGGCGCGCTGGCGCTCTTTTTCGAGAGCACGGACGAGGTGCGCTCCGTCCTAAGCTGAGCCGCCGCGAAAAACGCGCTTAAAACAAAGCCCGCCCGGCAAGACTTGAAAAAGTCTTGCCGGGCGGGCGTTTATTCTCCGCTCCGCGCTCACGCAAGCATAAGCTTTCTGCATGAGCCGAGGCCGAAGCTCTTTTCCATCTCTTCCTTGTACACCGCGAAATAGTCCCCCGGCATCAGCGCCTGGACGCAGCCGGCGAAGCCGCCGCCGTGGACGCGCCACGCGCCCCGCCCCGCGAGCAGCTGCGCGCTCTTTTCAAGCCCCTGCGCGAGCTTCGTGTCTCCGGTGGCGCTGGTGATGATGTTGTTCAGCAGCTTCTCGGAGGAGCGGCCGGACTCGTTCATGAGGCGCATATAGGTCTCGCCGTCCCCGGCCTTGAGGGCGTCGCGCATCAGCGGGACGCGGTCGTTCTCGTCGAAAAAGTGCATCGCGCGGCGCACGGGGCGGTTCGAGGAGTCCCAGCCCCTGCTTCTGAACTCCGCCGGGTCCACGTCGCCCAGCACGCCCTTGTCGAAGAGGTTGGCGATATACACCATGTCGGCCGGTATCCTCGCATAGGAGGTGTCGAGCCCGGCGTGGCTGCCGCCGGTCTCCGTCACGCAGAGGGTCAGCCCCATGGCGGTGAAATTCGCGTTGATATGCTCTATCTCGTTGGTCTTGAAATCGACGTACACCGTGTGTCCGAGCGCGCAGACGAGCTGTCCGGCGAGGCCGCAGGGCTTGCCGAAAAACTGGTTCTCCGCCTGCTGGGCGGCGCGGGCGATGACTATCGGGTCCACCCTGCCGCCGTTGAACAGCTCGCTGAGTATCCGGCCGACGAGCACCGAGAACGCGGCCGAGGAGCTGAGCCCCGAGCCGACGGGCAGGGTGCTGGTAATGGCGGCGTCAAAGCCGCCGACCTCCAGTCCCAGCTCCGAAAACGCGGCGACGACGCCCCGCACCAGCGCCTTCGGCTGGCCGAATTCGCGCGTGCGTATCTGAAGCTGAGTCGTCCTCACCTCGAAATTTTCAAATCCCTCCGACTGTATACGGATCACGGGGCTGCCGTTGGGCTCAAAACGGGCGTATATGCCCAGATCGATGGTCGCGGCGAGTATCCGGCCGTTCTGATGATCCGTATGGTTGCCGGCAAGCTCCGTCCTGCCGGAGGTGAACAATACCTTCTTCATAGTCAGAATCCTCTTTTAGCTCTCTTTTAAACCTGCTTCTCTACATATATCAGGATATACCAAGCCTCCGGCAAAGTCAACCGTCAACCGCGGCCTCTGCGATAACAATTTAACATGTCGCACAAATTCCTTGCGTTCCATGTGGGCAGAATATATAATAAAATAAAACAGGAAACAAAACGGAGGCGAAAGCATGAAAAGCGCTAATGGGATAAACCTGACCATGCTGTGCGACTTTTATGAGCTCACCATGGGCAACGGATACTTTGTCGGCGGCATCAGGGACCGCGTGACATATTTCGATATCTTTTACAGGGAAATCCCCGATAACGGCGGGTACGCGATAGCGGCGGGGCTGGAGCAGGTCGTCGATTATGTGCGGAACCTGCATTTCGGCGCGGAGGACATCGAATATCTCAGAGGGCGCGGCCTTTTTGACGAGGCCTTCCTCGAATATCTGCGCGATTTTAAGTTCACCGGGGACATCTGGGCCGTGCCGGAGGGCACGCCCATCTTCCCGCAGGAGCCGGTGGTGACGGTGCGCGCCCCGGCCATACAGGCGCAGCTGCTGGAGACCTATCTGCTGCTGGAGTTCAACCACCAGAGCCTCATCGCCACAAAGGCCAGCCGCATCTGCCGCGCGGCCGAGGGCAGAGCCGTGCTCGAGTTTGGCTCCCGCCGGGCGCAGGGCATTGCGGGCGCGGTCACGGGCGCGAGAGCGGCCTTTATCGGCGGCTGCGCCGGAACCGCCTGCACCGTGTCCGACCAGATATACGGCGTGCCCGCCGCGGGCACCATGGCGCACTCCTGGGTGCAGATGTTCGACACCGAGTACGACGCCTTCGTCAGCTACTGCAAGACCTATCCCACCAACGCCGTGCTGCTGGTGGACACCTACAACACCCTCAAGTCCGGCATCCCGAACGCCATCCGCGCCTTCAACGACGTGCTGCGACCCCTCGGCATCAAAAAATGCGGCATCCGGCTCGACTCGGGCGACATGGCCTATCTCACCCGTCTCGCGCGGCAGATGCTCGACGAGGCCGGCTGGACGGACTGCGGCATCACCGTCTCCAACTCGCTCGACGAGCGGCTCATCACCGACCTGCTGCGTCAGGGCGCGAAGATAGACTCCTTCGGCGTGGGCGAGCGGCTCATCACCTCCAGGAGCGCCCCGGTCTTCGGCGGGGTGTACAAGCTCTGCGCCGTGGAGGACGGCGGCCGCCTGGTACCCAAGATAAAGGTCAGCGAGAACGTCGGCAAGATCACGAACCCCGGCTTCAAGAAGGTCTACCGCTTCTATAACCGCGACACCGGCATGGCCGAGGCGGACTATATCTGCCTGCGCGACGAGACCGTGGACGACACAAAGCCCCTTGAGATCTGCGACCCGCAGGCGCGCTGGAAGCGCAAGCTCATGGAGAACTTCCGCGCCGAGGAGCTGCTGGTCCCGGTGTTCGAAAAAGGCGAGCTCGTGTACGAGCTGCCCGCGCTCGGCCAGATCAAGCGCAGCTGCGCCTACCAGGTCAGCACACTCTGGCCCGAGGTCAAGCGCTTCGACAATCCGCACCAGTACTATGTGGATCTCTCGCCGAGGCTAATGGAGCTGAAGGACGCGATGCTCGCGGACTTCGGCCGCAAAAGCGAATAATTACGAAACGGAGATGGTGTCCATGCTGCCCGAAAAAAGTCTCGCCTGGGGGCGGACGAAAAGCTGCATTCGCGAGCTCGCCGCATACTGCGGCAGGCGCAAGGCCGAGATAGGCGCGGAAAACGTCTTTGATTTCAGCCTCGGCAACCCCAGCGTGCCCGCGCCGCCCTGCGTGGCCGAGGCCATGGAGGAGGCGCTCCGGCTCGACAGCGCGAGCCTGCACGGCTATACCCCCGCCGCCGGTCTGCCGGGCTTTCGCCGCGCCATAGCGGAGGATCTGAACGCGCGCTTCGGCGCGGGCGTGTCGGCGGACATGATATATGTGACCTGCGGCGCGGCCGCGGGGCTCGCCGCCTGTATGCACGGCCTGCTGCTGCCCGGGGAGGAGCTTGTCGCCTTCGCGCCGTTTTTCCCGGAATACCGCGTCTTCGCGGAGAGCGCGGGCGGCGCGCTCGTCACGGTGCCGCCCCTGCCGGATATGCAGCCCGATCTCGACGCGCTCGAGCGCGCCGTCGGCGAAAAGACCCGGGCGGTCATCGTGAACACGCCGAACAACCCCTCCGGCGCCGTCCTCCCGGCGGCGAGCCTGCGGCGGCTGGGCGATATCCTCAGAGCGGCCGAGGCGAAATACGGCCGCGCGATATATCTCATCTCGGACGAGCCGTACAGAGAGCTCGTATACGACGGCGCGCCCGCCGACTGCGTGTTCAAATACTATGACGACGCGATAATCTGCTACTCGTTCAGCAAATCCCTGTCGCTGCCGGGCGAGCGCGTGGGCTATCTCGCCGTGGGCAGCGCCATGGCGGACGGACAGGACGTGTTCGACGCCATCTCCGGCGCCGCCAGAGGCTGCGGCTATGTCAACGCGCCGAGCTCCATGCAGCGCGTGATAGAAAAATGCCTCGGCCGGACGGCGGATATCTCCGTTTACCGGCGCAACCGCGACCTCCTCTACAGCGGCCTCACCGCGCTCGGCTTCGACTGCGTCCATCCCGGCGGCGCGTTCTATCTCTTCATGCGCTCCCCGGAGGCGGACGCGAAGGCCTTCAGCGAGCGGGCGAAGAAATACGAGCTCGCCCTCGTCCCGAGCGACGATTTCGGCATAGAGGGCTATGTGCGCCTCGCCTACTGCGTGCCGGAGGAGATGATACGGCGCTCCCTCCCGGCCTTCGCCGCCCTCGCGCGCGACTATCGCCTCGGAATATGAAAATCAGCCCGCCTCCAATCCCTGTCGCCCTGAGCGAGGGAGCTTTCCTGAAGCATGTCCCTGTATGCCTTCGGGAAAAGCTTTTTCGGCCTCTGAACGACAGGCGCAGTATTGGAGGCGGCTTTTTTGCCGCTGTTTTTGTGAGTTGTGCTGAATTTTGCCTGCATGTTTTGTGCTAAAGGCACAATTTTTTTGACGCTTTGCGCCTTGACTTTTTTGTGAAAAGCATTAGAATATGGTTTTCAAAGCAAAGGTCTAAGGAGAAAGCATAATGACAAGAGACATGACGACAGGCTCCCCCCTGCGGCGCATCCTCGCGTTCTGCGCGCCGCTGCTGATAGGGAACCTGTTTCAGCAATTTTATAATCTGGCCGACAGCATCATCGTCGGGCGCTATCTGGGCGTCAAGGCCTTTGCCGCCGTCGGCTCCACCGGGGCGCTGAGCTTTCTGGTGCTGGGCTTTGCGCTCGGCATCTGCTCGGGCTTCGCCATCCCCATCGCGCAGAGCTTCGGCGCGGGGGACGCGGACGCGGTGCGCGCCCGCGCGGGGCAGCTCGTCTGGCTGGGTCTGATATTCTCGCTCGCGCTGACCGCGCTCACGTATTTTACGACCGGCGGCATACTCCGGCTCATAAACACCCCGGCGGAGATATACGCCGACGCCTACAGCTACATCTTCATCGTGTTCATGGGCTCCGGCGCGACGATACTCTATAACCTCGGCTCCGGCGTCCTGCGCGCGCTGGGCGACAGCCGCACGCCGCTGCTGTTTCTCATCTGCGCCGTCGTAATAAACGTCGTGCTGGACATACTGTTCATCGCGCTGTTCGGCATGGGCGTGGCTGGCGCGGCCTACGCCACCGTCGTCTCGCAGGCCGCCTCGGGCGTCGCCTGCCTCGTGTATATCCGCGCGCGCGTGCCCGCCCTGCGTCTGCGCAGGGGCGACCTGCGCCCCAACCTGCGCCGTATGCTCTATATCGCCTCCGTCGGCGTCCCCATGGGGCTGCAATTTTCCATAACCGCCGTCGGCTCCATCATCCTGCAAAGCGCCGTGAACGGGCTCGGCGCGGCGGCCGTGGCCGCGGTGTCGGCCGGCTCGAAGGTGCACAATATCGTCGCGGCTCCGCTGGAGACGGCGGGCGTCGCCATGGCGACCTACTGCGGGCAGAATCTGGGCGCGGGCGAGCTCGGGCGGATACGCTCCGGCGTGAAGTCCGTGACCGCGGTGGCCATGGTATACTGCCTGCTCGCGCTCGCCGTGAACTACTTCGGCGGCGCGGCCATCGCCTGCCTGTTCGTGGACGCCTCGGAGAGCGCCGTCCTCGCGCAGGTGCGCGATTATCTCACGGTGCTGGGGCTTTGCTACCCGCTGCTCGCGCTGATCTTCATCTTCCGCAACAGCTTGCAGGGCATGGGCTTTTCAAGCTCGGCCATGCTCGCCGGGGCGGCGGAGCTGGTCGCCCGCGCGCTGGTGGCCTTCGGCTTCGTGGGGCGCTTCGCCTTCGGCGCGGTGTGCGCCGCAAACCCCGTGGCCTGGCTCTTTGCAGACCTTATCCTGCTCCCGCTCTTCGCGATAAAGCTGCGCTCGCTCGAGGGCGGCCGTCTGCCGGGGCGGGGCGAGCTGCCCGAGCGCGCGCTCTGCGCCGCAGCGGCAAAATAATTTCGCTTGAAAGCCAGCCGCGCCGATACTATAATGGACGCATAACATAAAACACGGAGGTGCGTTTATGCCAACACTTGGCTTTATCGGCACGGGCAGCATGGGGGGCGCTCTCGCGAGGGCGGCCTCGAAGAACAGCTCCAACCGGCTCCTGCTCGCAAACCGGCATTTCGAAAAATCCGCGGCGCTGGCCGGCGAGACGGGCGGCGCGGCGTCGGATAACCTCGCCGTCGCCCAAAACGCCGACTTTATCTTTCTCGGCGTAAAGCCGCAGATGCTCGCCGACATGCTCGCCGGACTGAGAGCGCCGCTCGCGGAGCGCGCAGGCCGTTTCGTGCTGGTGTCCATGGCCGCGGGGACCCCGATCGCGCGTGTGCGCGAGCTTGCCGGCGGGGATTACCCCGTCATACGCATCATGCCGAACACCCCCGCCGCCATCGGCGAGGGGATGATACTGTATTCATGCAGCGAGAACGTGACGCCGGAGGAGCGGCGCGGCTTTCTTGAGGCCATGGGCGCGGCCGGGCGCTTCGCGCCGCTGGACGAGAAGCTCATCGACGCGGGCTCCGCCGTCTCCGGCTGCGGCCCCGCGTTCGTGGACCTGTTCATAGAGGCGCTGGCCGACGGCGGCGTCGCCTGCGGCCTGCCGAGAAAGCAGGCGCTGGAATTCGCCGCGCAGATGACCGCCGGCTCCGCGAGGCTCATCCTCGAGAGCGGCCGCCACCCGGGCGAGCTCAAGGACGCGGTCTGTTCCCCCGGCGGCACGACCATTCAGGGCGTGCGCGCGCTGGAGGAGGCGGGCTTTCGCGGCGCGGTGATGGACGCGGTCATCGCGGCCTACGAGAAGAATTTTGACCTGTAATGAAAGGCCGGGCGAACAAAAGTTCGCCCGGCCTTTAGTTACACTTTTCAGTTTTCCAGCGCCGGCACAAACACGGCCTCCGGGTCGTACAGGAGAAGAAATTCCTCAAGGCACAGCCCGTGCTCAGTTATGTATTGCGCGGCCTCAAGGCCGACATAGCGAAAATGGGCGTGATTGCAGGCGGTGCCGTAGTATTCCTCCTTGCCCTCCGGATAGCGGAGGATGAAGCCGTACTCCGCGCAGTGCTCCGTGAGCCAGGCGTAGGCCTCGGTCTCTTTAAAGGCGTCGTCCTCAAACTCCTGATAGCAGTTGCGGTAGTAGACGTCGTCGGTGAAGTCTATGGCCAGGCCTGTCTGATGATCGCTGCAGCCGGGCGGGAGGAAGACCGCGGCGGCGGCTTCGGCGCTGCCGGTGCTCCTGACGACGGAGCCGTAGTGGTTTTCGAGATACTCCCAGTTGCGGAAGGCGACGGAGATGTACAGCTCATAGCCCGCGGCGCGCGCGGCGTTGACAAAAGCGTAGACCGCGTCCTGCGCGCGCTGGTCTATGCCCTGCCCCTCTATCCCGCCGTAGGGCGGCGCGTACTCAAAGAGGCTGTTGTAGGAATTGGCGACGGTGAATTCCCAGCTCCCTATGTCCAGCTCCGGCAGCGGCTCGGGCGTGGGAGTGGGCGCGGCGGTGGGGGCGGCGGTCGGCTCCGGCGTGGCGGCGGTCTCCGCCGCGCTTTCGCCGCAGGCGGCCAGGGACAGCGCCGTGCAGAGTATTACGGCTCCGACGCACACGCGCCGGAGGATATTCCGGTTTTTCATTCGGTCTTCTCCTGAAACAGATTATTCAACGCCGTAGAGCGCGAGAAATTCCTCAAGGCAGAGCTTGTTCTCGGTTATGTATGTCGCGGCCTCAACGCCGACATAGCGGAAGTGGAACGGCTCGTACATCACGCCGGTCAGCTCGCCCTTGCCGTCGGGGAAGCGGAGGATGAAGCCGTACTGCGCGCAGTTGGCCTCAAGCCAGCGGAAGGTGTCCGTATCGCCGGTCTTGGCGCTCTTGATCTCCCAGTAGCGGTCGGTGATATCGCAGCAGAGGCCGGTCTGGTGCTCGCTGCAGCCGGCGGGCATGGTGATGTAGTAGCCCTGGCTGTCCTTGCCGTCGCTGATGCCGTTGTTGGCGCAGACGCGCTGGAAATTCGCGGCCTGGTCGGAATAGCTGCGGTAGCCGGAGGAGAGGAATATCGGCAGTCCCGCTTCCTTGCAGCCGAGCGCCATGCTCATCAGCGCGTCGGCGATGCGGGAATCCACCGGGCAGCGGTTGCCGTTATAGCTGTACTGTATGTCTGTCTCGTCCGCGGTCTGGTTGAGGTAGGCAAGGCTCTCGGGCGCGTACTCGTCGATGGAGTGCGCGGCGTTGACCAGCATATACTGCCACTCGGTCACGTCGATATCGGGCGGCTTCGGCAGGCCGAGCGCGGCGGCCTTCCCCTCCGGGGAGGCGGGATCGACAGTGGGCGCGGGCGTGGCGGTCGGCGCGGGCGTCTCCGAGGGCGCGGGCGTCTCGGCAAGAGAGATCAGCCCGGTGTCGGCGGGCTTGCCCACGTCGTCGCTGTGCGGAGAGCTGGACGCGCGCAGATATAGATATGCGCCGAACAGCACCAGGACAACAAGCCCCAGCACCACCCGGACAGCGCGGTTAGATTTCATCGCATGATCCTCCTAATATAAAAAGCACTATAATAATAGCATTTTGCCATATCAGGGTCAACTTAATTTTCTTGATGCGGCGGCGCCGGGGGGATATAATATCGGCAGACCTATCAGGGAGGGATGAAAAATGAAGCTCACATGGTACGGCCATTCGTGTTTCCTGCTCGAGAGCGCGGAGGGCTCCGCGGTGTTCGACCCCTATTCTCCGGGGAGCGTGCCGGGGCTTGCGCTGCCGGAGCTCCGCGCGGACGCGGTGATATGCAGCCACGGCCACTCCGACCACAATTACGCCCGCGGCGTAACGCTCACCGGCAGAATCCCGGCCTTCGGGCTGCGGCAGCTGCATGTTTTTCACGACGGCGAGGGCGGAAAGCTCCGCGGGGAGAACACGGTGACGCTCGTCGAGGCGGAGGGTCTGCGCGTCGTCCATCTGGGCGATCTGGGGCACATGCTCTCCGGGGAGCAGATAGCCAAGCTCGGCAGAGTGGACCTGCTGCTGATACCCGTCGGCGGGTATTACACCATTGGGCCGGCCGAGGCGCACGCGCTGGCCGTGAAGATCGCGCCGCGCGCCGTCGTGCCCATGCACTACCGCGGCGAGGGCTTCGGCTTCGACGTGCTCGCGCCGGTGGAGGCTTTCCTCGCGCTCACGGAGAACGCCCGGCGTTTCGACACGAATTGCATCGAGCCCGACAAGCTCGCCGCGCCCCTGACCGCGGTACTGACCCTCCGGCGTTGAACCCTGTCTCCCCGCGGCACGCGCGGCGGCGCAGCGGCTCTTGTCAGGCAGGGCGCGGAAAACAACAAAAGCCAGTCCGAAGACTGGTTTTTGTTGCGGCGCAATGCGCTCCGACTTGGCACGCCATGAGGGATTCGAACCCCCGACCTTCTGGTCCGTAGCCAGACGCTCTATCCAGCTGAGCTAATGGCGCATTTCTCAAAGCCTTGATATATTAGCACAGCTTTCAAAAAATTGCAAGGGGTTTTGGAATTATTTCTCTCATTCTTCTGCGGTGTAAATAGATATGACCCAATCGTGGAAAAAGAAAAAGTTCCGCGGCGGCAGTTTTCGAATTTAGCGGGCTATGGAGCCGGAGCCCGTAGGGCGGAGGCGGAAAAGCCCGCTAAATTCGGGCGCCGATCCGCT
>JAYFNM010000043.1:0-33576 GCA_034933465.1 Oscillospiraceae bacterium | reverse complement strand
CCTGCGCCTGCGCTGGACGGCGGACGGCGCGGAGATAGACCTGAGCTCCGGCGCGGCCTACGCGCCCGTGATAATCGGCGACAGGCTGTATTACACCGGCGCGGACGGCCTGCACAGCCTCGGGCTGGACGGGCTGGACGGGGAGAGCGCCGCCGTGGCCGGGATGCGGGGCGCGGCGGAGTTTATCCTGACGGACGGCGGCTTTACCGCGCGCGGCGCGGCCGAGCAAAACGGCCTGCGCCAATGGAGCGCGGCTGCGGACGGCGGCGGCCTTGAATACGCCGGCGCGCGCGGCTACCGTCTCTGCTGCTATTCGGGCGGCGGGCAGCGCGTGGATACGGACTACTATTCCAACGGGCGGATACGCTGCTTTATACTCACGCACACGGACGGCAGCGAGACAGAATATATTGCCGGGCGGATAACCGGCTGAACCGGAGGCGGGAAGATGGAAGAGAAATTCATATGCTTTGAGGATGTTGAAAAGGTGTACGACGCGGGCGAGGTCTGCGTTCCGGCGCTGCACGATGTGAGCTTTGAGATCGCCAGAGGCGAGATCTGCGTCATCGTGGGCGAATCCGGCGCGGGCAAGACGACGCTTTTGAATATACTCGGCGGCATGGACAGCCTCACCAGGGGGCGCGTCATCGTCGATGGGGCGGATATCTCCGCCTATAACAAGCGCGAGCTCACCGCCTACAGGCGCACGGACGTGGGCTTCGTCTTCCAGTTTTATAATCTCATCCCCAACCTGACCGCGCTTGAAAACGTGGAGATCGCGGCGCAGCTGAGCAAGGACTCGCTCGACGCGGACACCGTGCTCGAGCAGGTGGGTCTGGGCGAAAGAAAGGGCAATTTCCCGGCGCAGCTGTCCGGCGGCGAGCAGCAGCGCGTCGCGATAGCGCGCGCGCTCGCGAAGAACCCGAAGCTCCTGCTCTGTGACGAGCCCACCGGCGCGCTCGACTACGTCACCGGCAAGGCCATACTCAAGCTTTTACAGGACACCTGCCGCGCGAGCGGCATGACGGTCATAATCATCACCCACAACAAGGCTCTCTGCGACATGGCGGACCGGGTCATCCGCGTCAAGAGCGGGACGGTGCGCTCGGTGAAGCTCAACGAAAAAGTCACCCCCGTGGAGCAGATAGAGTGGTGAGGGGATGAACAGATACACCATTAAAATGCTCTTGAGGAGCATCCGCTCCACTCTCGGGCGATTTTTGGCCATAATGGCCATAATCGCGCTGGGCGTGGGCTTTTTCGCGGGTCTGAAGAGCTCGCAGCCCGCCATGATATCCACGGCGGACGTATATATGAGCGAGCAGAGCATGTACGATTTCCAGCTCATATCCACGCTCGGCCTCACGGACGAAGACCTCTCCGCCTTCAGAAAGCTCGAGGGCGTCGAGTCTGCCGACGGGGCCTTCTCCGTGGACGCGCTGGCCGCCGAGAACGGCGGTCAGGAGGCCTATAAATTCATGTCCATTACCGGGCATGTCTGCGTCCCGTCGCTGACAGAGGGGCGTATGCCGGAAAACGACGGCGAGTGTCTGGCCGACTCCATGGTGTTCAGCGCCGCGGACATCGGGCGCACGGTGACGATAAGCGGGGAAAACGACGAGGACACGCTCGACGGCTTCACCCGCACGAGCTTCACCATCGTGGGGCTTGCCAAGACGCCGCGCTACATAAGCGCCGACCGGGGCAGCAGCTCTCTCGGCTCGGGCAGCATAAAGGGCTTCATCCTGCTGCGCGACGGCGCGTTCGCCTCCGAGGTATACCATGAGATACTCCTCTGCTGCGGCCTTCCGGGCGAGATATATTCCGAGGAATACGACGCCGCCAGAGACAGGATAGAGCCGTCGGTAAAGCGGCTTTTGAACAAGTGCGGCGCACAGCGCTACAGGACGCTGCGCGCGGAGGCCGACGCGGAGCTCGACGACGCGCAGAAGGAGATAGACGACGGCTGGGCCGATTATGAGACCGGCGCGGCCGACGCGCAGGCGAAGCTGAACGACAGCTACAACAAGCTTACGGACAGCCAGAGGGAGCTGGACGACGCGCTCGCCAAGATAGAGGACGGCGAAAAGCAGCTCGACGACGCCGAGGCGAAGATCCCGGCCGGACTTGCGGAGATAGAAAAGAACAGGGCGCTGCTCGACGAGAAGGCGCAGACGCTCGCCTCCGGAAAGGCACAGCTTGAGGCGGGCTACGCGCAGCTGGCCGAGCAGGAGAACAAGCTCAACGCCGGCCGTGTGCAGCTTGCGGCGCTCAAGGCGCTGACGCTCGCCCCGTATCAGGCGGCGGTAGACAGAATAAACGGCGAGATATCCGCGACGCAGGCCGCCATAGACGTGGCGCAGAGCCTGCCCTTTGTGGACGAAGCGCTCGTCGCGGCGCTGACCGGGCGGCTCGCTCAGCAGCAGCAGCGACTGGGCGAGGCGCAGGCCTCGCTCGACGCCAAGAGCGCGGAGTTTGCCTCTCAGGAGGCGGAGATAGCCGCCGGGGAGCAGCAGCTCGCCGCAGCGCGCGCCGAGCTCGACGCAAAATCCGCCGAGCTTGCGGCGGGCGAGCAGGCCATTGCCGACGGGCGCGCCCAGCTCGACGCAAAGGAAAAGGAGCTCAAGGACGCGCAGGCCTCGCTTCCCGAAAAGCGCGCTCAGCTCAAGGAGGCGCGCGCTCAGCTCGAGGACGGCGCGAAGGAGCTCAAGGACGGCTGGGCGCAGTATAACGCCGGAAAGGCGGAGGCCGAGCAGGAGCTTGCCGACGCCCGGCAGAAGCTGCTGGACGCGGAGACGGAGCTTGCCGACGCGCGCGCGGAGACGGACGACCGGCTCAAGCTGGATCTCTATACTCTCGACCGGGAGTCGAACTCCGGCTATGTGACCTTTGAAAACGACACGAACATCATCGACGGCGTCGCGAACGCCTTCCCGGTGTTCTTCGCGCTCATCGCCGCGCTGGTCTGCGTCACCACGATGACCAGAATGATCAACGAGGAGCGCACCCAGATAGGCACGCTGAAGGCCATGGGCTATTCCGACGGGGCGATAATGGGCAAATACCTGCTCTATTCCGGCCTCTCCGCCTCGATAGGCTGCGTGGCGGGCTTTTTCCTCGGGACGACCGCCATACCCCATATAGTCTGGATGGCCTACAATATAATATACGACTACGCAAGGCTGGACTTCTTTTTCAGCCCGCTGATGTACGGGGCGAGCCTCGGCACGGCGGTGCTGGGCACGGTGCTCGTGACCTGGCTCGCCTGCCGGAGGGAGCTGGCCGAAAGGCCGGCGGAGCTCATCCGCCCGAAGGCTCCGGCGGTGGGGCGGCGCATCCTGCTCGAGCGCGTAAGGCCGCTGTGGAAGCGGCTCTCCTTCCTCAGCAAGGTCACCGTCCGCAACGCCTTCCGCTACAGACAGCGGGTGGCGATGATGCTCATCGGCATAGGCGGCTGCACGGCGCTGATAGTCACGGGCTTCGGCGCGAAGGACTCCATCGCGAACGTGCTGGACTACCAGTATGAGGAGATCTCGCTCTACGACGTCAGCGTGACGCTCGACACGGAGGAGTTCGCCTCGGACGCGGCCGCCGCGAAGCTCTGGCAGGGCAGCGCGGACAGCTTCGCCATGACCTGGCAGGACAGCATCACGCTCTCCGCGGGCGGGAAGGACAAGAGCACAAAGCTTGTCGCCGCCTCCGAGGAGCAGCTCGACGGCATAATCAGCCTGCATGATAAAAACGGCGAGCTGCCCTTCCCCGGCGAGGGCGAGGCTGTGATAACCGAAAAGCTCTCGGAGCTGCTGAATATCGGCAGGGGGGACGAGGCGGTCATAACGCTTGACGACGGGGAGACCGTCACCGTCACCGTCACCGGCGTCTGCGACAACTATCTCAACCACTTTGTCTACGTCTGCCCGGAGACCGTCGGCTCGCCGCAGAACAACACGGCGCTCCTGCGCGCCGACGAGGGCGTTGACGCCGAGCAGCTCGCCGCGCATCTGCGCGCCGAGGAGGGCGTGTCCTATGTGTCCTCGGCCGGACAGGAGCGGGAGACCATGAGCAAATCCATGGCGAGCCTCGACACGGTCGTCGTGCTGCTGATAGTCTGCTCCGGGGCGCTCGCTGTCATAACGCTCTATAACCTCACGAATATCAACATCATGGAGCGCATCCGCGAGATCGCGACCGTGAAGGTGCTGGGCTTCTTCCCGAACGAGACGGCGGCCTATATCCTCCGCGAGAACCTGATGCTCTCCGCGCTCGGCGCGGCGTTAGGGCTGCTGCTGGGCAAGCTGCTGCACCGCTTCGTGATGCAGATGATACAGGTGGAGTACATGACCTACGATGTGCGCATAGCGCCGCTGAGCTATTTTATAG
Source organism: Oscillospiraceae bacterium (assembly GCA_034933465.1). Taxonomy (GTDB): domain Bacteria; phylum Bacillota; class Clostridia; order Oscillospirales; family Oscillospiraceae; genus Limivicinus. The sequence goes on along the minus strand of JAYFNM010000043.1, from coordinate 29,196 downwards.
GCTTCGCCGCGACGATGCTGTTCGCCTTCATCACGAACTACATCATGCGCTTCAAGCTCGAGCGCGTAAATATGGCCGAGTCCCTCAAATCCGTCGAATAAGCCGGCCGGATAAACGCGTCCACCGCCGGATTTTCCCCCAAATGTCATCCTGAGCGCAGCGAAGGAGCTTTTTCCCCGTACTGCTATTCACACGGGAAAGCTCCTTCACTGCGCTCAGGATGACTTTTTTATTGTCTCGCCGACGCCTATTCTATGCGCACAAGCTGCTCCACGCCGTCGAGCTCATAGCTCACGGACAGGCCGTCTTCTGCGTCTACGCGGATGTTTTTTGCCTCGCGGTTTCTGAGCAGCTGCCGGTACAGCGCGCGCGCATCGTCCGAATAGCGCGACATGTCGTCCGAGTGGAGCAGCACTCCGCCGAAGAGGCTGTTCACCGTGGCGAGGGCGTATTTCTGCGCGGGGCTCAGCTTTATATTGTCGTCGCGGAGGAAAAACACGTCCGGGTCGCTGAGGAAGGCGCGGCCGTTGAGCTCGCGGCGGAAGACCGTGTTGCCGACGGCCTGCCGGGTCGAGACCCGCTCGCGGTTCGTATGGCGCATTATGAGGCTGTTGTCCCAGTCGAGCCCGACGTCGCAGCTTATGCGGCAGTAATCGGCGACGCCGAAGGCCGGAAAGAGCGGCACGCCGCAGCCGAGGATCAGCTTGTCCCCGCAGAAGCGGCGCAGCAGCTCCATCGCGCGCGTCATCTGCCCGGCGCGGCTCTCGCGGTCTGTGCCGAAGGGGGCGGCGGCGTACAGGAAATCCAGCTTCACAAGGTCGTAGCTCCAGTCGCCGAGCACCCGCTCAAAGCAGCGCTTGAGATAGTCCGTGACCTGCACATTGTCGATATCGAGCGAGTAAAAGCCGCCCCAGTTGCTGCCGCAGTACCACGGCTCCCCGCCGACGCGCAGCAGCCAGTCCCCGTGCTCCCGGAATACTCTCGAGCTCCTCTGGCACACGAAGGGCGCGAGCCAGAGCCCCGCCCTGTAGCCGCGCGCGTGTATCTCCTCCGCGGCGGTGCCCATGCCTCCCGGGAATTTTTTGCCGTCCGCGGCGAGCCAGTCGCCCACGGCGCTCTCCCAGCCGTCGTCTATCTGAAACAGGTCGCCCGGCGAGAGCTGCCCGGCGCAGCCGTCAAGGTCGTTTCGGATGCTCCTCTCGTCGATGTTCTGATAGCGGTTATACCAGCTCGAATATCCGGCGAGCTTTTCCCGCGTCCGGCATTCGACGCCCATGGCCGCAAACCACGCGTCGAAGACCTCGTCCTCGCCGCCCTCGGCATAGAACAGGTCGAAGGCGTGAAACCCGCCGGCGCAGCGGACTCCCGCGCAGTCGCGCGTCAGGCCGAGGACGCCGGAGGCGCTGTCGTAGCGAAGGAGCGTGTAGCCCGGCCGCTCGTCCAGAGAGGCTATCAGCCGGAATTTATCCCCGCGGCGAAAATAGCAGTAGCTCTCGCCCTGCGTCATGCCGGGCTTTTTCGGGTAGTCGGTGAAAAAATAGTCCCCGTAGCGGTCGATGCCGAAGCGCTTTATGATGAAGCCGGGCAGACGGCTCATGCCCTTCGTATAGCCGTCGCGGCCGTATTCCGGGCAGTAGGTCCAGGTCTGGTAGCCGTTCATGAAGAGCTTCTCATCCGCCGCCATGTCGATGCGCAGCTCCGCCGCGACCCGGCCGAGCACCCCCTCGGGCAGCGGGAGGACAAGCTCCAGCTTTCCCCCGGCGAGCTCCGCCGCGCCCGTGACGGGCGGCGCGCCCACGATCTCCGCGCTGTATCTCAGCTCTGCCATGTCACACCTCCGTATGTACTTCAAAATTCAGCGCCACGCTCTCGAGCCCCGGCGCGCTGATGCGCAGACTGCCCGCGCCCTCGCGGCCGAGCGTCCTTATATACGTCCCGCACATGCCGCCCTCGGCCGCCGCGCTGTCCGGGCCGGCGAGCGCTATCTCGCCCGCGGTCTCAAAGCGCAGGGGGAGCTGGGCGTAGGAGGCGAGATTGCCGTACTCGTCGAGTATCCTCAGGCGCACGGCGGCCATGTCGTAGCTGTCGCCCTCTGTGAGCGTCAAAGCGCTCGCTCGCGCCTCAATGTGCAGCTTGCCGCCCGGGCGGCACTCGCGCACAGCGCCGTTGTCGCCCTCGAAGCGCCAGACGGTGGCCTCTCCGCCCCAGTTGCCCACGTATTTCCCGTACAGCGCGACCCCGTCGGCGAGCCGCAGCCCGTAGCGCAGCATACAGCACAGCATCCTGAGCTTGTCGCCGAGAGGCATGTTCGCAAGGCCGTGCTTCCCGGCGGAGACGAGGCAGGCCTTCATTATCCGCGCCTTCGCGCCGGTATAGCCCTCCTGAGTCTCGAGCAGACGGCCTATGGTGTCGTCTATCAGGATGGGGCCGTGGGCGAGACCTCTCCAGCCGCGCGGGCGGAAGGAGGCGACATACGCGCCGTTTTTATACAGCTTCAGCTCGTTTGCGTTGGTAAAGGCGTAGACCCCGCCTGTCTGACCGGCGGGATAATCCCCGATGTCCATCGGCGAGCCGAGCTCCAGCACGGGGCTGCGCCCGCTCTGGCTGGAATACAGCGCGGCGGCGAGCTTGGGGTTTCTGAACGCGTCCATGACGCCGTGATAGCAGACCCTGTCGCCGGAGCCGAAGTCCTTGTGCGTGGGATAGTCGAACATGCACCAGCCGAAGCAGCCCGCGTGCTCGCCGGAGGCGAGCGCCGCGTCCAGCACCCGCGCGTGGCGCAGCGCCTGCTCCTGCCGCTTCGCCCAGGGGTCGAAGGCCTTGGTGGGGAACATATGGCCGTTGTGCTCGGAGATGAGCAGCGCCTTGGACATGTCCGGCGTGACCTTTTTCTTCGGCTTCACGCCGGGATTGCTCCCGCTGTGGGAAAAGTCGTTGTAGGCGTACACGTCCTCCAGCAGACTGCTCTTTTCGATATAACGCACGCCGGAGGTCGCGCGGCCGGGGTCGAGCGCGCGCGCCGCGGCGTTGGTGCGCGCGTAGAACTCATCGTCGTCCATGCTCTCGTTTATGCGCACGCCCCAGAGCACGACGCTCGGGTGGTTGCGGTACTGCCGGACCATGTCGCTCACGTTGTCTATGGCCTGCTCCTTCCACGCGGCGTCCCCGATATGCTGCCAGCCGGGCAGCTCCGTGAACACCAGCAGCCCGAGCGCGTCGCAGGCGGAAATGAAATGCCGGCTCTGCGGATAGTGCGAGCTGCGCACGGCGTTGCAGCCGAGCTCCTCCTTCAATATGCGCGCGTCCTCGTATTGGAGCGAGGCCGGGGCGGCGTAGCCAATATAGGGGAAGCTCTGGTGCCGGTTCAGCCCGCGCAGGAAGGTCTTTTCCCCGTTGAGATAGAAGCCGTCCGAGCGAAACTCGGCCGTGCGAAAGCCGAAAAGCGTCTCCCGCGTGTCGATAAGGTTCCCGCCGCCGTCGAGCAGCTCCGCGCGGCAGGTATAGAGCCTCGGCCGCTCCGCGCTCCACGGCTGTGCGCCCGGAACCGTCAGCTCGATCTCGCCCGCGCAGATACCGGAGGCGAGCTGCGCCGCGCCGTCGAAAATGCCCACGCGCACCGCGCCCTCTCCCGAGACCGCGACGCTTATCTTCGCCCGGTCGAGCGCGGGCGTCGCCACACAGACGTCCTCAATATAGCTCTGCGCGCGCACGTCGAGCCAGACCTCGCGGTACAGCCCGCCGTAGGTCAGATAGTCGATGACGAAGCCGAAGGGCGGTATCTCCGCGTTCTCGGTGGAATCGAGCTCCACGGCGAGAGAGTTTTCGCCGCCGTATTCCACAAGCGCCGTTATCTCCACGCGAAAGGCGGTGTAGCCGCAGCGGTGGCAGGCGCACTCTCTGCCGTTTATATACACGGTGGCGATGTGCGCCGCGCCGTCGAACTGCAAAAACAGCCGCCTGCCGCGGTAAGCCTCCGGGATATCGAGCCTCCGCCTGTAGCCGGAGAGCCGCTCATAGTCCGCAGGCGAGGCGTAGTGCAGCGGCGACAGTCCGACGGTGTGCGGCAGGCGCACGGGCGTCCCCGCCCCCTCCCCGCGCAGGAACGCCGCCGAGCAGCGCTCGGTAAATTCCCAGTCGTTGCACAGGCTTATCATCGCTTTACCTCCCGCATGTCCTTTTTCTTGATTCTATCATCAGCCGCCGCCCTCGGCAAGGGGGACAGCACAAAAAAGCAGGCTGCCGCGAAACAAAGCCTCTGCGTGAACGCGGGCGGCCACACAGGGCCGCCCCTACGGAGGGAAACCGCATATATCCGCGTTGTCACCGTAGGGGCGCACCCATGTGCTCGTCCGCCGCCAGGGTTAAAAAACCCTGTCATTCTGAGGCCGAAGGCCGAAGAATCTTTCCGTATACCGCATGGCGGGTGAACGGGGAAAGATCCTTCGCTTCGCTCAGGATGACAGGGACGGTTATGCTCAGGATGACAGGGACGGTTATGCTCAGGATGACAGGGGCGATTACGCTCAGGATGACAGGGACGGTTACGCACGTGGTGAACAGGGGCTTATGCTCAGGATGACAGGGATGGTTACGCGGCAAAGGCGCGCGCGGCGGAATTATTTTACCGCGGCGAGCAGCGCCTGCGCTCTGTCGGTCTTCTCCCAGGCGACGCCCAGATCCTCGCGACCCATGTGGCCGTAAGCGGCGAGGCGGCGGTAGATCGGGCGGCGCAGGTCGAGGTCGCGGATGATGGCGCTCGGCCGGAAGTCGAAGACCTTCTGAACGGCGTCGCTCAGCTCCCCGTCGGGCAGCTTGCCGGTGCCAAAGGTCTCCACCAGCACGGACACGGGCTTCGCCACGCCTATGGCGTAGGCCAGCTCTATCTGGCAGCGCGACGCGAGACCGGCCGCGACGACGTTTTTCGCGGCCCAGCGGGCGGCGTAGGCGGCGGAGCGATCCACCTTGGTCGGGTCCTTGCCGGAAAAGGCGCCGCCGCCGTGGGGCGCGCTCCCGCCGTAGGTATCGACGATTATCTTCCTCCCGGTGAGGCCGGAGTCGCCCTGAGGGCCGCCGATGACAAAGCGGCCGGTGGGGTTGACGAAATACTTCGTGTTCCCGTCGAGCAGCTCCGCCGGGATGACCGGCGCGACAACCAGTTCCAGCATGTCCTTCCTTATCTGCTCAAGCTCCGCCTCGGGGGCGTGCTGCGTGGAGATGACCACCGCGTCAACGCGCACGGGGCGGCGGCTCTCGTCGTACTCCACCGTGACCTGCGTCTTCCCGTCAGGCCGGAGATAGTCCACCAGCTTCTGCTTTCTCACCTCGGCGAGCCTCTTTGCGAGCTTGTGCGCAAGGGAGATGGCGAGCGGCATCAGCTCCGGCGTCTCGTCGCAGGCATAGCCGAACATCATGCCCTGGTCGCCCGCGCCGTTTTGCAGCGCGTCGTACTCGCCGCTCTTGGCCTCCAGCGACTTGTCCACGCCGAGCGCGATGTCGCCCGACTGCTCGTCGATATTGGTGATTATGCCGCAGGTATCGCAGTCGAAGCCGTATTTGGCGCGGTCGTAGCCAATGTCGCGGATGACCTCGCGGGTGATGCGCGGGATGTCCACATAGCAGTTCGTGCTTATCTCGCCCATGATATGCACAAGCCCGGTGGAGACCGTCGTCTCGCAGGCGACGCGGCCCAAGGGGTCGTTTTCAAGGATGGCGTCCAGCACGGCGTCCGATATCTGGTCGCACATTTTGTCGGGATGTCCCTCTGTGACTGATTCCGATGTGAAGAAATAGTGGCTCATTTATTTATCCTCCTGAAAAAATATACGTAAAAAAATACGCGCCCCGTCGCCGACGGAGTGCGTGAATGTCTGCATCAAAGCCTCATCTCTCGTTTCACCGCCGGATTTGGCACCTTGCGCAAAGCAGGTTGCCGGGTTTCACAGGGCCGTTCCCTCCACCACTCTTGATAAGGTATTAAATTTTTACTGTATCAGTATACCAGCTTTCCCGCGTTTGTCAAGAAATTTAAAAAAACTGTTGACAATGGCGTATATACTGTATATACTGCGCATATACAGTGATAGAGAGGTGAGCGAATGACAGTACTGATCGACAACAAGAGCGGACTGCCGATATATGACCAGATATTCACCCAGATAAAGGCTCAGATAATCAGCGGGGAGCTGGACGAGGACGAGCTGCTGCCGTCCATACGGAATCTGGCGAAGGATCTGCGCATAAGCGTGATCACCACGAAGCGCGCCTACGACGAGCTGGAGAGCGCGGGCTTCATATACACGGTGGCCGGGAAGGGCTGCTTTGTCGCGGCGAAGAACGCGGAGCTGCTGCGGGAGGACAGCCTGCGGCAGATAGAGGCGCACATGGACGAGATACGAAGGCTCGCCGCGCTCAGCGGCCTGAGCCGCGCGGAGCTCGCGGAGATGTTCAGAGCCGTTGAGGAGGAAGAAATATGAACGCATTTGAAGCAAAGGGACTTGAGAAAAACTACGGGGATTTTCATCTGAAGCTCGACCTCGCGCTGCCGGAGGGCTGCATAATGGGGCTGATCGGCGAGAACGGGGCCGGAAAGACCACGGCGATAAAGCTGCTGCTCGGCATGACGCGCCCGGACGGCGGCACGGCGACGGTGCTCGGGCACGACTGCGGGGAAGCCTTCGCCCCGGTGCGGGAGGACATAGGCGTCGTCCTCGACGAGCCGGCCTTCCCCGACTGCCTGAACGCGCGGCAGGTGGACAGGATAATGAAAAATATCTACCCGCGCTGGGACTCCGCCGTGTTCGCGGACTATCTCGCGAAGCTCTCCGTGCCGGAGGGCAAGGCCTTCAAGAATTTCTCGCGCGGCATGAAGATGAAGCTCTCCATCGCCGTGGCGCTCTCGCACGGCGCGCGCCTGCTCATTCTTGACGAGCCGACCTCCGGGCTTGACCCCGTGGTGCGCGACGAGGTGGTGAACATCTTCTCGGAGTTCACGCGCGACGAGGGGCGCTCGGTGCTCATCTCCTCGCACATCGTGAGCGACCTTGAAAAGCTCTGCGATTACATCGCCTTTCTGCACAGGGGCTCGCTGCTGCTGTGCGAGGAGAAGGACGTGCTGCTGGGCGAATACGGCGTGGCTCACTGCGCCGCGCGCGAGCTGGCCGGGATAGACCCCGCCGCCGTGCTCGGCCGGAAGGAGACGCCCTACGGCGTGTCCGCCATAGTCCGCCGCGCGGCCGTCCCCGCCGGGATGAGCCTCAGCCCGGTGGGCATCGAGGAGCTGTTCGTATTCATGGTAAAGGAGGGCTGAGCTGTGAAAGGTCTGTTTTTAAAGGATCTGTACATGATAAAGGCGTATTTCCGCACTCTTATTGCCATAGCCGTGGTTTTTATCATATCCTCGTTCTGGGGCGGCGGAAATATGTTTCTGATCATCTACCCGATGATAGTCGCGGCGATGCTGCCCATGTCCATATTATCCTACGATGAGAAATCCCGCTGGGACGTCTACTGCGGAACGCTCCCCTGCTCAAAAAGCGCGGTGGTTTCGGTGAAATATCTGAGCTGCCTCGTCTATGTCGCGGTCATGTTTGCCCTGTCGCTGCTTGTGCAGTCGCTGCGCATAACGCGCGCAGGCGGGGATATGAGCGAGCTGGCGGTGATAATGGCGATGCTGCTGAGCATCGGCCTTGTCGGACCGAGCCTGATGCTGCCGGTGATCTTCCGGCTCGGCACGGAGAAGGGGCGCATGGCGTATTATGTCGTCATCGGCGCGCTGTGCGCGCTGTCCTTCCTCCTGCCGGAGAAGCTCCCCTCCGCGCTTGCCAACTCCGTCGCGCTGCTGCCGCTCGCCGCGGCGGCGCTGTTCGCGGCGTCCTGGCTGCTGTCCATATATTTTTATAGGAAGAGAGAGCTGTAAAAGGGTTTAATGCAAAAACTGCCGTGAGGCGGAGCGGTCTTGGCCGTCCCGCGCCTCACGGCAGTTTTTTTCGTCGCGGCCGCGTATGCCGGACGCCCCCGCCCGCTGTCATCCTGAGCGCAGCGAGGGATGACAGTTTAATTATCTCGCTGCGTTTCGCGACGGTTTTTTCGTCGCGGCAAAAGATGAATACGCGCGGCTCCCGGCCGTGGGGCGTGGGCTTACGCCGCCGTCCGCCGGGGCGCTTATTTCGCGTTTATGTTGATATACTCGGCGCGGAGCTTTGAATACATTATCCGCTGGCTCACATAGAGGCTGGAATATCCGGAGAGCATGTACGATATCGCGCAGGCGAGGCCGAAATAGCAGAAGCCGCCCGCGCCGAAGAGCTCCACCGACAGCACCAGCGAAGCGACCGGGCAGTTGACCGCGCCGCAGAAGAGCGCCACCATGCCTATCGCCGCCGAGAACCCGGCCGGCAGACCCAGCAGCGGCCCGACGGCACAGCCGAAGGCCGCCCCGATAAAGAAGGTCGGCACGACCTCTCCGCCCTTGAAGCCGCAGGCGAGCGTCACGGCGGTGAAGACGATTTTCAGCAGAGAGGCCTCCGGCCTCGCCGAGCCCTGCTCCAGCGCCCGGGTTATGACGTCCATGCCGGTGCCGTTATAGTCGCGCGTGCCGAGGAGCAGCGTGAGCGCGAGCAGCACGGCGCTGCCGGCGAGAACGCGCAGATAGGGGTTCGGCAGCAGCTTTTGCGCGCCCTTTTCAGCGCCGTGCAGCAGCTTGCAGAAGAGCACGCTCATCAGCGCGCAGAGCGCCGCGAGCACGCCGACCCTGACGAGCGGCCAGAGGCCGAGCGGTATCGCCGCCACCGCGAACTGCGTGGGCGGGATGGCGAAGAGCCGGGTGACGCCGTAGGCCACCAGCGCGGCCGTCCCGCAGGGGACGAGGCCGGAATAATGTATCACGCCGACGCTGCACACCTCAAGCGCGAAGATCGTGGCCGTGACGGGCGTGCCGAAGAGCGCGGAAAAGACCGCGCTCATGCCGCAGAGCGTCGCGAGCGGCGCATCCTTTTCGCCGAGGCGCAGCGCGCGCCCTATGTTGCAGCCAAGCCCGCCGCCGATTTGCAGCGCCGCGCCCTCGCGCCCCGCGCTGCCGCCGCACAGATGCGTCAGCACGGTGGAGATGAAGATGACCGGAACCAGCAGCATCGGTATGGTCTTGCCGAAATGTATCGAGCCGATGACGGCGTTCGTGCCCTTGCCCTCGGTCTTCGTGAGCCGGTACAGGGCGACGATGGCAAGCCCGCAGACAGGCATGAGCCAGATGAGCCAGTCCTTGCTCTGCCTGAGCGCGGTCGCCGCGCCGACGCACAGATGAAACGCCGAGCCCACAAGACCGCCCACGCAGCCTATCATACTGGCGACGCCTGTCCTTTGGGCAAAGGCCAAAACAAAAGCAAGCGCGCTCTTCGCGCGCGCGACAGTGTCCTCTTTCAACTTTGTCACTCCGAAACTCTTAAAGAATACAACTATAATAAACTTTATTCCCCCTCCGCACAAGCCCAAAACGCCCGAATGAGCTTTTTTTCGCCGTCCGGCCGCTCGCGGCGCAAAAAGGGCAAAAAAAACCGCCCACACGGGGCAGCGGCCGTATAAAAAGCGATAACCCCTGACTGCGACGGAGAAACATCCGTTTGCTTTTGCAGTCAGGGGTTACCGCCATGAGTTCTTGTTATCTAACATCCCTGGTTACCTCTCTTTCTATAGATTGCGGCGCCGCACGTCAACGGAACTCTGATTCATAGCACCTGATCCATTGTCAATTGACGATCTCGTGAGTGAGATAAACTGTGTGCTTTAGTCCTCCTTCATATTTTGACCTGAGCGCCTGTCTCTGCCTGCCGGGCTTTGCCCGCGCCGCAGAGCCTTTTATTTGTACATCGGAATCACCCTTTCTGGCTATAATATAGCAAATCCGCGGGGCGGATTCAAGAGCAATACTTTATGATTTTCGCGGCCGCGTTTTGTGCAGTCCGCCGATTATACTACGTTCAAAAAACGTTAACATTGTAGGTATTGACAAAAAATTACCCGTATCATATAATTATAACGTTGGGTTTGAAGACAATGCCCGGCGCCTGCTCTTGTTCGCGTCAGCGGATAAGTGCTTTTCGCTTTCTCGCGCCTGTCCGGCGTCACTTCAATACGAAGCGGTTTTATCCGCCCTTATCAGGCCGCCCCTCTGCATCCTCGAGAGCTCGGCGGACATGGCGCTGCGTTCCACCGACAGGTAGTCGGCGAGCTGCTGGCGGTTGAAGGAAATGGAAAACTCCGTGCCGCCCTGCCGCCGCGCCTCCGCCGAGAGATAGGACAGCAGCTTTTCGCGGGTGCTGCGCTTGCTGATATGCGTCAGCTTTTCGCCCGAGGCCAGGCTCTTTTCGGCGAGATCAGACAGGAGGTTTCGTATCACCCGGCTGTGGCGGGAGCAGGCGGTCGGGCAGGTGCGCAGAATGCGGCCGACGTTCAGCCACAGCACGGCGCCGTCCGCCTCCGCCGCGACGCTGACGTCCATCACCGCGCCGGGAACGCAGGCAAAGGCCTCCGCAAACACCTGCCCGGGCTCGATGCGGCCGCGAATGTTCCTGTTGCCCCAGTAGTCCTCCTGTATCACGAGCGCCGAGCCCGCGAGCAGCAGACCCACCGCCTCCGGCGAATCGCCGACGCGGAGCAGGTACTCGACCTTCCCGAAGCTCTCCGCCCGCGCGCCGAGACAGCCGAGCATGGATTCCAGCTCGGCCTCGTCGATGCCGCCGAACAGGGCGGCTCGCTTTATCGTGTCGAGGTATTTTTTGTATTCCTTCACTTTTCCTTCTTTTGTTGTAATTACAACTGATTTGTTGGAATTATCATAATACAATAGGGCCATAAAGTCAAGAATACCTGAGAGGAGCCGGGATCATGATAAGAAAGATCATCCATATAGACGAGGAAAAATGCAACGGCTGCGGCGCCTGTGCCGCCGCCTGCCACGAGGGAGCGATAGGCATGGTCAACGGAAAGGCGAAGCTGCTCCGCGACGACTATTGCGACGGGCTGGGCGCCTGTCTGCCGGGCTGCCCCACGGACGCCCTCTCCTTTGTGGAGCGCGAGGCGGCGGCCTACGACGAGGCCGCGGTGGAGGAGGGCAGGCAGGCAAAGCTGAACAGACAGGGCGAGCCCCTGCCCTGCGGCTGCCCCGGCTCACAGTCGAAGAGCATCGAGCGCGAGGACTGCGGCTGCGGCGGTCACGTGAAGGCGGAGCCGGTCAGCCGTCTGTCGCAGTGGCCGGTGCAGATAAAGCTTGCGCCCGTGAACGCCCCGTATTTTGCCGGCGCGAGGCTGCTGGTCGCGGCCGATTGCAGCGCCTATGCCTTCGCCGATTTCCACGAGCGCTTTATCAGAGGGCGCGTCACGCTTGTGGGCTGCCCGAAGCTCGACGGCGTGGATTACGCGGAAAAGCTGGCCGAGATCATCAGCAGAAACGACATTCAGAGCGTCACCGTGGTCCGCATGGAGGTGCCCTGCTGCGGCGGTCTGGAGCACGCGGTAAAGACGGCGCTGCGCAGCAGCGGAAAATTCATCCCATGGCAGGTAGTCACCGTCTCCACAGACGGCAGAATACTCGACTGAGCGGGCGCGAACGCGGCGGCGCCTGTAAATTAAACGCCCCGGAGCGCCTTAAACAGGCTCTCCGGGGCTCGGCCTGTCAGAGAAGTCGTTGCCGGCTTCCCTGACAGGCTTTCCCATAGCTTTTTTACTTAAAATCTCCGGCGATCTCCAGACCGCGTTTGAACGACAGCGCGTTCATATCGCGCACCTTCTCCGACTTGTGCCGGAAGGTCTTGTCTATGGTGGCGGCCATCACGTCGCCCGGCACTATGCCCGTAAGCCCCACAAGAACGCCGAGCATAACAATGTTCGCGCCGTTGCCGGCTCCAAGCTCCGCGGCGATATCGCTGGCCGGAACCGCGATGACCTTGATATCGGTTCTGACGACGCTCTCCGCCGGGATCCTTGAGCTGTCGTAGAACAGGATGCCGCCGGGCTCGAGGCTGTCGATAAATTTCTTGTAGCCGACAATGTCCATGGCCACAAAAACGCCGACCAGCTCGGCCATGGGCGACAGTATCTCCCTGTCGTCGATCACCACGAGCGTGGAGGAAAAGCCGCCTCTTTTTACGCCGGTATAGCTCGGCAGATCCGACACGTGCTTGCCGCAGTCAAGCGCGCAGCGAGCCAGCATGTTGCCCATGGTCAGCAGGCCGCCGCCGCCGCTGCCGCCGAAAATTATTGCATTTTTCATTTTACCATCTCCTCATCCCGGAATACGCCCAAGGGGAACACCGGCAATCTCTCGTCCTCAATATACTTCAGGCTCTCCACCGGGTCCATGTGCAGGTTTGAGGGGCAGGTCGTGACCAGCTCCACAAAGCTGAACGGCTTTCCGTCGATCTGGTTCTGAAAAGCTTTTTTTATGCAGACCTTCGCCTTCATGATGCTCTTGGGCGAGTTGAGCGTGCATCGGGCGATGTACGAGGGCGCCTTTAAGGTGTTCAGCATGGCGCACATGTCCAGCGGGTAGCCGTCCGTCTCCGCGACCCGTCCGCCGGGCGTGGTAGAGGAGGTCTGCCCTATGAGGGTCGTGGGAGCGAGCTGGCCCCCGGTCATGCCATAGGTGCCGTTATTCGCGAAGATCACAGTGATCTTTGCCCCGCGGCTGGCCGCGTATATGGTTTCGGAGAGACCGATGGCGGCGGCGTCTCCGTCGCCCTGATAGGTAAAAACAATGCTGTCCGGCTGGCAGCGCTTCAGCGCTGGCGCGGCCGTGCGGCGCGTCCAGCACGTCCACATCTCAGGTGCTGGCGACCAGAGAGTGGCAGCCGACGCCTATCACCAGCAGACTTCTGTCGAGGACGCCCAGCTCCTCCAGACATTCGCCCATCAGCTTTGCCGCGGTGGCGTGCAGGCAGCCTGAACAGAAGAAGCCCTTTTTGGGCAGGAGAAATTTTGTCCTGGTTATCTCTTTCATTTTTCCACCCCTCCTATTATCTGCCGGATCGCGGATACGGCCTCTTCATTGGAGATAGTAATTCCGCCGGTATGGCCGAAGGTCATTATGGGCGCGCGCCCCCTGACCTCGAGCGCGATGTCGTCGTACAGCTGGGCGGGGATCGCCATCTCTACGTCTATGAAAGCCTTTACACCGGAATAATCCAGCTTCTGGAAGCTGTCCTTGGGGAAGGGGTAGAGCACACGGGGGCGCAGAACGCCCACCTTCAGCCCCTCCTTGCGCAGCTCGCAGGCCGCGTACTTGCAGACGCGGGAGGGCATACCGTAGGCGACCAGCACATACTCCGCATCCTCCAGCAGGTACTCCTCCGCATTCTGATATTCGCGCGCCCAGCGCTCATACAGCTCCTTGAAGGCATAGCCGCGCTTCTCGAGGCCGGCGTTGCCGCCGCTGCCCGCGCCGCTGGTGATATGCCTTGAGGCCCGGGGCCCGTTTTTAAAGTTGCCGAGAGCCCAGTCCGGCTTTTCTTCGGACAGCTCCTTCATGGGCGGAAGCTCCACCTCCTCCATGATCTGCCCCAGACTGCCGTCCATCAAAATGGCGACGGGATTGCGCTCCTTCTCCGCAAGGTCGAAGGACTCGTAGATCATGTCTACGGTCTCCTGAACAGAGTTCGGGGCGAAAACTATCATGCGGTGTCCGCCGTGACCGAGAGCCTTCGTCATCTGGTAGTAGTCGGTCTGAGCCGGCTGTATGCTGCCGAAGCCGGGACCCGCTCTGCATACGTTGACGATCACCGCGGGAACTCGGGCGCCGCACAGGTGAGACACTCCCTCGGATTTAAGGCTTATACCCAGGCCGGCAGAGGAGGTCATGCTGCGCGTGCCGCCTGAAGCCGCGCCGAACACCATGTTTATACTGGCGACCTCGCTCTCGCCCTGTATAAAGCAGCCGCCGACCTCCGGCAGGCGCTTTGAAAGATACTCGTGCAGGGAGATTTGAGGGGTGATGGTATAGCCTGCAAAAAACCGGCATCCGCCGCGAACCGCCGCTTCCGCCGCCGCTTCGCAGCCCTTCATAAGTAGTTTAGCCATTTGCATTCTCCTCTCTCAGCTCTATTGCCGCTTCGGGACATACGGTCGCGCATATTCCGCATTTTATGCAGCTTCCGGGCGCGGCAACGACCGGCGGAAACGCCCCATACTCATTTCTGACGGGGCCGAAGTCCATTGCCTTGTTGGGGCAGAAATGGACGCAATAGCCGCAGCCCTTACAGTACTCGTCGAGCACTTTAACCTTTAGTGCCATATTGCTTCCTCCAAATTTGTGTTTTTATGCGCTTTCGCTTTACATGGCGTCCTTGATAACAGCGGCCAGCCGGTTGATCCCCTCTACAATAAGCTCGTCGGTGGACGAGGAATAGTTCAGGCGCAGGCAGTTTTGCCTGTTGCTCGTGGGGTAGAAGCCGAAGCCGGGCACAAACAGAACCCTCTTTTCCACGCCCTTCATGCTCAGCTCTCTGGTGTCGATATGCTCGGGCAGCTCCACCCAGGTGAAAAGCCCGCCGTCGGGGTCGCTGAACACGGCCTCCTCCGGGAAGGTGGCTCTCATTGTGTTCAGCATCAGGTCGCAGCGCTGCCGGTACACGGGGATTATACGCTCTATGTGCCTGTCCAGATCGTACATGTCCAGATATTTGGAGATCAGCATCGCGGTGGTGGTGGAGGCCTGAAGCACGGCGGTGTTCACCATGAGCGTCAGCTTTTCCAGCAGCTCGGGCGCGGCGCATATCCAGCCCAGCCTCAGGCCGGGGCTGAGGATCTTTGAGAAGCTGCCCAGGTATATGACCAGACCCTTTGTGTCCATGCTTTTCAAGGAGGGGATGGGCTCGCCTCTGAAGCGCAGCTCTCCGTAGGGGTTATCCTCCACGACCAGCAGCTCGTACCTGTTCGCGAGCTCCATAAACTCCCGGCGCACCTGCAAGGACCAGGTGTGGCCGCTGGGATTTTGAAACTCCGGAATGGCATACATGAATTTGATGTTCTTCGTGGTGGCGAGTATTTTTTCCAGCTCCTCGATGACCGGCCCGTTCTCGTTCGTGGGAACCTCCACAAAGTTGGCCTGGCAGGCTTGGAAGGACTGAATGGCGCCGGGGTAAGAGGGCGCCTCCATCAGGACGACGTCGCCCGGATTGAGCAGCACTCTGCCGCAGGTATATATGCCCTGCCCGCCGCCCACGGTCAGGCATATCTGCTCGGCGGTCGCGTCGATCTGGTTCTTTGCCTTCATCCGCCGGCAGATCTGCTCCCTCAGGGGATACCAGCCCGCCGTGTCTCCGTACAGCAGCGCCGTGCGCCCCTGCTCCTTCATGAGTGCGGAAAAGGCCTCCGCCAGCTCCTCGGTGGGCAGGAATTCCGCCGCGGGCATACCTGAGGTAAAGGAGATCATTCCCGGCAGGTTCTTGTATTTTGCAAGCGCCCGCACTCCGCCGCCCGGCTTTATCGCAGTTACATCATCAGAAAAACGATACATTTTTTCCTCCTGTTTTTTTCTATCCTGAGCTTTAATTCGGCGTTTTTCCCGGATTAGAGCATTATTCCGGCTTTCCTGGCTTCAAAGCTGAGGCTGTCCCTGAAATCGGGGTGGGCGATACCGATGAGCAGGCGCGCCCTGTCCGCGAGGGTTCTCCCCCGCAGGTCCGCCACGCCGTATTCGGTGACTATGTAATGCACGTCGCTTTTTGGCGTGGTCACAGAGCTGCCCAGAGGCAGGCTCAGGCTGATCTTGGAGTGCAGCTGCCCGTTCTTGTCCGTCCGGCTGCTTTTCATGGCGATGAAGCTTTTGCCGCCCCTGCTCCATTTCGCGCCGCGCACGAAATCCGCCTGCCCGCCCGTGCCGCTAAACTCCGTAAGCCCTATGCTCTCTGCGCAGACCTGACCGCTCAGGTCTATCTGGATGGCGGAGTTTACAGAGACCACATTGTCGTTGCGCGCGATGGTCTGCGGGTTGTTGAGCCAGATATACGGCCGCTTTTCGGCCTTCGGGTTGTGGTCGAGAAAGCCCAGGGTATATTTGCTCATGGAGCAGAAGCCGAAGGCGGTGATGCCCCGGCACAGCGCCTTTCTGCTGTTCGTTACCGCGCCGCAGTCGATCAGCTCAACCATGCTGTCGCAGAGGAATTCCGAATGGATGCCCAGCTCCTTCCTGTCCCGCAAAAGCTTTCCCACCGTGACGCTGCTTGCGCCCACGCCCAGCTGGAGGCAGGCGCCGTCGGAAATGCGCTCTGCCACATAGCCGCCGATTTTCCAATCCATGTCGTCGGGAGCGCGGGAGGATTCCAATATCTCATCGTCGCCCTCGATAAGCACGTCCACCCTGTCCATGGGTATCATCGTGCCCTCGCCCTGAATGTAGGGCTGGTAGCGGTTGACCTGTACGATGACCCTGTCCGCATCCGCCAGCAGGGAGGCGTCCATATGGGAGGCGCCGGTGCTGATCATGCCGTTTTCGTCGGGGGCGCTGCCGCTTATGGCGATTATCTTTGCATAGTGATTTTCCAAAACAAAGCCGGTCATGTCGGAAAAATGCACCGGGATGTAGCTTATATCGGACCCGCTGCTGATGTACTGCCGCTCCCACCTGCCCATGAAGAAGCACTGCTTCTTCGCCGCGGCGTTGTACTGCTTCTCGCAAATCCGCAGGGGCTTGGACACGGAGCCAAAGGTTATCAGCAGACCCTTAAGCTCCAGCGCCCGGTCTGCCAGAGCCTCGTAAAACTGATACGGTATACTGCCGCCCATCGGAGAAAAAAGCCTGTCGCCGTCCTTTATCGTGGCCGCGGCCTCGGCGCAGCTCATCAGCCTGTCCTTGTATTTTTCCTTCCAGAGCATACTTTTCCCTTATCCTTCATTTTTTTCGGCCGGGTCGTGCAGGCGAGGCGGCGCTTTGGCCGCCCGCCCGCATGACCGGCTATCCTTGCTGCTGCGCTTTATCGGCTCAGTCCATCACGGGGGTCTAGTACCAGGACTCATCCGGCTTGAAGACCGTCTAGGCGGCCTCTCTCTCGGACACATTGTGAGCTCTGGCGTAGTCGAGGGTCTTCTGCACGTCCTTGCGCACTATGCCGGACAGGCGGTTCATGATCTCCATGGGGGTCAGATCGCCGGTCTCCTCGTCTATATAGTAGTCGTTGATGATGCCCCAATAGGTGACGCCGCCCTGGTTGGCCACAAAGTCGGGGACTATGTGTACGCCCATGGCCTCTAAGATCACGTCGGCCTCGGGTGTGGTGGGGATGTTCGCGCCCTCGGAGATCAGAGACGCCTTTACCAGCGGCGCGGTGTCCTTGTTTATCACATCCTCGATGGCGGCGGGGATAATAATGTCCACCTCCAGACCCAGCCACTCGTCTCGGTTTCTTATCTCCACCTTGGATTTGAGCTTATCGGGGTGTATTTCGCCCAGCTCGTCGGCAGAATCCAGAAGGTCTCTCACGTTCAGGCCGTCCGCGTTGTAGTACATGGCGTTTATGTCGGAGATCGCCACTATCTTGTAGCCCCAGCGATCCAGCCACAGGGCGCCGCTGCCGCCGACCTTGCCGAAGCCCTGTATCGCCACGCTTGCGCCCGTCGTGCCCTTGAGCAGCTTCCAGGCCTCGTCCGTTCCCGCCGCCACGCTGAAGCCGCTCGACACGTGGTCCATGTCCATGCCGTCCAGGGTTGCGGGGGAGAGCTCATCCTTCTTTATGTCGGCGAGCTTTGCCTTTTCCGGGTTGCACCTGAGCTTGTTGCCGACTCTGTCGTGGACGCCCATGGCTCTTTTAATGCGCCGTACATCCGCGGGATCCGTGCCGAGGTCTCCGCCCAGAACAACGCCCGACATCAGATAGGGCTTGACCGCCTCCAGATAACGCTTCATGACATCCAGCGCGTCCGGCTTGTGATAGTCGTAGCGGATGCCGCCCTTTGCACCGCCGGACTTGCTTTCTCCCGCAACGTACTTATAGGACATGACCTGAGACAGCCGCTCCACCTCTTCCCGGGTGACGGTGTCCATAATGCGCAGGCCGCCGCCGGCGACGCCGTCGGCAAAGTTGTATATCGAGAGCCAGCCTATGGCCTCGGTCTTGCTGTCCGACCACTCGATAACCAGATACGGGTCTCTTTTTGAATCTTTTCTCATGTGTTTTCCCTCCGTTTTTTTATTTTAAGTTTAAAACCTGTTCCAAGTTTTCCCGCCTACTGCTCCAGCACGATCAGCGCGTCCGCGGCGCACACGCCCTTTTCGTACACGAAAACGGGGTTCATGTCCAGCTCCTTCAGGCTGTCCTTCTTCTCGACGGCGAGCCTGCCGAGCTGTACCAGAAGCGAGGCCAGCGCCTCGACGTCCAGAGGCTTTCCGCCTCTGTAGCCGCGGAGCAGGGGGAGCGCCTTGAGGGAGCTTATCATCTCCATGGCCTCCCCGCGGTTAAGGGGCGCGGGATACAGCGCGCAGTCCTTGAAAAGCTCCGTGAAGACGCCGCCGAGCCCTACCAGCACCATCGGTCCGAATTGGGGATCGCGGTTTATGCCGAGGATGATCTCCGTGCCCTTGGGCAGCATCTGCTGAACCAGCACCCCGTTTATCACGGCGTCCGGCTTGTAGCTTTTTGCGTTGGCAAGGATCTCGTCAAAGGCCAGCCGGGCTTCCTGAGGCGTTTTTATGTTCAGCCTTACGCCGCCGGCCTCCGTCTTGTGGGGGATGTCCGCGGATTCTATCTTCATCACCAGCGGGAAGCCGATCTCGGCTGTGACGGCGTCCAGACCGGCGGCGCTCTCCGCGAGTATCTCCTTCGGCACGGGCACGCCGTAGCTCTTGAGCAGCTCCTTGCTCTCGTGCTCGGACAGTATCCTTGCGCCGCGGCCGTTTTTCTGCTCCGGAACCGCCGCCTCAAGGCTACGCTCCTCCGCCTTATACAGGCAGAAATCCATGTAGCGTCTTACGGCGGCGAGGCCGTATTTGGGATTTTCCGCCATGGCGATATGGTTTTTGGCATAGAACTCTCTCAGCTCGGGGTCTCGTTTTCTGGAAAGGCCGGGGAGGATGACTATGGGCTTGCCCGCCTCCCGGTTGATCTCGGCAAGGCTGTCGGCAAAGCCGAAGTCTATGTAGCGCTCATCCTCCGGCACCTTCTCCGCCGGGTTATGTCCCATCGCGAGGAGGCCGATGTTTTTGTCGTTTATCATCGCTCTCACGGCGGCTCTGTAGCAGTCCAGCTCGTTTACAAGCGTGGAGGTCATATCCAGAGGGTTATTGACGGTGGCAAAATCCGGCAGCATGGCCCGGATCTTGTCCTTCGTGGCCTCCTCCGTCTCTGCGAGGTTCAGTCTGTTCGCCTTGCAGGCGTCCGCGAAGATGGCGGCCTCTCCGCCGGACAGGCTCATGATGCCTATGCCGTCCACGGGGGCTCTGTGCTCGAGAATGCTGAACATGAGGCAGGTCTCCAGCAGGTCCTCTATGTCGTTCACCCTTATGACGCCGTATTTCTTGAACAGGGCGTCGAAGGCCGCGTCGTCTCCCGCAAGGCTGCCCGTGTGCGCGGTCGTGGCCTGCTTGGCCTTTTCGGAGCTGCCCACCTTGAGGATTATCAGGGGCTTTCGCAGCTCGGCGGCTCTCTTCAGGATGCCCACAAATTTTGCGGGCTTTGTCACGCCCTCCAGATACACCGCCACCACCTTGGTGGCCTCGTCCTCGACCAGAAACTCCAGATAGTCCTCTACCCCGGTCACGGCGCAGTTGCCGCTGGAGATGAGGTAGGAAAAGTTCATGTAGGTCACGGAGGCCATCATGGAGCATATCTGCCCGCTCTGAGAAACGAGACCGATGTTGCCGTCGGGCCTGCGGCCGTGCATGTCCAGACCGAAGCCGTATATCCCGTCCACGTTGTTGACAAAGCCGCCGCAGTTGGGGCCGCACACCGCCATGCCGTATTCCCCGGCGATCTCCACCAGGCGGCTCTGGGCGAGCCTGCCCTCCGGGCCGCTCTCCCCGTAGCCGCTGGCGTAGACGACGGCCGCCCTCGCGCCGCATTCTCCCGCCTCGCGCAGGATATCGTTGACCGCGGCCATGGGGGTGCAGATGACCGCCGGGTCGATTTTCCGGCCTATCTCGCTTATGCTCCGGTAGCATTTTTTGCCGAAGACCTGCTCCCGCCTCGGGTTTACAAGATAGAGATCGTCTCCGCAGTCTCCGCTCATAAGGTTTTCCACAGCTCGCCGGCCGAAGCCGCTTTTCTCCGTGGCGCCGATGACCGCGATGCTCGCGGGGCAAAGCATAGCTTCTACGTTCATCTGTTCAGCCTCCCGCGCCCATTTTGCCCCCCGCGGCAAGAGCCTTTTTGTTAAACTCTATCATCCTCTCGCCCGCCGGCTGGAAGTATTCCTCCAGAGACTGGTGGGCCGCCTCGGTCGAAAGCAGCTTCGTCTGCGCCAACATAAGCCCCAGCATCACCACGTTGGCCGCCTTGGCCGTACCCAGCTGTGCCGCCGCGTCCGTCACGGGGGCGGAGAACACATGGATGTCGTCTCTGTCCACCGCGCTTTTTACCAGAGAGCTGTTTATGAACAGATACCCGCCGGGCTTCACCTTGTCCACGAATTTTTTAAGGGACGGCTCGTTGAAGGCCACCAGCACGTCCGCCTCGTCTATGTAAGGGCTCGCGATCTCTTCGCCGCTTATTTTTACGAAGCAGTTGGCCGTGCCTCCGCGCTGCTCTGCGCCGTAGGACGGCAGCCATGTGATGTTCAGACCCTCCTTCAGACCGGCGTTCGCCAGTATCACTCCGACCGACAATACGCCCTGCCCGCCGAATCCGGCAATTATTATCTCCTTCACCTTATTTGCCGCCTCCCTTTATAATTTCTCCCAGCGGATAATAGCGAAGCACTTCCGCCTCTATCCTGTCCATGGAGGCGCAGGGATTCAGATGCCAGTTGGTGGGGCAGGGGGACATTATCTCCACCATGGAGAAGCCGTCTCCGCTCAGCTGCGCCTCAAGGGCTTTTCTTATGTAGGCCTTGGTTTTCAGAATTTCCTTCGCGTTGTGCAGGGAGCCTCTTGCGATGTATGCGACCGGCATTCCGGACAGCATTTCGGGCAGTTTAAAGGGCATTCCGGTATTCAGCGGGTCTCTGCCCCTGCGGGTGGTAGAGGTCACCTGCTCCGGCAGCGTCGTAGGCGCCATCTGCCCGCCGGTCATGCCGTAGACGCCGTTGTTCACGAAGATGGAGGTGATATTCTCGTTCCTCGCCGCCGCGTGGACGATCTCGCCGCAGCCGATGGAGCAGATATCGCCGTCGCCCTGATAAGTGACCAGAACGTTGTCCTTCCTCAGACGTTTTATGCCGGTGGCCACCGCCGGCGCCCTGCCGTGGGGCACATCCATGCTGTCGCAGCCGATGAGACTGCCCACCGAGCTGTAGCAGCCGATGCCCACGCATAGGATCGCCCTCTCGCAAAGCCCCATTTCCTCCAGACACTCGGCCAGTATTCTTGCCGCCACGCCGTGACCGCAGCCGCCGCAATAGCTCTTGGGCGGATTGAGTACATGGGGAACTTTAAAGGTCTTAGCCATTTAAAACGCCTCCTTTTCTTTGCCCGCCAGAATGTTTTCCGCCATTTCCAAGATCACATTCTCCTGAGGAGGCCTCATCCCGGCCGCATATACGTACACCGGCTTTTCGCCGTGGGCGGCAAGCGCCACGTCCTCGACCATCTGGCCGAGAGCGCTCATCTCCACCGACAAAAACGCCTTCGCCGTCTTTCTCAGCTCCTTCATCTTGTCCACGGGGAAGGGCCACAGGGTGACGGGTCTGAGCAGGCCTATCTTCATGCCCATCTCCCGGCCCGTTTTAACGGCGTGCTTGCATATACGGGAGGATATTCCGTACGCCACCAGCACTATCTCCGCGTCGTCTGTTTCGACAGCCTCGTACAGCTGCTCGTTGGCCTGCATCTTTCCGTATTTCTCTCTTATGATGCTGTCATATATCGGACCGTCAAAGGCCTGCGTCGCCCAGTTTCTGGCCTTCTCCTTGGGAGCGCCCTTGAGCGACCAGGGCTTGTCGGGGTTGATCTCCTGCCTCGGGGGCAGCTCCACGCCCTCCATCATCTGACCTATGGTGCCGTCCGACAGGAAGATCACCGGGGTCTGGTATTCCTCCGCCTTGTCGAAGGCCAGGCCGATCAGATCCACCGATTCCTGCACCGTGCTGGGCGCGTATACCAGCAGCTTATAGTCGCCGTTGCCGCCGCCCTTCGTCACCTGCAAATAGTCCGCCTGACCCGGCGAGATCAGGCCGATGCCGCTGCCGTAGCGGCACACGTCTATCACCACGCTGGGCAGGTTCATGGAGGCCAGATAGGATATGCCCTCCTGCATCAGGCTGTATCCCGGGCCGGAGCTTGCCGTCATGCACCTGTAGCCCGTGCTGGCCGCGCCATAGAGCATGTTTATCTACGAGACCTCGGACTCAGCCTGTACAAAGCTGCCGCCGAAATCGTCCATCCGCTTGGAAAAATATTCGAGGATCTCTGAAGCCGGGGTAATAGGATAGCCGCAGAAAAATCTGCAGCCCGCCCGCATGGCGGCCTCGGCCATAGCTTCATTGCCTTTCATGATCTTTTTTGCCAACTATAGCACCACCTTAATTTTTAATTAACTTCAAATACCTGATCCGGGCACACAATATAGCACAGGCCGCAGCCTACGCACTTCGACTCGTCCGCCTGTACGTAATTTACTCCCTGCGCGTTGAGCTTGTCAGAGAAAGATAAAGCCTTCTGGCCGCAGGCGCGAATGCAGTAGCCGCAGCCCTTGCATCTGCCCTCGTTAATTTTGACAGCCACATTATCCCTCCTTTCAAAATGATGTATCGTCGATCCTGCTTAGGTATTCCTCTGTGAATTCGGCCGCCCGCCGCACCGTCCCCCGCTCGAAGGGCGAGTCGATCTTCGCGACCTTCAGAAGCTGGGTAAAGGAGCGCGTGCCGCCCAGCCGGCACATCCGGACATAGTCCTGCCAGGCCGAGCTGTAATCCGCGGTCATCCGCTGGAAAAATTCCAGGGAGCATATTTCGGCCAGACCGTAATCTATGAAATAGAAGGGGCGGAAAAACGGGTGTCCCTGCTGGAACCACCAGGCGCCGCTCTCTAAAAACGGGCTGCCGCTGTAATCGCGGTGGGGCATGTATTTTTTCTCAAGCTCCCGCCACATTCCGCGCCTGTCCGCCCTTGTGGCCTGGGGTCTGTTGTAGACATTGTGCTGGAACTCATCCACGACGCAGCAGTAGGGAACCTTGTGCACCTTGGATTCAAGCAGCATGAACCTGTATTTATCGGCGTCCTTCGGAGTGTCGAAAAACCTGCCCACATAGGGGAGCACAAACATCTCCATGCTCAGCGCGTCTACCTCCGCCGCCTCCATGGTGGGCTGCACCGCCTCGTAGCTGTCGAATTGCCTCGACATATAGAACTGGAAGGCGTGGCCGGCCTCATGGGTCACAAGCTTCACGTCGTCCGAGCTGCCGTTGCAGTTGGCGAAGAGGAAGGGCGCGCGCTCGCGGCCTATGTACTGCTCGAAGGCTCCGCCCTCCTTGCCCTTGCGGGGGAGCACGTCGATGAGGTGGTTTTCCAGCATGTAGCTGAAATATTCGCCGGTCTCCGGGGATATCTCCCGGTACATCTCCCCGGCCTCCCGCAGCAGGTCGTTGTAATCGCCCTTGGGGCGGGGGTTGCCCCCGGCAAATTTCACGGGCTCGTCATAAAAGGGCAGGCTCGTGACGCCCAGCCTTTTTTTCTGCCGCTCTATGAGCTTTTGGGACAGGGGGCTCATGTATTTTTCGACTTCCTCGCGGAAGACGGCCACCATCTCCTGATCATAGTCGGTGCGGGTCTTCTCGTCGTAGCCAATGGGCGTAAAGCAGGGGTAGCCCAGCTTTTTGGCCTTCTCATCTCTCACCCTGACCAGACCGTCATAGCAGGACTCTATCTCATCCGCCACCGACTGATAAAAGCCGTAGAACGCGTCCGAGGCCTCCTTGCGCAGCGCTCTGTCCGGGGCGTCCAGATAGCCGGACAGGGCGGAGAGATTGAGCTTCTGTCCTCTGAACTCGATCTCGCCGTTGGTCTTCGTGCGGAAATTAGAGGACACCAGACGCTGCTCCTCCTGTAGCTGCTCTAAGATGCAGGGGTCGATCACTCTCAGGATGCAGCTGATAAGCTTTATGAACTGGTCGCCGTAAAAGCCGCGAAAGTCGGCCAGATATTTGCTGTTTAATATTTCTCTGTAGAACTTGGAGTCCAGCTCCTTGAAATAGGGCCAGTAGTCGTCGAAATAGTCGTTTTCCGCCACGTATGAGGCGTTGTTGAGGTCGATGGAGAATTGCAGTCCGCTCAGATCCTTCATGGAGTGGTAATTCATGCGGATCTTGTCGATCTCCACGGCGTGGCGTATCGCCTCGCCGGCGCTGCCGCTGCTTCGCAGGCTGTCCAGCAGCGTCCCCAGCTCGTCCCTGGTCTGCTCGTAGTTCGGGCGCTTATATTCAAATTCTTCAAATACCACGGCGAAGCTCCTCTCCTTGATAGGCACATAGTATAAAACGGAGACTCTGCCCGGCGACGGCCGGAGCTGTCCTGCCTTCGCCGCCGGGCGAGCAGAGCCTCCCTGGTGTGAGCGCGTTTTTCTGCCGTTCAGTCCGGCTTAAAAACGCTTTCTGTTATTCTGCCGTCTGGGCGGCCTTCAGCGCTTCCTGCTCCTTGCGCTCGACGATGTGCATCAGGTCCTTTTTCTTTATGAACAGCGCCATCATCAGGCAGCGGCAGCACTGGTCGAGGGCGGCCAGAGGGATTCGGACTGCCCAGATGCCGATGCCCATAATGACCATGGTGGGGGTGGTGCTGCCGTAGCTGCCGTAAATGGTCCCCTTGAGAACATACTGGATGTTCTGGGGCACGAAAATGATGCCCATGACTATCAGGTATTCGACGCCGACGGCGGTCAGCTCGGCGTCGTTGGTTACGAGAGCCATAAGGAACTTCGGCAGGAAGATCATAATAAGTCCCATGAAAAGGCTTATTGCGCCGTTAATATAGCACTGCTGCTTGAAATACTCGCGATAGAGCGGACCGTTCTTCTGACCCAGAGCCTTTCCGGAAAGCGCGGCGGCCGAGGTACTGAAGCCGTATATCCACATCTGGGTGAAGGTCTCCGCGGAGGTCGCCAGCTGGAAGCCGGCGTAAGTGGTCGCGCCGTAGTACAGCAGGAATCTGGCCAGCAGAATGGCCGCGATCTGCCAGAAGCCGTCTTCGATGGCGATAGGGATGGCTTTCACGAAGGTCTGCTTTATGGACTCCTTGCTCTTGAGCTTCCACTCGGTTCTGCCGGCTTCCCTGAAGATCTTGTTTCTCGACAGCATGAACGCGAGGAACGCGCTGCCGCTGATCTCGGCGGCCAGTATGGCGATAGCCGCGCCGTAGTAGTCCCAGTTCGCCACAAAAATGAGTATGTAGCCCAGGCCGAGGTTTACGATGTCGATGACCAGCACGGCTACCATCGGGGTCTTCGTGTCGCCGAGGGAGTTGAATACCGCGGCGCACATGACCCTGGTGACAACGAAGGGAACGGACAGGATGGTGATGCGTACATAGTTGCAGACTGTGGGCACGATCTCGGGGTCGGTCGTAAAGGCCGCGACGACCTGCTCGGTGAACACGAACACTATCGCGGCGAACAGGACCGCTATGCCGACGATTACCGTGCTTATGTTTTTAAAGCCCTGTTTCAGCTCAAGATACCTCTTGTCGCCCACGAGCGTAAGGTAATAAACCAGAGCGCCCATACGGGTGGCGGACCACATGACGTTCAAAAAGCTGTTGGTCCTGATGGAAATGCCCTGCGCGGTGACCGCGAGAGCCGAGAGATGCCCGACCAGGGAGGAGGAACCGATTTCGGCTATATATCTGAAAACCGACTCCATGAGTATGGGGATGACCAGTACCAATATATCTTTTCTGACTTGCCGTTTGTCGACCGTTAATATAGTATCCATATATTTTCTCTCCATTCAATGATTATTTGCCCCCGTCTATTGGCGGCTGCCGGGTAAATTACATTGCGCCTCTGCTTTCTAAAATCGCACACCTCCCAAATTTCCTGAGCTGACGAAGGATGTCTCCCGTACCGGCCTTGAGCAGCGCAAACAGATCCCGCCTCCCTCCTGCGCGCATTTTGCTTGCCGGTTGTCATTGCTCAGCCTCGATTTTCCATCCGGTATACCTTTTTTTACCATCTATAGCCGCGCTTTACCCCCGCTTTTCGGGGGAGGTTTTTCTCTCGTGACTTCGTATTGAGGACAGCTGTCCTCAATGCAGCGACGCAAAAACTCTTGATATTTGGCGTTTATGACAACTCGCGTTTTTTTCACGGTGACATGAAAATGCTGCGTTGTGCAATTCGCATAAAAATATAAAAATAATCGCCGCATCGATTTTCTCTTTGCAGCTGACTCAATCTAAACCCATGTCAAGCCCGATTTCAACTACTCAGGCTAAGCTGGCAATGACATATTCTGTCATTTTGTGTGACATCCGCTTGACAGGCTCCCGCTTTGTGCTTAAGCTTACAGGGTAAACGGGGGTGATAATATGCTGTTTTCCGACAAATTGACTTTTCTCCTTAAGCTCACCGAGACCTCGAACAAGCAGCTGTCGTTCGTCTTGTCCTGCGACCCTTCCCTGATCAGCCGCATGAGGAACGGACACCGCAACCCGCCCCAAAACCCCCGGCAGATCAAGATCCTCGCGAACTATTTCGCGAAAAAATGCTCCACCGATTATCAGCGCGCCGCGCTTGCGGACACCGTCGGGCAGAGCAGGATAAAGCTGATCATGAAGTCCGAGGCGCTGGCGGCTATTCTGGCGGACTGGCTGATCAGCGGCGAGGCTGCGCCTAATATCCAGATAGAGCAGATGATCCACAGCGTCAGCATCAGCGAGCCGACGCCCGGCGCCGGAGCCGGCGCGGAGCAGGAGAGCGTCTGCCCCGCCAAGGCCACCGGCAAATTTCAAAGCTATGCCTACTTTGGCAACTGCGGCAAGCGCTCCGCCCTCAGCCGTTTTCTCGCGCATCTGCTGGCGCTGTCGGAGCCCTGCTGCATCTACATCGCCTGCGACGAGGACAGCTCGTGGCTGACAGAGTCCTCCGCCTTTACGGCGGAGATCCAGGAGTGCATCATACAGCTCTGCAACAGGGGCTTCACCCTGCGCCGCATCGCGCCCATAATATACGACACCAGCGACGCGGTGGACTCCTTTGTCCGCTGGATGCCGGTGTATGTATACGGGAAGATACAGTCCTTCTACTATCCCCGAACGCGCGACAACGTGTTCCACAGGACGATTGTGGTGGCTCCCGGCATTGCGGCGCTGACAGCGGACAGCGTGGGCTATCGCAACGAGGGTGGGATGTGCCTGCTGCATTTCGACCCGCAGATCGCGAGCGCCGTGGCGCAGTATTTCGAGGACTATCTCGCCAAGTGCCTCCCCCTCACGATAACGCAATCGCACGGCGACGGCGGGGAGAGCGTCCTGGACTGCCTGCTGCGCTATTCAAAGCTGAACGCCAACTGCGCCACCAGGTATTCCGGCCTGCCCACCCCGCTGACCCCCGCCTCCGTTATCCACAAGATATTCAAAAACAGCGCCGAGGAGGAGGCGACCTTCCTGCAAATATCCTCCAACTATATCAGAAGCATGGAAAAATACAACAAATTAGAGCTTATCAGCCTTGCGGACGCAGAGGACATAGTGTCCGGCCGCGTGCTGTGTATGCCCTCTCTGCTCAGTCCCGGCAGCTGCCTGCATTATTACAGCGCGGACGAGTACATCTGCCACCTGTATAAGATCCTGAATATGATCGAGGCTCACCCGGACTACACGGTGGTCGTTTCGGACGAGCCGCCCACGGAGAACGCGCTGCTCGCGGCGGAGGGCCGGCTCTGCTGCATTTTCCGCTACTCCAGACCGGTGATGCTTTTCGAGGTGTCGGAGCAGAACACCGTCGCCGCCTCCGGCGACTATATCCGCTGCTGCGCGAAGCTCTCTCCCGGAAAAAAGAGCCGGCTTTCGAACGAAGCCGCCGGAAAGATAAAGGATCTGATCACCCGGCTGAAGAACTACTGAGCGAGGCGGCGCGCCCAAAACCCCCGCAAACCGTTGGAATAACAAAGAAAACAAAGAAAAACCTGTAGCCTCAACGGCTACAGGTTTTCATTCATTATGGCGGAGATGGAGAGATTCGAACTCTCGAAGAGCTTTTGACCCTTACACGATTTCCAATCGTGCGCGCTCGACCAACTACGCGACATCTCCACGGCTGCTCAAAAACTTACAATATCAAATTGTCAGCTTGGACATTATAATTCACCGGCAATACAAAGTCAAGGCCTAAATTTCGGCCTTTCGGCGAAAGCTGTAGGCCTTTCGGTGAAAGCGTGAATATTCCCGGCGGCGCGGCAGATAATACGGAAAAAGAAGCGCGCAAAAGGAGAGCGGACAATGAAGATGACCAACGACGAATACAGGGACTATTCCAGACGGCACGCGCCCCGCTCACCGGTGCTGAAAAACATCCTGAACGCCTTCTGGACAGGCGGGCTTATATGCTGCCTGGGTCAGCTGCTTTTCGGGCTGTACGCCGCCGCGGGTCTCGCCGAGCAGGCGGCGGGCACGGCGGAGTCGATAACGCTGGTGTTCATCGGCGCGCTGCTGACCGGCCTCGGCGTCTACGACGACATCGCGAAGCTCGCCGGCGCGGGCACGCTCGTGCCGATAACCGGCTTTGCCAACTCCGTCGCCGCCCCGGCGCTGGAATTCAAGACCGAGGGCTTCATCACCGGCACGGCGGCGAAGATGTTCGTCATCGCGGGGCCGGTGATAGTCTACGGCATCAGCGCGAGCGTGGTGTACGGGCTGGCGCTGGTGCTGTTCGGCTGAACGGAAAGGGAGATAGGCATGACGAAAAAGAAAAAAAAAGAACTGCGTGACGAGCCTGCGCCGGTCGTCACCGGGCACGACGAGCGCGCGGGAAAGCGCGACGGCGGCCGGCGCGAGCCTCAGCGCGACGCCGACGCCCCCGACGGAGTCTCCGGCAGCTGGAGCTGAGCCCCGGAGAACAGAGAGCCTGGGGAGGG
>JAYFNM010000042.1:0-1718 GCA_034933465.1 Oscillospiraceae bacterium | reverse complement strand
TGCTGCGATCTCGTCGGTCGGCTTGCCCTCGCCGACGAGCGTGATGACCTCGGACTCGGCAAAAACGGTGCACTGTGCGGTTATGGGGATGACGTTCTTCGCCGTCAGGGACAGCTTCGAGAACGCGGGCAGATCCATCTCAAAGGAGCGCGCCATGGCCTCGAAGAAGCGGCCGGTACCGGCGGAGCACTTGTCGTTCATCGCGAAGTTCTTGACCGTGCCGTCCGTGTCGATGCTGATGCCCTTGACGTCCTGGCCGCCGATATCGATGATTGCCTTGACCGTCGGGTCGGTGATGTGCACGCCCATCGCGTGGCAGCTTATCTCGGAGATGTTCTCATCGGCAAAGGGTACCTTGTTGCGGCCGTAGCCTGTGCCTATCAGATACGCCAGATCCTTCGAGCTCTTCAGCTCGGGAACCTGTGAGACGACCTCGTCCATCGCCGCGACAGCGGATGCCTCGGAGTTGATCTTGCTGCGGATCGTCGTGTCCGCCACCATCTTGCCGGTCTCGTCCATTATTACTGCTTTCGTAAAGGTAGACCCTACGTCGCAGCCGCCGAAATACTTCATATTATAGTTTCCTCCAATTATTTTTTTATGTGTGCCTCATATGTATGGCTTTAGGGGAAGGCGCCTCGCGGCTTTGCCGCTGCGGTAATCGCTCGAAAGCCTTTTGGGCTTCTCGCGGCTTTGCCGCATCGAGGGGTGGGGTCAATCGGTTCCCTCCTCGCGGCATAGCCGCTGCGGTAATCGCTAAAAATATGCCACCGGCATATTTTTTTTACGCGATTACATGCATATGTCATCCTCGAAATCGACCAGAGACGCGTCAACCGGCTCGGCGCGCTTGACGGCGCGCATGTACTGGCTGACCTTGTCGCGCATGGTGCGGCGGGAGACTGTACGGGGGTCCATCAGGTCGTGCTCGACCCAGATGAGGTCGTAGCCGCGCTGACGGCCCTGATCGTCCAGTATGCCCTGCACGGTGGCCATGTTCTTGCAGGCGACGTTCTGATACATGATGATCATCGGGGTGTTCCATGCTTCGCACTGATGCCAGAGCTCATCGACGACGTTCTGATAACCGCCGTTGGTGTGACGGCGCATGACCATACGCTCGTAGAGCCTTGCGAGGTCGCGGAGAGCCTCTTCCTTATCCTGGGTCTCAAGCACCTTCGTGAAGTTCAGAGATTCCATCTCGACCATGACGTTGATGCCCCAGCAGTTGGCCGCCCAGTTGGAGAAGTTCGCATAGTAGTGGGCGGGGCAGGACCAGACGATGGCGCGGTACTTCATCTTGCCGGGCCACGGCTCTTCCTTCTTCTCATAGGCCTTGAGCAGGATCTTGTTGACCTTCTCCATCGAGCCGATTATGCGGGGATCGGCGCCGCCGTCCATCTCATAGTTCCATTTGCGGAACAGCTCATAGGCCGGTCCGACGAACTGGGGATATGCGGTCTTGTTGATCTCCCACTTTTCGAGCTCAAGGGCGGTCTCGTTGTTGAAGCGCTTGATCTGGTTGAAGTAGGCATCCCAGTTCCACTTGGAGCCGGTGATGTCCTCAACAAACTTTATGCAGGCCTTGATATCGTCCGCGCCGCACTGAACGGTCTCCTCGTCGTAGTAACGCACGGGGAAGCAGAGGTGGAACACAGGCAGGTCGGGGAAACGGCGCGCCATATAGGAGGAGGCCATGGTGGAGCCGTCGCAGGGCA
>JAYFNM010000041.1:0-12576 GCA_034933465.1 Oscillospiraceae bacterium | reverse complement strand
CTGCTGTGAGCATATGAGCAAAAAGAGCCTGCCCCCGCGAGAGACGTCTCTCGCGGGGGCAGGCTCTTTTTGCTCATATGCTCACAGCAGCGGGGCGACGACCTTCATCAGATACCCGGCGATCCTGACGGAGAGCTTCTCCGCCTTCACCGTCTCCGGCGTGACGGTCCGGCAGAGGGCGCGGGTCTTTTCGAAGTCCGCGGCTATCTCGCCTATGCAGGAGACGCGGTTCAGATAGGTCGCGCACTCAAAGTGGTGGTACAGGCTCCTGTAATCCAGATTGATGCTGCCGACGACGGCCTCCCGGTCGTCGCTCACGAAGACCTTGGCGTGTACGAAGCCCGGCGTATACTCATATAGCTTCACGCCCGAGCGCAAAAGCGAGGAATAATGCGTCTTCGCGAGCGCGTAGATGAGCTTCTTGTCCGGGATGCCGGGCAGAATCAGGCTCACGTCCACGCCGCGCTCGGCCGCGAATTTCATGGCCGTCTCCATCTCGCCGTCGAGGATGAGATAGGGCGTCATGATGTGCACATAGCGCTCGGCGCGGTTGAGGATATCCATGTATGTCCATTCGCCGACGCGCTCGTCGTCGAGCGGGCAGTCGCCGTAGGGCAGGACATAACCCGCGGCGTCCGCGGCGGGCTCGGCCTCGGCAGTAATGTACTTTTCAAAATCCTCCTGCTCCCTCTCATCGACGTTCCACATCTGCAGGAACATCAGCGTGAAGCTCCTCGCGGCCTCTCCACGCAGCATCACGGCGGTGTCCTTCCAGTGCCCGTGCTTTTTGAAGCGGTTGATATACTCGTCGGCCAGATTGACGCCGCCGTTGAACGCGACGCGCCCGTCGATGACCAGTATCTTCCTGTGGTCGCGGTAATTATAGTGCGTCGAGACGAAGGGCGCAATGGGGCCGAACATCTTGCACTTTATCCCAAGCTCCGCGAGGCGGCGCGGATAGTCGTGCGGCAGGGTGGAAAACTCACAGGAGCCGTCGTACATGACGCGCACCTCGACGCCCTGCGCGGCTTTTTTCGCCAGCAGCTCCAGCACGCGCCCCCACATCAGGCCCTCGTCAATGATGAAATACTCGAGAAAAATGAACTTTTCCGCCCTGTCGAGCTGTATCAGCAGCTCCTTGAACTTGTCCTCGCCGAGGGGGAAATAGGTCACGGCGGTCTTGTCGTACACCGGGTGGCAGCCCGTGCGGCCGAGATAGCAGGCAAGCCCGGCGGCCGACGGCGCGTCCCGGCGGAATTTTTCGAGCGTCCCCGCGTCCTGCGGGATGTCGTCCTTCGTGTCCGCCATTATCTGCGCGAAGCGCCCCTTCATCAGCCTGTGCCCCACGTCGCTCTGCGTATAGAGCAGCAGCAGCGCGCCGAAGGCGGGCATCAGCATAATGACGACCAGCCACGTGAGCTTGGCCGAGGGGTCGAATTTGCCGTTGAAGAGGTAGAGCACCATCACGACGCAGAAGACCGATACAATGAGGTAATAATGCGGCAAAAAGGCCTTGAATCTGACCTGAACGCCGATAAGAATGGCGATCTGCAGCAGAAGCAGCAGCGCGACAAGTCCCGCCCTGCTAAACAGCACCTTGCCGAGACCTCTCCTGCCCTTTTTCAGCAGCTGCATTCCCATGCTCTCCTGATCCGTATAGCCGTCCGTAGCTTTCATTGTCCTCTCCCTTCCTTGACTATTTTTAACTTGAATGGTATCATTATTTAATTATTCAGTATATCGTTTTTTCCGCGCAGCGTCAAGACCTGCGGGGAAGACGGAAGCGGAGTGAAGACAAATGCGCATCGTCATGATCTGTCTCGCGGCGGCGCTGCTGCTCGCGCTCGCGGCGCTGCTCGCCGCCTTTAAAATCGCGTTTTATTCCCGCCCCCGGCCGCTCGACCCGTACAGGGTGCCGAGCGGCAAGCAGTTTCAGGCGGTGAAGGGGCGGATGCTGGAGCTCGTCGGCGCGATAGACGCGCTGCCCTTCGAGCCTGTCTCCATAGTGTCGCACGACGGGCTCAGGCTCAGCGGCCGCTATTATCACCTGCGCGACGGAGCGCCGTTGCAAATAAATTTCCACGGCTACCGCGGCTCTGCGCTACAGGATTTCTGCGGCGGCATGACCATCGCGCGCGCCGCCGGGCGCAACGTCCTGCTCATAGACGAGCGCGCGCAGGGCGAGAGCGAGGGGCGCGTCATCTCCTTTGGCGTCAACGAGCGGCGCGACTGCCTGCAATGGGCTGAGTACGCCGTCTCCCGCTTCGGCGCGGAGACGAAGATTATCCTCTCCGGCGTCTCGATGGGCGCGGCCACCGTGCTCATGGCCTCCGAGCTCCCGCTGCCCGCGAATGTGAAGTGCATCATCGCCGACTGCCCCTATTCCTCGCCGGAGGCGATAATACGCAAGGTCTGCGGCGAGATCGGTCTCTTCGGCAGGCTGATGTATCCCTTCACGCGGCTCTCGGCGATACTGCTCGGCGGCTTTCGGCTGTCTGCCTCCACGGCCGTCTCCGCCGTGCGCCGCGCGAAAGTGCCCATCCTGCTCATCCACGGCGAGGCCGACCACTATGTCCCCTGCTCCATGAGCGCCGAGATAGCCGCCGCCTGCGCCTCTCCCGTCCGGCGGGAGACCTTTCCCGGCGCGGGGCACGTCCTCAGCTTCCTCTGCGACGGGGAGCGCTACGCGCGCATAACGGAGGAATTTCTCGCCTCCTGCGGGCTGTAGCAAAGACGGAGCACCGGGGCTGCCGCAAAAGCAGCAGTCCCGGTGCTCCTCTTATCAAAAGATCACATATTTTCGGTGAGCCTCAGCAGCGTCTGCTCAAAGCCGTAGCGCTCCGCGAGCGCCCGCGCCCTCTCTCGGCCGGCCGTGCCTCTCGCGCCGCCGCGGCGCGCCCGTATCATTATGTTCTTCGGGGAGTGCTCAAAGTCGGTGAATTCTATCATGTCCACGCTGTAGCCCATATCCTCCAGAATATCGGCGCGGACAGCGTCGGTCAGCAGAGCGCAGGCGCGCTCTTTTATTATGCCGTATTTCAGAAATATGTCCAGCTCGCCGCCCTTTTTGACGCTCGCGTTGACCTCGTGCTGGCAGCAGGGCACGGAGAAGATGTAATCCGCGCGCTTCTGCACCGCGTAAAACAGGGCATAGTCGGTCGCGGTGTCGCAGGCGTGGAGCGTGACCATCATGTCGATACGCTCGTCGTAGAGCGCGTCGCGCGTCACGTCGGCGGTCACGAAGCGCAGCCCGGCATAGCCGTACTTCTCCGCGACGGCGTTGCAGCGCTCCACCACGTCCTCCTTGAGGTCGTAGCCGATTATCTTCACATCCATCCCTTTTTTCACCGCGAAATAGTAGTAGATGATGAAGGTGAGATAGGATTTGCCGCAGCCGAAGTCGAGGATGGTGATATCGCGCCTGTCGCTGCCGGCAAACTGCTGGTCTATCAGCTCCACAAAGCGGTTTATCTGCTTGTACTTGTCGTATTTCGCGCGGACTATTCTGAAATCCTCCGTGAACACACCGAGATCCACCAGCGCTGGGACGCGCTCGCCCTCGGCGATAAGGTATTCCTTTTCGCGGTTATGGCTCTGCGCCTCCCCGCCCGGCCTCGGCACGGCGGCGCGTCCCGTCCTCTTATAGCCGCCGTCGCGCCGGAGCGTATACTGCGCCGAGCCCTCCGCGGTGGCTATCAGCGCCTGACGGAAGCGGCCGTCAAGCTCGGACGAAAAGACGCTCAAAAGCTCCTGCGCGTCCACGTTCCGGTGGTAGGCTCTGTTGTCCCTGAAGCGCTCTATCTGATAGCGGCGCTCTTTTTTGAGCAGCACGGGTCTGATGTCCACGCGGCTGTCTCCCGTCCCGTCCAGCGGCTGGCTCAGCACCGCCCTTGTGAGCGTCCCGAGCGCCGCCTCCAGCTCCGAACATAGTCTCGACACTGTTTTCCCCTCCCGCCGTCAGCCGCCGAACATCTTCTTGAGATTCAGCGCGGCCGCCTTGAGCTCGTTCTTGCTGTAGGAGTTGTTCTCGTCGGCGAGCACCGCCGCGACGGCCTCCTTCGCCGACAGGCCGCCCACCATGGCGTCCACCAGCATGGCCTCGGCCGTGACGGTGTGCTCCACCTTGTTGAAGACGTAGTCCTGCGCGACCTCTATCACCACGGCGTATTCGCCCTTGTCGTAGTTGCCCTTGGCGAGCAGCAGCTCCTTCACCTGCTCCGGCGTGCCGCGAAAGCTCATCTCGTGCAGCTTCGTCAGGTCGTTGCAGAGGCAGAGGCGGACGTTCGCGCCCTCTCCGATGAAGAAATCCACCAGCTCCATAATGCGCTTTGGCGACTCGTAGAGCGCGAAGGAGCGCGTGTCGCCGCGGCGGAGCTTTTCCAGCAGACGGCGGCGCTCCGCGTTCTCGCGCGGGAAGAAGCCGAAGAAGGTGAAGGAGCTGAGGTCGAAGCCGGAGACGGACAGCGCCGTCACCGCCGCGCAGCAGCCCGGCACGCCTATCACCCTTATCCCCTCGTCCACGGCGGCCTTGATAAGCTCGTTGCCGGGGTCGGAGATACAGGGCGTCCCGGCGTCGGTTATGACCGCGACGCTCTTGCCGTCCTTCATCTCGTTTATGAAATACTTCGCCTTGCCGTACTCGTTGAACTTATGGTTCGAGACGAGCTTGTTTTTTATGTTCAGCTTGTTGAGCAGCACCACCGAGCGCCGCGTGTCCTCGGCGGCGATGATGTCCACCTCGCTGAGTATCTGCACCCCCCGCGGGGACATATCCCTTGAATTGCCTATGGGCGTGGCCACTATATACAGCGCGCCCGGCGATCTGACTTCGTCCATATCCATCTCCAAAAATGTTTTTTCTGCCGTGATTATATCTCATCCGCCGCTCTTTTACAAGCCGCGCCGGGCAGCAAGCGAAAAAGAGAGCGCCGCAAAGGCTAGAGAACCAATCCTTCGCGGCGCTCTCCGGCGGCTCATTCGGACATGTTGTCGAGCCAGCCGGCGACCTTCTCCTTGTCGATATTGAGACCGGCCGCGAGGAAGGCGGCCATCTCGTTGAAGTTCAGGGACTTCATATGCTCAAAGTTCGTAGCGCTCAGGTTCTTGCCGTCCACATTGCGTCCCTCTATGTAGCCGCAGTTGTAACACATCTGGAGCGCATATTTGCGGTGGGAATCCACCGTCATTTCATTTCCGCAGCGGGGACATTTCATAACGCGAGCCTCCTGTTTTTGGTGTAGGATAATGGTAAATCATATGTTAAACCATCAGCAAAAAATATGCAAGAATAGTTATTAATGTGACACAGCGCCGCCACTTTTTTCGTGAAAGCGTAATATCACGAAAAAACTCGCTTCGCTGGCGGTTTATTGTAACGCGAGACGGGCCTTGCCCTCTCGCGCTCTACCGCTGCTCTGTCATCGAGAGCTATAAAGCATGGTTTTTTGACAGGCTGAAGCGCCCTCCCGAAACGGGAGGGCGCCGAAAGCTCATATTCGCGTTTTATTCCTCGTCGTCCTCTCCGTCGTCGGAGATGAGGCCGTAACCGCCCTGATTGCGCTTGTAGACCACGGATACCGCATCCTCCGCGTCCATGTCCTTGAACACGAAGAACTGATGACCCAGCAGATTCATCTGCAATATGGCCTCCTCAACGCTCATCGGCTTAATGGAGAAGCTCTTTCTGCGCACAATCTTGAAAACTTCGTCCGCCTCGTCCTCGGCAGGCGCGAAAGCAGGCCCGGCGTCACGCTCCACAGACCCCTCGCGAAGCCTTTTCTCAAGGCGGGTCTTGTTTCTGTGGATCTGGCGCTCGATGGCCGCCACGCCGGAATCCACGGAGGCGTACATGTCGTTCGTAAGTTCGCTTGCCCTGTAGTACAGGCCGTTGTTGTGGATGGTGATCTCAGCCAGGAAGCGTCCCCGCTCGATGCTGTAGGTCACGAAGGCTTCCGCCTCGGTTTTGAAGAATCTGTCCAGCTTGCTGATCTTGCGTATGGAGTATGCTCTCAGATCCTCGGAGGAGTCCATCCGTTTCTCGGTAAAAGTGAACTTCAATAATGCCAACTCCTTTCATCTGCTGCAAATGTGCGCGAGGTGCGGACACCCGTCCCCCGCTGTATATATAATAGCACATCCGAAATCTGAAAAGAAGTCTTTTTTGTTAAGAAACGAAAGATCGGCACTACGCACCGCGGCAGCGGTGATTTTTTGTATAATACTCCAAAATTTCCCTTTTTCGGCGAAGCGCTGTCGCGTCGGGAAAGATCCTTCGCTCCGCTCAGGATGACAATTGATGGGAAATCCGGCGGTGGACGCGCAGCGGCACAAGGGTCGTTCTCTACGGTCGGGCGCAATACCCCCCCGCACGGGCGGATTCACGAATTATCCGCCCATTACCACTGTTTTTCCCCAGCCGCGTAGGGGCGCACCCATGTGTGCGCCCGCCGATTACCGCCGGGCTGCCGTGCAGGGTCGCCCCGGCGGGCGTGCGGTATGGGGTCTGTATGAGACGGTCTTGACCGTCCCGCGGCTCGCCCGCCCCTACGAAGTCTGCTCATGCCCTGTCCCCCTTCCCTGTAGGGGACGGTTCGCACCATCCGCCATAGATAAGGTCAAAGGAAACTGTCCCCCTTCCCTGTAGGGGATGGTCTTGGCCGTCCCGCGGCTCGCAGAAGGCCGCAAAAAACCTGTCATTCTGAGGCCGGAGGCCGAAGAATCTTTTCCGCTGGCCGCAAGGCGCTAAGGGAAAGATCCTTCGCTCCGCTCAGGATGACAGTTTAGGGGAAATCCGGCGGTGGACGCGCAGCGGCACAAGGGTCGTTCTCTACGGTCGGGCGCAATAACCCCCCCACGGGCGGATTCACGAATTATCCGCCCATTACCACTGTTTTTCCCCGCCTCGTAGGGGCGCACCCGTGTGTGCGCCCGCCGATTACCGCCGGGCTGCCGCAATACGCCCAGCGGCCACTCAGGGTCGCCCCGGCGGCGTGTGGTATGGGGTCTGTATGAGGCGGTCTTGACCGTCCCGCGTCCCGCCCGACCCTACGGAGTCTGCTCATGCCCTGTCCCCCGTCCCTGTAGGGGACGGTCTTGGCCGTCCCGCGTCTCGCCCGCCCCTACGGAGTCTGCTCATGCCCTGTCCCCCTTCCCTGTAGGGGATGGTCTTGGCCGTCCCGCGGCTCGCTGAAGGCCGCAAAAAACCTGTCATTCTGAGGCAGGAGGCCGAAGAATCTTTTCCGCTGGCCGCAAGGCGCTAAGGGAAAGATCCTTCGCTCCGCTCAGGATGACAGGCAGATGCTTTAGGGACGGCATCCGCTCAGGACGACAGGTGGATGCTCTTGGCGGCGGGTAATACGCCCGGCGCGATATGCGCAGCGTCAGCCGAAGGTCACGGTGCAGTTTGTTAGGGCTTCCCTCAGCTCCTGTATCTGCTCGCCCGTCAGGGGGTTTCCGCTCAGATTCAGCTTGCGCAGATTTTTCAGACCCTTCAGCGGCAGGATGGAGTTGACCTTGTTGTTCGACAGGTCGAGCGTCTCAAGATTGATGAGGTTGGCGATGGCGGTGATATCCTCGACAGAGTTCGAGGACAGGTCGAGCTCCTTCATCGTCTCCCAGCTGTCGGTGTACTGGAAGGTGTAAATATTGCTGATATCGTTCCCGCTGAGATCCACGGTCACAAGGCTGCCGAGGTTGCCGATGCCGGAGATGTCGGTGACGCCCTTGCCCGCGAGGTCGAGCTCGGTCGCGTTCTGCTTTATCATCGTTCCGCTCACGTCAACCGAGTATATGAGCTCAGAATGGCTGATGACGCAGCTGCCCAGCGCCTTTTGCAGCTCGTCGGCGGTCTCGCCGCTGATATCGGGGTTGTCGTCTATGGAGAGCATACTCAGCGAAGACAGATACTCCAGATACTGTATGCCGCTGTCGTCGAGCCCGGTGTTTTTAAGCCCCAGCGTCTCGATGTTGCGGAGCTTTTTCAGCCCCGAAAAGTCGCTGATCGGATTGTTCGACAGCTCCAGCTCCGTAAGGGAGCTCATGGAGCCCACGGCCGCGGTCGCAGTCACCTGATTGTCGTTCGCGATAAGGGTGCGCAGCGTGCCCATGCCCATCAGCGGGCGCAGATCGGAGAGGTGGTTTGAGGACACGTCCAGCCACTCCAGACCCGGAATGTTCATCAGCGCGCAGAGATCGGTCACGCTGTTCC
This sequence comes from Oscillospiraceae bacterium, assembly GCA_034933465.1. Lineage (GTDB taxonomy): Bacteria > Bacillota > Clostridia > Oscillospirales > Oscillospiraceae > Limivicinus. The sequence continues at coordinate 4,370 of JAYFNM010000041.1, read as the reverse complement.
CGCTGAGGTTCAGCTTCTTCAGCTCCTTGCAGCCCGCCAGAACGCTGATGCTCCTGATGCTCTTGCCGCTCAGGTCGAGCTCCTCCACATCGGACTTGAAGGTGACGCCGCCGATGGTGATGTCCACGGCGTCCTCGGCGGAGGTGTCGCTGTGGATGGCGCAGCCGGGCAGCGCCTCGGAGAGCTTCTTGAGCTGCTCGTCGGTGATGTCTATCCCGCGTATGCTCAGCGAGGTCAGCTTTGTGAGCTTCAGGAGCGGCGTCAGATCCTTGACGGGGTTATCGTCAAGGTACAGCGTGCGCAGCCCCGTCAGCGCCGCGAGGGCGGAGATATCCTCTATCCGGTTTCCGCCGAGATTGAGCGTGTTCAGCCCGCCGAGCTCGGCGAGCGCGGAGATATCCTTCAGGGAATTGTTCATCAGGGACAGCGTTTCCAGCGAATAGAGCTGCTTTATGTCGGAGAGCACCTCGTCCGTGACGCCGAGCCCGTCCAGCACCAGCGCGGTGGTGTCCTTAGTGAACTTTTTTCCGGCGATCGTCACCTTTTCCGCCTCCAGAAGCTGGGCTCTCTTCTGCTCGAGCGCGGCGATGCGCTGTGCCACGGAGGGGTCCGTGACATCCATCTTCCGCAGGACCTCCAGCGCCTTTTCAAGGTTGCCCTGCGCCTCATAGCAGTCCGCCATGAGCACCAGGCACTCGTCGCTCCTGTCGATATTGGCGGCCTTGCGCAGCGAGGTGAGGGCGCTGTCGTAATCCCCCTCCTGATAGCTCGCGTTCGCCTGCCGCATATATTTCCTGTAGTCCCCCCGCTCGCCGGAATTGACCAGCACCAGCGCCAGCGCTATCACCAGCACCGCCGCGAGGGCGGTGGCGACGATATAGGCCGTCCTCTTGCGCGGGGCGCGCCTCGTCTCGGGCGGGCGCTCTCTGACGCGCCGCTCCGGGCGTTTCGCGGTTTTTTTCTCCACCCGGGAGACGTCGCGCCTGGCGGCGTGCGAGCCGGGCGTTCTGTTTTCCCTCATGCCTTGTCTCCGGGAGGCGTGCCTCCGTCCTCCGCCTGCGATGGCTCCGCCGCGGGCTTCGCGGCGGTCTCTGCCGGCGCGGGCTTACTCTCGGGGGCGGCGGTCTCTGCGGGCTTCACGGCGGTCTCCGCCGATGCCGCGGGCTTCTTCTCCGGGGCGAGCACCTTCGGCGGCTTCATCTTCGGCAGCTCCGGCTCAGGCTGCGCCGGTTTCTTCTTCTTCATGGCAAAGGCGGTGAACAGCAGCGCGAGCATTATGCACAGCACCGATATCTCCTGCATTCCGGCGGACAGCGTCACGGGATTCGCGGTGTCTCTGAGCGCCGCCAGATCCTCCACGAGCACATGGTAGAGAAAGGGCAGGGCGAACAGCGGCACGAGCGGCCACTTGCTGCGTATCGCGCCGAAGACGGTGACGGTATACAGCACGGCGACGAGCAAATACAGCATGATGCACAGCACCGTGTGCAGCCAGCTGTCAAAGGAGAAGGATTTCACGATGAAGAACACCACGCCCATAAGCACAGGGACGCTGGTGCTCCAAAAGGCGCTCTTGCCGAGGAGCAGTATGCAGGCGATAAACAGGAGATTGCTCAAGACCGGCAAGGCTATCTGCATGGCCAGCACCGAGCTGTCGCTCCACTGCCCCCACAGGCCTATCAGACGAAACGCCGCCGACAGCGCCATAAAAATGACCGCCGCCTGCACCCATATGCTCTTCTTCTCCACATAGTATTTCACATTGTGTTCTTTTACGGCTGCTTCGCTCATTTCTTATCCCGGCTTTCTGTATAAAATGTTTCCGGCAAAAAATCGCCCGGCGTTCAGCGCTCGGCCCAGCGGCCCGCCCTGAATATCGGCGTCTCTCTGCCGTCCTCCGAGACGCCTGTGATATCGAGGTCGCGCGCGCCGATCATAAAGTCCTCGTGTATCATGGAGTCGTTCACGCCCAGCCGGCGCGCTTCGGCGGGGCTGTATTTCTCAGGATCCTTCAGGCAGCTCGAATAGCCCTCGCCGAGCGCGAGATGGCAGGAGGCGTTCTCGTCGAAGAGCGTGTTGTAAAACAGCACGCCGCTCTCCCTTATCGGGCTCTCCCAGGGCACAAGCGCGCACTCGCCGAGCATGGAAGCGCCCTCGTCCATGGCGATCATCAGCCGCAGCGCCTCCTCGTTCTTTCCGGCGCGCGCCTCGACCACCCTGCCCTTTTCAAAGCGCAGGGAGAAGTCCTCTATCAGCACGCCCCTGTAGGACAGGGGCATCGTGGAGCAGACTATGCCCTCCGCCTCGCCCTTCATGGGCGTGGTAAAGACCTCCTCGGAGGGGATGTTCGCGTTAAACCACAGTCCTGTGCCGGGCAGCTCCTCCGCCCCGCCGCAAAACAGCATCTGCGGCATGAGCCCGACGGTGAGATCGGTGCCCGTGCTCTCGCTCCTGTAGATGAGCCGGCGGAGCTTCAGGGAATTGAGCCAGTCGCAGCGGCGCCGAAGCTCCGCGCTGTGCCGCCGCCAGGCCTCTATGGGATCCTCCCCGTCGGCTCGGGAGCAGCGGAGGATAAGCCGCCAAAGCTCCTCCACGGCCGCGCCGTCCTCCAGGCCGGGGAAGACCTTGCGCGCCCATTCGAGCCCCGGCGCCGAGGCCACGCACCACTGATAGCGGTTCTCCATGGCGTCCCTGTAGGGGCGGGTGACGGCGTAGCGCGCCTGCTGCGCCGCGGCCCACTTCTCCTGGTCGATGCCGCGCAGCCCGTCGGGGTCCTCGGAATAGATGTATATCATGGCGGGCAGGGTATCCACGGCGTACTGCAGCTTCGCCTCCTCCCATTTCTCGACCGCGCCCAGCTTTTCCGGGCTCTGGTGCTTTATGGCGAGCTTTGTCACCGCCTGCGCCTGCCAGTCCACTATCACCCTTGCGGCTCCCGCCTCGTAGCACTCCTCGACGAGCAGCGCAACAAACTGCGTCTGCTCCGGCTCAGTCCTGATGACGACCTCCTGCCCCTGCTTCACGTTCACTCCGGAGCGGGCGATGAGCCGGGCGTAATTTCTCAAGCTCTGTATATCCATAACAGCCTCCCTAAGCCACTGTGTCTGTAAATATTCAAAGTATTATAACACAGGCCGCCCTTATGTGCAAGCGGACGGACGGCAGCTATTTTGAACGGCCGGCAGGAAAAAAACAGGCTTCACAGGAAAAAAATCGTTGACAATTATCAAGTGTTCCTTTACTATAAACAGTGTAATCTTAGCGTATTCTTAACGATATCGAACAGGAGGGCAAGCCGGTGAACGAATTGAAAACCGAGAGCGTCAGAGAGAAGATGCGCAGACGGCTGGACAAATACTGCGACAGTCTGGAGCTGCTGCTCGCGATGCTGGTGGGTCTTGTCCTCGTCTTCACGGCCGCGACCTATATCCTGACCTCCTTCGGCCTGACCGACCTGATGCCGGACACCGGCTGGTTCCAGACCTTTCTGAAGAACATCTTCAACCTGGTCGTCGGCATAGAGTTTATCAAAATGCTGCTCAAGCCCAGCGCGGAGAACGTGATAGAGGTGCTGGTCTTTCTCGTCACCCGCTATCTCATCATCGACCACAGCTCCGCCCTCGGCATTTTCGCCTGCGTGAGCTGCATCATCCTGCTCTACGCCTCGCACTTTTTCCTGAAATACCTCAAGCTCAAGCTGACCGCCTCCGGCCTGAGCGAGAAAAAGCTCTCCTCCGCCGAGGAGGATTCCGACCTCGGCGACCTGTGAGCCGCCGCCGCGAAGCATCGCGGGATATAAAAAGAGCCTGCCGCATTCTTCCGCCATCCCGGGCGGAGCGAAGTATCCTTCTCCGCAGCGCCGGTCTCGCGGCGCGTCTCAGAAGGCTCCTCCGGCTCCCGCCTCGGAATGAGGAATTATTGCGGCAGGCTCTTTTCAGGCGCGCTTATTCCTCGGGGCTGAACTCATCCTTGCCCGCTCCGCAGAGCTCGCAGGTGAAATCCTCGGGCAGGTCTTCCCACTTTACGCCCTTTTCGTCCTCGTCGTAGACCCAGCCGCACAGATTGCAAACATACCTCATTTTGATGCTCTCCTTTTAATTATTTTCTTGATTCCGCCGATTCCCGGCGGTTTTTTTCATCATATTCTCCGCCGTCCACCGGCGCTGAGGCTATTCTACCACAGAAAAACCGCATCTGCAATATCGTCTTTTGTCGAAAGTCAGTATGCCTTGTCGCCAAGCCAAGCTCCCGGCCTTGCGGCCGGGAGCTTGGTCAGCCTGTCAAAGAACCGGCGAATTCAGTAAGCGAAAGCCACAGTTCTCGGTATAAAAGCATGAAAGAAGCGAATATTGATGAAAAAACAAGGGCAA
>JAYFNM010000040.1:0-15010 GCA_034933465.1 Oscillospiraceae bacterium | reverse complement strand
CGCTTCCTTGTCAAAGTGGTTGGGCTCCAGCCACCCAAACAGTGATGTTCCTCCCATCGAGCACTGTACAATGCGGTTCTTGATCTCTACATTGCACACCTTCCATGGCGTAAATAGTGCGCTGTATTTCTCGTCCATGTGATACATCCTTTCCAATCTAAAATATACGGCGGCGCCTCGGCCTTAAGGGGCGCGGTCATCCGCCGCTTTTTACAAAAACGAGCAAAGCTGTATATTAGAACAACAAAACCCTGCCAAACACAGACCCTTTTGTAAATTATAACATAATATGACGAAATGTAAATATCGGCGGGCAATTTTTCTCAGTCGCGCTCGAAGCTCCGCCTGTATTCCTTCAGCCGCGCGAGCTGGTCGCGCGTGGGGACGGGCGAGGACTCGCGATAGATGATCTCGGGGGAGATGACGACGCTTGTCGGCGCGGTGAGCCTGCCCGTGGCGAGGTCTATGGCCATCCTCACGGCGCGCTGCGATATCTCCGCCATCTTGAGATCGACGACGGTGAGCGAGGGGGTGGAGCGCGCAAAGAACTGCGGCAGACTCGTGCTCGCGGCGAGGATCTCCACGTCCCGGCCGACGGCGATGCCCGCCTCGTTGAGCGCTCTTGTTATGCCGAAGGCGTCGGTGTCGTACACGCAGACAATGATCTTCGGCAGCATTTTTTCGCGTATCAGGCGCACGCCGAGCTCGTAGGCCTCGTCGATGCCGTTGGCGCAGAAATAGATTTTTTCGTCGAGATTGATGCCGTAGGATTTACAGACGTTATATATCGCGCGGCTGCGCTGGTTCATGCCGAGATGCGGGATGATATTGCGCACGAGCGCGATATTGCTGCCGCCTCTTGCGATGGCCTGCTCCGCCGCGAGCCGGCCGACCTCCTGATAGTCGGTGGAGACGCTGGAATAGCCCTCGAGCTGACGGTTTATGACGATGGTTGGCGTCTTGGTGCGGTGCTGGGCGAGCGCCTGCATGTCGGCGGTGTTCGGCGAGAGGATGACCGCGGCGTCGAAGGATTTCGCCGACCACAGGGCGGTCTGGCTGCTGAGGTTATTGGAGCTGAAGGGGAAGATGCTTATCTCGACCGGGCTGGTCTCAAACTGTACCGCAGAGTTGATGCCGGTGACGACGTTCGCAATAGTGGTCTCAAGGTTTTTGTCCGGCCAGAAGAAGCCTATCCTGAGGCTGCCGCTCTTCGGAGCCGAGACATGCCTGACATAGCCGAGGCTCTCCGCCGCAGCCCTGACCTGCTCCTGCACCTGCGGCGATATCCTGCGTCTGTCGCCCTGCCCGCTGAGCACATATGAGACGGCGGCTGTGGAAATCTTGCATTTTTTCGCAATGTCGGCCAGTGTTGCCATTTTTCCGCTCCCTCCTGAAAAATATCCTTGTCAGCTTAAAACTATTGTAAGGGTTAATTGCTTTACTTGTCAAGAGTAAACTTGTTCTGTAAGCGCTTAAATTAATCGGGTTAAGCGCTTACTTCGACGCGGAAATCTGTTTTTATGTGCACAATATAAAAAAGCGGAGCGCGCAATTCACAGTTATTCACAAAAAATACAGAGACTATTGACAAGTTAATCTGCTTAAATATACAATAAATTCAGTTAAATAGCTTACTAATTAAATTCGATAAACAGGAGCATCCCATGAATAAAAAGATAAATGTATTCGAGTGCGGTCCGAGGGACGGCTGGCAGAATCTCAAGCAGCATATCCCGACGGAGGAGAAGCTGAGATTCATCGACGACATGTTCGCCTGCGGCGTGTCCGAGATGGAGGTCACCTCCTTTGTGAGCCCGAAGGCCATACCCCAGATGGCGGACGCGGCGGAGGTCGCGCGCTACTGCGTCGCGAAGTACCCGGACAAGCGGCTGTTCGCCCTCGTGCCGAACTATCGCGGCGCGCAAAACGCCTCTGAGGCGGGCATCAAAAACGTCACCTATGTGATATCGCTCAGCGAGACGCACAACAAGGCCAACATCAACCGCACGCACGAGCAGTCCCTTGAGGAGCTTGCGAGGATCAGGGCGGATTTCCCGGCGCTGCATATATGCATCGGCCTCGCCACCACCTTCGGCTGCCCCTTTGAGGGCATCCCGAGCATCGAGAGCGTCGTGGCCTTTGTAAAGCGCATCCGCGCCGCTGGCGTGACGTCGCTCTACCTGGCCGACACCATTGGCATCGCCGACCCGCGGCAGGTGCGGGAGACCATCTCCGCCGTGAGAGCGGCCGTGCCCGACTGCGAGCTGCAGGTGCATATCCACGACACGCGCGGCATGGGTCTTGTGAACACGCTCGCCGCGATAGAGAGCGGGATAGAGACCGTGCAGTCCACGCTCGGCGGCCTCGGCGGCTGTCCCTTCGCGCCGGGCGCCTCCGGCAACACCGCGACGGAGGATCTGGTGTATATGCTCGAGCGCATGGGCTATTCCACCGGGATAGATTTCGCGAAGCTGCTCGCCGTCGCGAAGGCGGAGAGAGAGAGCATAGACGGGATATACAGCGGCCACCACATCAACATCTCGACCGTGAGCAAGTGCTACTGATACTAAAATTTGGGGGAAACTGACGGTGAATGCTTTACAGGACATAGTGGTGCTCGATCTGACGAGGGTGCTCGCCGGGCCGTACTGCACGATGATGCTGGCGGATTTCGGCGCGAAGGTGATAAAGATCGAGGTGCCTGGCAAGGGCGACGACACCCGCGCGATGGGGCCGTTCAAAAACGGCTCGAGCATGTACTACGCGAACGTCAACAGGAACAAGAAGGGCGTCACGCTCAACCTCAAGACCCCGGAGGGCAAGGAGATGTTTCTGAAGCTGGCCGAGAAGGCCGACGTCGTCGTCGAGAACTACCGCCCCGGCGTCATGGACAGGCTCGGCCTGGGCTATGAGACCATCAGAGGGAGAAACGACAGGATAATCTACGCCGCGGTCTCCGGCTTCGGCAGCTATGGCCGCTATAGCGCCCGCCCGGGCTACGATATAATCGCCCAGTCCTACGGAGGGCTGATGAGCATCACCGGCGAGCCCGGCGGACACCCGCTGCGCGTCGGCAACGCGATGGGGGACATCCTCGGCGGCATGAACCTCACCATCGGCATTCTCACGGCGCTGCACGCGAGGACGCTCACCGGCAAAGGCCAGCGGGTGGACGTGGCGCTGGTGGACAGCGTGGTGTCGTCCCTTGAGACCGGCACACAGAGGTATTTCGCCTCCGGGAAGCAGCCGGAGCTCATCGGCAACCGCTACGCCGCCGCCTATCCCTATGACGCCTTCGCCGCGAGCGACGGCCGCTTTGTGATAGGCTGCGCCAACGACAAGCTGTTTCATCTGCTGTGCAAGGCCATAGGCCGCGAGGATCTCATGTCCGACAGCCGGTACGAGACCAACGAGAAGCGCTGCGAGAACCACGCGCCGCTCAAGGTCGAGATAGAGAAATGGAGCGCCGTGCGCACCGTGGACGAGTGCTTTGAGATAATCGACGCGGCCGGCGTGCCGGTCTCCCCGATAAACGGCCTGTCCCGCGTCACGACCGATCCGCATATCGCGGGCGACCGCGAGATGTTCGTGCCGCTGGAGCACCCGGAGATAGGCGATATGCGCGTCAACGGAAACCCCGTGAAGCTGCTCGACACCATGCCGAAGATAGAGCGCCCCGCGCCGCTGCTCGGCCAGGACAACGAGAGCGTATACGGCGAGCTGCTCGGGCTCGACGGCGGCGAGCTCGCCGCGCTGCGCGACAGGCAGGTCATATGACGAAGGCTTTGAGAGGGGGAGAGGCATGGAGCTGAGAAAGCGCTTCCGGGAGCTTGTAGAGGCGCCGGAGATACTTGTCCTCCCCGGAGCCTACGACTCGCTGAGCGCGAAGCTCATCGAGGCGGCCGGCTTTTCCGCCGGGATGATGACCGGCTACGGCCACAGCGCGAGCAAGCTCGGTCAGCCGGACGTCGGGCTGCTGACCTTCTCCGAGATGGCCGAGGCCGCGCGGGACACGATAAACGCCGTGAGCATCCCCTTTGTGATAGACGGGGACACGGGCTTCGGGAACAATGTGAACGTCGTGCGGACGGTGCGCGAGTATGAGCGCGCGGGCGCCGCCGCGATACAGCTCGAGGATCAGACGATGCCGAAGAAATGCGGGCATATGCTCGGGCGGGAGCTCATAGACGCGCGGGAGATGGCGCAGAAGCTGCGCGCCGCCGCCGCGGCGAGGACAGACAGAGATTTTCTCATCATCGCCCGCACCGACGCGAGAACAGCGTACGGTCTGGACGAGGCGCTCAGGCGGGCAAAGCTCTATGAGGCGGCCGGGGCGGATATAATTTTTGTTGAGTCGCTTGAGAGCGCTGAGGAGATGGAGCGGGTAAACCGCGAGATCTCGCTCCCGACGCTCGCCAACATGGTAGAGGGCGGCAGGTCGCCGTATCTGACGGCAGGCGAGCTGCAGGCGGCGGGCTACAGCGCGGTATACTTCCCGGTGGCTCCGCTGTACGCGGCGGCAAAGGGCGTGTACGGTCTTTTGCGCAGCATAAGGGACAGCGGCAGCGCGAAGGCGTTTTCCGACGCCGGAGCCATGCTGAGCTTCGAGGAGTTCAACGCCTTTATCGGCCTCGACGGAATACGCCGCATAGAGTCGGGCGACTTCGGCGGGCTGGAGGAAAAGAGTAACGGTCATTTTTAAGCATTCGCGGCTTTGCCGCTAAAATAGAGAATGCGATCACGGGATAAATAATTAGGAGGGTTTATGAAGAACAGCAAATCGAAAGCTTTACAAATCATAATAGCGTTGTTTATTATGTTTGTAGCGGGCTACATCATTCCGACATGGGGCCCGGTGACACGCATGGGCGTACAATACCTCTGCATAATGGTCGGCTGGATATACCTGAGCATCATTACCGGCGGCCTGCTTCTGTCCTCGGTTATCAGTCTTACAGCTTGCGTTATACCCGGTTTCTACACGGCAAGCTCCATAGTCACCACAACTCTCGGCAACAGCATCACACTGCTCATGATATTCATCTTTATTATGGTGTATATCTTCCAGCAGACCAAGACCGGAGAGTTTCTCGTGAGATGGCTGCTGTCACGCAAGGTCGTAAACGGTCATCCCTATCTGTTCACGGCGTTCTTTTTCCTCGCTGTCATTGTAATCGGCTCGGTCATCGGCTCTTTCGGCATTATCCTGCTTGCAATAGCGATATTGACGGCCATTTCCGAGGTATCCGGAATCGACAGGAAGGACGACTGGATACGCTTTCTGCTCATTTCCACCGTCGCGCTGCCCGGCACAACAGAGGTGCTTTATCCCTTCAAGCCGTACTCTGTGCTGTACATGAGCATTTTCGACACTCAGCTCAACACTATCAACACAGCCTGCGACGGCACAACATGGCTGCTCACGGCTCTTATTATGGCCGCGCTGTCCTTTGTGGCGCTGATGCTTCTCGCCCGGTTCGTCTTCAAGTTTGACCTGTCGAAGATGAAGGGACTTGACGTCTCCATCCTTCAGACGGAGGAGTTCAGAAAGATGTCCAAGAAGCAGGTGGTAGTGCTCATCTCTGTTATCCTCACATTCTTCTACCCGTTCTTCCTTATGCTCATCCCCAAGGCGAGCGGCGTATACATCTTCCTGAGCGGCATCGGACAGTATCTGTTTATGGGCTTTGTCGTCTGCATCCTCTGCCTTATCAGGGTTGACGGCGAGCCTGTCGCAGAGATAAACGATGTGTTCAAAAACGGCACCAACTGGCAGATAATTTTCGCTGTAGGCGCTGTAATCGCGCTCGGCGGAGCCATGGCGGCCAAGGACTGCGGCGTTGCCAAATGGCTGCTGAGCATCTTCCAGAATCTCTTCGGCAACATGAGCATCGTGACCATCGTAATAATAGTCGGCTTCCTGAGCTGCCTTATCACTCAGTTCTTCTTTAACTCTGCGACGGCCATCCTGTTCCTCACCGCGCTTGCGCCGCTTGCGGTCGTCCTGTATCAGAACGGCGTCAACGTGTCCGTATTCCCGGCTCTCATCGGCACCGGCACGCTCACCGCCTGCCTGCTGCCCTGCGGCTCCGGACAGTCGGCAATAATGCTCGGCACGGACATCTTTGCGGGAGACGGACAGAAATGGGCGCTTTCAAAGGGTATTGTAGTCCTTGTGGCGATCACTGCCGCAATTATTCTGGCGGGCGTTATCAGCATTCTCGTGTTATAATCGGCTTTGCGGCTCCGGCCGGACGTATACCCGGCCGGATGATATAACTGCTTTTGTTCAGAGGGAGACAAATAATGAACGATATAATCAGATTGAAGACCCGCGGCAGTTTTCACGTTGGCGGAGAGAAAATAAAATTGGAGAATGTGCCGGTCGAAGAGTTCCCGTATATGGGCAAGTTTACTTTTCGTTCCGACCCCAACGGCTCCCATTGGGTCAAGCAGATGTATGTGCAATACTCCATCCTTGACGAACCGAAGGGACCGTACCCGATACTGATGTGGCATGGCGGCGGCCTGACCGGCGTGACCTGGGAGACGACGCCCGACGGGCGCGAGGGCTGGGACACGCTGTTTCTCCGCCACGGCTACGATGTGTATGTATCCGACGCTGTGGAGAGAGGCCGTTCAAGCTGGGCGAAGTTTCCCGAGGTTAATCCTACCCCTCCCATTTTCCACACCTATGAGGCTCGCTGGCTAAACCTCAAGATGGGCGAGACCTATCCGATACCTTATGCTGGGAACAGGTTCCCCACGGAGTACTATGATCATCTCATGATGCAGGGCGTCCCCAGGTGGCTTACCTCTGACGAATGGGCGATAAACGCGTACTCGAAGTATATTGAGAAGCTGATGGAGACCATGGACGGCGTGATAATCATGGCGCACAGCCAGGGCTGTCCGTATGCGCAGAAGGTGGCTCAGAAGTACCCCGATTTTGTGAAGGCTTTGATTTTTGTCGAGTCGGCCGGGCTTCCGGATGCGGGCGAGGATGTCGGCGCCCTGATGAATATCCCGCAGCTCTATGTTTACGGCGATTTTATGAGCGCCGATTACAAGGTCGTACACCTGTGGGTGGAGTCGGTCAGACAAAACATCCCCCGTTGGAGAAAGACGCTCGACGATATGGGTGCGGACTACACATGGATGAGCCTGCCTGACATGGGCATAAAGGGCAATTCGCACATGCTCATGATGGACAACAATAATGACGAGATAGCCGCGCTGATATCAGACTGGCTCGTCAAAAAAGGCTTCGGCCCGAAGAACTGAGCTGACAGCATTTCTCACTCCTTAATCGACGGCGTCCGAAAATTTTCGGACGCCGTTGAACATTTTCCGCAACAGGTATATACTCTGAACATTAACGGCGTCTTAGCAGGGCGTTTACTGGAGGGTGTTAGTCTGGAAAATTTTCTGGCCTGTCTTAATGCGGTGCTTCCGCTGATGATAATCATTGCGCTCGGCTTTGCCTCGAAGCAGCTCGGCGTGCTCACGCGCGCGGACGTTGAAAAAATGAACACGGTCATTTTCGACGTCTTCATGCCCTTTATGATGTTCGAAAATATCCGCTCCTCCGATTTGCAGAGCGCCATAGACCTCCGGCTCATCGCCTTTGCCGTCGGCGGGGTGCTGCTGCTGTTTCTCGCGGGGCTCGCCTTCGCCGTGGTCTATACGAAGGACAACGATATCAGGCCCGTCATAGCGCAGGATATCTTTCGCTCGAACTTCGTCATCATGGGCTTCCCGATAGCCCGGTCGCTTATGGGCGACGCGGATATCTCGCAGGCGGTCGTGCTGATGGCCACCGTTGTGCCGACCTTCAATATCCTCGCCGTCGTCTGCCTGAGCATTTTCGGAAAGGGGAAGACCACGCTCAAGGGCATCTGCCTGCAAATAGTGAAAAATCCCCTCGTCATGGGGACTGTGGCGGGAATACTCTTCAAGCTCTCCGGCCTGACCCTGCCGACCGCCGTCGCCTCGGTCACAAAGAGCATGGGAAACGCCGTGAGCCCCGTGATCATCTTCCTGCTCGGCGCGTTTTTGGAGTTCGGAGGGTTTAAGAAATATAGAAAGCCCATCATCGTCACAAGCGTCATAAGGCTCGTCATCGCCCCGGCGCTGATGCTGACCGCGGCCTATTTTCTGGGCTTTCGCGGGGTGGAGTTCGCCGCGCTCATCGGCGTGTTCGGCTCCTCGGCCGCGATAAGCTCCTTCACGATGGTCCAGCAGATGGGCGGGAACTCCGACCTCGCGGGCGAGCTCGTGGTCGTCACCAGCGCGCTGTGCTGCCTCACCCTTTTCGGCTGGTGCATGTGCTTTAAGCTGCTCGGTCTGTGAAATTTTAGAAAAGGCCTGCCGCGAAATTTCTTTTTTCGCGGCAGGCCTTTTTTATTTAAATTTTTGCTTAGGCGGCGAGGCTGTCGTCCTCGGCGAGGAACGCGGCGCAGGATATTCCGGCGGGGGTCTCCTCAAGGAACGGCGCGTAGTCGAGACCGGCTATCTCGCCGGACACGCAGCCGACAAAGCAGTCGTACTTCATCCAGCCTGTGCGGAGGACTATCTCGTAATAGGAGCCGGAGAGGCGGAGCGACAGGACGGCGGAGTCCGCGGCGGCGATGCCGATATAATTCAGGGCGGCGTTGAGAGCCTCGTATTTGTTAAGAAGATTGTTCATTTTTTTATTTCCTTTCTCATTGAGTTTTTTTATCTTATGGCTGAATAATACCAGCCATTTTTAAGAAAAAAATTAAAAGGCGAAAACTTTTTCGCGCTTATTCTCCGGCGGGGTTTTCGTGTATCATGATGTGCTTCACGTCCGGGTATGCGCTCTCCACCGCGGCGTGTACGCTCTCGGCGATACTGTGCGCCTGCGCGAGGCTCAGGCTCCCGTCCACGGCAATCTCCGCGTCCACGCAGACCCTGCTGCCGAATCTGCGCGTGCGCAGAGCGTCTATGCGCTCAACGCCCTCCTGCCCGGAGATGAAGCTGTCCAGCGCCGCCTCGTATTTTTCCCCGCAGGAGCTGTCCACCAGCTTGCCGGCGGCGTCTCTGAGCGTGTCGAAGGCGACCTTGAGGATAAAAAAGCATATGACGACGCAGGCGGCAGGCTCCATCACCGGCGCGCCGAGCATCGCCCCGCCTATGCCGATGAGCGAGCCGAGCGCGGACAGCGCGTCGCTGCGGTGGTGCCAGGCGTCGGCCATGAAGGCGGAGGAGCCGAGCATTTTCGAGTAGTGCCTGGTATACCAGAACATGCACTCCTTGACGGCTATCGAGACCGCCGCCGCGATGAGCGCCGGCGCGGACGGGGTCGCGAGTTCGTCGTAATGCCCCGCGGCTATTTTCTCCGCGCCGCCCGCGCCGATAGCGAGGCCGGTCGCCAGAAGGATGAGGCCAAGCAGCCCCGAGGCCACGCACTCTATGCGCTCGTGCCCGTAGGGGTGCCCCCGGTCCGGCGCTTTTTTCGATATAAGTACTCCGATGCACGCGACCAGCGTGGCGAGCACGTCGGCCAGCGAGTGGACAGCGTCGGATATCATGGCGGCCGAGCGGCCGAGGATGCCCGCGCACATTTTCAGCGCGGCGAGCGCGATATTGCCGCAGATGCCGACGGCCGACAGGCGGCGGATGATCTTCTTTTCATTCATTGACAGTACCCTCCATCCTGTTATATGCGCGGCGGGTGGCTTTTGCGCCGCATTTTCCGGTTGACAAAAGCCGGGCGGCGCATATAATAAACCTGCTTCGGCATAAAACGTAAAGGTCACGGTCGCAGAATGATAAAAAAGTTTTTTTCGGGAATAACGCTCAGAAGACTGCTCGTGATGGCGGTCGGGATAATCCTGCTCGGTCTCGGCATATCCCTGTTCAAGCTCTCCCTGATGGGCAACGACCCGAGCAGCGCCATGGTCATGGCCGTGGGGGACGCGGCCGGCCTGAGCTTCGCCCCGGCGCTGTTTATCGCCAACTGCATCTGGTTCGTTTCGGAGATAGCCTTCGGCCGGCGCTATATCGGCGTCGGCACCTTCGCCAACTGGTTCGGCGTGGGCGTCATTTCCTCGTCCTTCACCCGCGCCTTCAACAGCCTTTTCACGCTCTCCTCCGCCCTCGCGCCGCGCCTCGGCGTGATGCTCTGCGGGATAGTCATCCTCAGCCTCGCCTGCTCCATGTATCAGACCGCCGACGTCGGCATTGCGCCGTATGACGCGCTGTCCGTGGTGCTGGGTGAGAAGCTGCCGCGCGTGCCGTATTTCTGGTGCCGCATCTTTACGGACGCCCTCAGCGCCGCCATAGCCTGGCTCTTCGGCGGAATAGTCGGCCTCGGCACGCTCGTCTGCGCGCTCGGTCTCGGCCCCTTTATAAGCTTCTTCAATACCCGCGTCTCGCAAAAGCTTTGCGGCGCGAAGGGAAAATAAAAAAAGAAAAAAACCTGTCGTTGGGCGGCCTCCGGCCTCAGAACGACAGGTTTTTTATTTTTAAACACTCAGATAACGAACTGCTCGAGATAGCGCTTGCTCAGGCGGAGCGAGTCGAGCACGGCCTGCTCGCTGCTCTCAAAGGAGCGATCCTCCACCTCGATGCAGGCAAAGCCGTCGTAATTTATGTCCGTGAGCGCGGAGACGAAGCGGCTCCAGTCAACGTCGCCGAGACCGGGGAGCTTGGGCGACATGAATTCCAACGGGTAGGCCGTTATGCCGACCTCGTCGAGCCTGTCGCGGTAGAGCTTTATGTCCTTGAAATGGACGTGGAATATCTTCTCGCGGAACTCGTACAGGGGCTTGACATAGTCCGTCATCTGCCAGACAAAATGGCTCGGATCGTAGTTAATGCCGAGATTCGCGCTCGGCAGGAGCGCGAAGACCTTCCTCCAGTTGGCAGGGGAGGTCATGAGGTTCTGCCCGCCGGGCCACTGGTCGCGGCCGAAGAGCATGGGGCAGTTTTCAATGGCGATCCTGACGCCGAGCTCCTCCGCGAGGGCGATTATCGGCGGCCAGACCTCCTTCACAAGCTCAAGGTTCTCCTCGACACTCTTCGTCTGCTCCCGGCCGATAAAGGTCGTCACCAGATTCACGCCGAGCTTCGCGCTCGCGCGGATGACCGTCTTGAGATGCGCGACGTTCGCCGCGCGCTTTTCGGGGTCGCCGTCGAGCGCGTTGGGGTAGAAGGCGAGCGCGGAGATCTCCACGCCCTTCTGCGCGGCGTAAGCGAGGATCTGCCCGGCGTAAGCGCCGTCGGCACAGACGCGGTCAACGTCGATGTGGCTGACGCCGGCGTAGCGGCGCTCCGCCTTGCCGGAGGGCCAGCAGGCGACCTCCACGCATTTAATGCCCAGGGCGGAGACGGTATCTATCATCTGCTCGTAATCATATTTGTCGAGAATCGCGGTAACAAGGCCAAGCTTCATGGGAATTCTCCTCTCATCCGATGCCGTGACGCATAAAATACTGCCATTACAGTAATCACAAAATTTACCTTTGTCAAGGGAAAAAGCGGGGGAGAAAAAAATAATTGTGCACCTTCGCCAAATATTTTTGAGGCTTAATGTATATAAGGCTGAAAAGCGTTTTTGTTTTGACGAAGCGCTTGACACGGCCGGGGAAAAACTGCTATTATAAACATGTAAAAAATGTAATGGATTACATTTTGGAATGACAGGAGGGATACCCGGGTGGTGACGATAGAAGAGGTGGCGAAGCTGGCCGGTGTCTCCGTCGCCACGGTGTCGAGAGTCCTCAACAACAGCGAGACCGTAAAGCCCGCGACCGCCAAAAGAGTGTCCGAGGCGATAAGGAGCCTCAACTATATACCGAACCAGTCCGCGCGCAATCTGCGCCGCAGCGAGAGCCGCGTCATCCTCATCCTCGCGCCGAACTTTTCAAACCCCTTTTATTCGAGGATACTGACCGGCATAGGGGATATGGCGCACGGCTGCGGCTACAGCGTGCTCATCTGCAACACCGCGGGGCAGACGGAAAACGAGGTCAAATTCCTCGAAATGCTGGAAAACCGCCGGGCGGACGGCGCGATATATCTCGCCTGCCGCAAGGACTATGAATGGCTCGCCGATTATGCGGAGAGGTTCCCGATGGTGCTCTGCTGCGAATACGTCCCCGCTCTCGATATCGCGTCGGTCTCTATCGACAATTACGCCGCCGCCTGCGAGACGGTGAGCCGTCTGCTCGCCCTGGGGCACCGGCGCATAGCGCTGCTGAGCGCCGAAAACGATTATATCTCCACCCAGCTTCGAATGCAGGGCTACCGCGACACGCTCGAGCGCGCGGGCATAAGGGCGGACAGCGGGCTTTGCGCCTTCGCTGACATGGACTACTCCTTTGCCTCCGGCCTCGCCGCGGCGGACAGGCTGCTCCATCTCGACGACAGACCCACGGCGGTCTTCTGTATTTCGGACATCCTCGGCCTGAGCGTCATCTCCCGCGCGCACGACATGGGTCTGCGCGTCCCGGAGGATCTCTCCGTGACCGGGTTTGACGACGTGGATTATACGACGATGTTCCACCCTCATCTGAGCACGGTCGCGCAGCCCTGCTATGAGATGGGGCAGGTCAGCCTGAAGATACTGCTGGACATGCTCCAGGGGGGGCACAGCCCGCAGGCGCGCACATATCTGCCGCACGATCTGGTGCTCCGTGAATCCACGGCGCCGGTCGGGGCAAAAAGAGAAGGAGAGACAGAAAAATGCTGAAAGTCGGTGTGATAGGCTGCGGCTCGATCGCAAAGCAGCGCCACGGATACGAATATTACCACAACGCAAACGTGCTCATCAAGGGCTTTTTCGACAGAAGACCCGAGCGGGTGCAGGCGCTCGTAGACCTCTACGGCGGCCGGGTCTACCCGACGATCGACGAGATGCTCGCCGACCCCGATATAGACGCCGTCTCCGTCTGCCTTGCAAACGCCGCCCACGCCGAGACGAGCATCCGCGCCCTCAGAGCCGGAAAGCACGTGCTCTGCGAAAAGCCCATGGCCGTCACGATAGAGGAGTGCGAGGCCATGGCCGCCGCCGCCCGCGAGAGCGGGAAGCGCCTCATGATAGGCCATAACCAGCGGCTCGCCCCGGCGCACATGAAGGCAAGGGAGCTCCTCGCCTCCGGCGCGCTCGGCCGCGTGATCAGCTTCCAGTCCACCTTCGGCCACAGAGGGCCGGAGATGTGGAGCATGGACAAGAGCGCGAACACCTGGTTTTTCAAAAAGGGCTCCGCGTCCTTCGGCTCCATGGCCGATCTCGGCATACACAAGATAGACCTGATGCGCTATCTCATCGGCTCTGACATCAGCTCCGTATATTCGACGATGAAGGTGCTCGACAAGAAGTTTCCCGACGGCCGCCCCATCGAGGTGGACGACAACTCCGTCGAGGTGCTGAGCTTTTGCAGCGGCGCGCTCGGCACGGTCACAACGAGCTGGACGCATTACGGCGAGGAGTGCAACGCGACGGTGCTCTACTGCGAGAAGGGCATCATGAAGCTCTATGCCGACCCGCGCTATTCCCTGCAAATAATAAACGCCGACGGGACGAAGGTACTCTATCAGCTCGACAGGCTACAGACCAACGAGGACGCGCAGCAGGCCTCCTCCGGGGTCATAGACGAGTTCGTGTCCGCGACGGAGAGCGGCAGACCCAGCGTTCTCGACGCGGAGGACATCCTCAAATCCATGCGGGCGGTGTTCGCCTGCGTCCGCTCGGCCGAGGACGGCAGGGCGGCGGCGCTGTGAATTGGAATAATACCCGCGCAAAGCGGATGTTATAAAATTTTTTATGGAGGAAATCACATGAAAAAGATTATTGCCCTGCTCCTTGTCCTGGTAATGGCCTTCGCACTGTGCGCCTGCGGCGGCACAAGCACCGCGCAGCCCGCGGCGACCGCGGCCGCTGAGACGGCTGCCGCCGAGCCCGCAAGCGGCGCAAACACCCTGTATGTCCTCGGCCCCACCCCGGATCACGGCTGGACCGCACAGGCCGGTACCTACGCGGAACAGAAATGCGAAGAGATCACCAAGGAAGGCACCTACAAGGCCGTCTACATGGCCGCCTCTTCCGGCGAAGAGCAGGTTGACCAGGTCAACACCATCATCGCCAACGGCGACGCTGTCGGCGTTGTCATGATGGCTCTGGACGATTCGGCGCAGGCCGGGCAGGAAGCCCTCTACGCCGCCGACATCCCCTTCATCTCCTTCGACCGCATCATCGAGGCCACCGAGAAGTACGCCATCCTGAACGCCTCCGGCGATAACTGGCAGTGCGGCGCGGGCATCGCGTACTGGCTGCAGAAGAACGGCATGGAGCCGGGCGACACCGTCGTCACGCTCTACGGCGATAACGGCACCGTCTGCAAGCGCCGCGAGGAGGGCTTCCGCCAGTTCCTCAAGGGCGAGGTGAAGTATTCCGACAAGGCGCTCGGCGAGGAGTTCTCCACCACCGCAGTCTGGGACGACGCCGCGCTTGACGCCGTGTTCAACACCTACTCCGTGGTCTGCGACTGGTCCGCCGACGGCGCTTACGGCTATATCGAGCAGAAGCTCGACGAGATCGTCGCCGCCGCGAAGGCAAACGGCAACAAGCTGTACATCTACTCCATGGACGACGAGATGACCTTCGGCGTTCTCAACTATCTTGAGGCCGGCGCTTCCGAGGCCACCCTCGCCGACCTTGAGAACATGGAAGTCTACATTTCCGCCATCGGCGGCATGCAGGAGCTTTACGACGTCATGTCCAGCAAGAGCGAGCAGTCCGCGACCGCCGACAAGTACTTCGACGACATGATGAGCGTCTACTTCTCACCGAAGATGATGCAGGATGTCATCGACACCATGCTCCAGTATCTCGCCGGCAACTGGGATCACCAGCAGGGCGACGGCGAGTATCAGCCCGTCTGGATAGTTGACCGCAACAACGTCAACGACTACGAGGGCTTCAAGGGTCACGCCTGAGTCCTTCAGCAGCAAAACCGACTAAACACGCGGATGCGGGCTTCGA
>JAYFNM010000039.1:0-2751 GCA_034933465.1 Oscillospiraceae bacterium | reverse complement strand
GGGACAAAGAGCTCCCGGCTGCTCAAAGAATACTAAAGTGCGCATAATGCTAATTAAGCGAACTTGGAAGCCCGCAAAACGCCTGCTTGGAGGGATGTAGTTGAATCTTGACCAAATCAACGACGCACCGGATATTCTGATGGAATTTCTTGAATACCACTCGACCGTGCGCGGCCATTCGGAAAAAACTGTCGCCGGATATTATCTTGACCTGAAAATTCTTTTTCGCTTTCTTAAACGGCGCAGACGGCTGACCGACGCAAAGACGCCGTTTAACGAAATTGACATCACCGATATCGATATTGACTTTATAAAGACCATACGCATCGAAGAGCTGTATCGTTATCAGTCGTTTTCGCCGGAGATGATGGATTCTCCGAACGCGCTCTCCGCCGCCAGCCGCTGCCGGCGCAGCTCGTCAGTAAAGTCCTTTTTCAATTATCTCACGGTAAAACGTCACCTGCTCGACCGAAATGTTTGTGAAGAACTTGACATGCCAAAGCGCCAGGCCTCGCTGCCGAAATATCTTGAGGAGGCCGAATGCGAGCGTCTGCTGTCGGCCTGTAAGGGCGCCTTCGCGCTGCGGGATTACTGCATACTGATGCTGTTCCTGTCCTGCGGCCTGCGTATATCGGAGCTCGTCTCGCTCAATATCACCGATATCTATGAGGATCATCTCCGCGTGCTCGGCAAGGGCAACAAAGAGCGCGTCATCTATTTTGCCGAGGGCTGCCGTGAGTCCATCGACGATTATCTCGCCGTCCGCGACGGCGAAAAGGTCGCGGAGAGCGATAAAAACGCCCTGTTTATCAGCCGCGACCACAGGCGGATCAGCGTCCGCGCAGTGCAGAAAATGGTGGACAAGACCCTTAAGCTCGCCGGCCTTGACAGCGCGCGCTATTCGCCGCACAAGCTCCGCCACACGGCGGCCACGCTGATGCTCAAAAACGGGGTCGATACGAGAGCGCTTCAGGAGGTGCTTGGCCACAGCAACCTCAACACCACGCAGATATACACGCATCTGGACAACGCCGCGCTGCACGAGGCTGCGATGGCAAACCCCATCGGCCGAAAGCTGAAAACGGATATCGAGGACGACGAGAATAAGAGCTGAGCCGGACGCTCAGCTCTTATTTTTCGGTCAGCGGGACGGCGCTGCCTATATCGAAAACGGGCTTATCGGTCAGAAAAACAGGCTCGGTATCGTGCCTGTGGAGAAAATCGAGAATGGCTTTTCTGTCGGGATGCCCATCGAGCAGACCGGTAAAAGCGAGGCGTCTTTTCGCGAGCTTGAACGCCGCGCCGCCGATAAAGCCGTATTCAAAGCCCGGAAGAGCGACATGCCCGGCGGAGATCTCAAGCGCGGCGACGCCCATGCTCCGCGCCTGCGCCGCGATACCGGCGTCGGAGGTGATGAGCGCGCGCTCATTGACGACACAGACCGAGCAGCGCGAATAGCCCTGCCTTACGTCCATGACAGAGCAGTCGGGGTTTTGTTCTGCAAAGCAGGCTGAAAGCGCGCTTTCGGCGGTCTTTTTCGAACAAAAAAGCAGCTTTCTCCCGAGCGCGCAGGCATTGAGCTGCGCGTCGAGCGGGTATTTTTCGCCCTGCTCTATATCGGCGTATTCAAGTTTTGCGCCGAGAGCGAGCAGCGAGGCTGAAAAGGCGCTTTGGCGCAGGTACGGAGCCAGAATGAGCCGCTCCCCTCCCGCATGAAATACCGACAGATCGGCATGTCCGGACAGCCTTTTGTCGATATTCGGGTTATCCGGCACAAATATCGGAGATAAACCTCGGCTTTTCAGAGGAATTTCAAGAATATCGGCATATTTTGAACCGATTATCAAGCTTTCGCAGTTGGCCGGCAGGTTTGGCGCGACGACGAATCCGCTCATTTTTTCCCCAGAACGGCCGCGACGGCCTCTCCGACGCTCTTTACGGAGATGAGCCGCAGCCCCGGCTGAACGCGCAGCTCGTCCCGGATATTCGCCGGAATGACGCAGCGCCGAAAGCCGAGCCGCGCTATCTCCGAGAGACGCTGATTCAGAACGCTGACGCTCCTCAGCTCTCCCGAGAGCCCGACCTCCCCTATCGCCGCGAGATCCGCGCCGAGGGGTCTGTCGAGAAAGCTCGACGCGAGGGCGAGCACCGTCGCGAGGTCTGCCGCGGGCTCCTCGAGCGTGAGCCCGCCGATTACATTTATATAGGTGTCGCAGTTTCCGACGGGCATACCGCCGCGCTTTTCAAGCACAGCCAGCAGCATGGCTGTGCGGTTATAGTCTATGCCGTTGCTGCGCCGGGAGGCGTTATAGCCGGAGGGGCTGACCAGCGCCTGAACCTCGGCGAGTATCGGCCGCGTGCCCTCGATAACGCAGGCGACGCAGGTTCCGGGACTGTTCTCCGGCCTTCCGGAAAGCAGCATTTCCGAGGGATTATCGACACATTTGAGCCCGTCCTCGGTCATTTCGAAAACGCCTATCTCATTGGTGGAGCCAAAGCGGTTTTTCGCCGCGCGGAGAATGCGAAAGCTTGTGTTTCGCTCGCCCTCAAAATAGAGCACGCAGTCCACCATGTGCTCGAGCACCTTCGGCCCGGCGATGCTGCCCTCTTTGTTTATGTGCCCGACGACAAAGACCGTCAGTCCCCTCTCCTTTGTGACGCGCATTATGCGCATGGTGCATTCGCGCACCTGACTGATGCTGCCCGGCGCGGAGCTGACCTCAGCGTCGGACATGGTCTGGATGGAGTCGA
>JAYFNM010000038.1:0-27150 GCA_034933465.1 Oscillospiraceae bacterium | reverse complement strand
CTTGATTTATCAAGCCTTTGCCGAGCGAAGCGAGTTTTTTCGTGATATCACGCTTTCACGAAAAAAGTGGCGGATGAAGCCTGTCATAGAAGTCGGCAACGACTTCTATGACAGGCTGGGAGCTGTTCAGCGCCGGGCGCTGAACAGCGCGGAGGTTGGGTGACTGATGGAGAGAGACAAGAAAAAATCGCCGGGCTTTTGGGTCTCGGCGGCGGGGCTCGCCGTGCTGGCGGCGGTTTTCATACTGTGGTGCGCGAGCAGGCCGGAGCTCGGCGCGGCGGGCTTTGCCGCCGCGTTTGCGAGCGCGGCGCTGTTCGCGCTGCTCTGCCTGCGCTTCGTGCCGGGCTGGATGCGCTTCTGGAGCGCGGCGGAGCTGCCGCCTCCGCCTCCGGCGGGGGACGAGCCGAGGCATATCAGGCTGAAAATATTTTGCGCCTTTCTCGGCGCGGACGCGCTCGCGGTGCTGCTCGTCTTCCTGCTGCGCGCGCTGCTCGGCTATGGCGAGAGCTTCGCGGCGAGCCTTGAATTCTGGATCTGCACCGACAGCGCGCACTATCTCGATATCGCGCGCGACTGGTATCTGTCCGAGGGGAGCGTGGACAGGCTCGTCCAGCTCGTGTTCCTGCCGGGCTATCCGCTCGCGGTGCGCCTCGTGAATTATATAGTAGGGAATTTCCTGTATTCCGGCTTCATCGTGTCCTTCCTGTCCTTCGGCGGGGCGGGCTGCGCGATATACTCGCTGCTGCGGCTGGATTACACGCACGAAGAGGTGATACGGGCGCTGAAATACCTTCTCCTGCTGCCCGCGGCCTTTTTCTTTGCCGCGCCCATGAGCGAGAGCTTTTTTCTCCTGCTAACTGCGCTCTGCGTCTATTGCGCGAGAAAGGACAGATGGCTCTGCGGCGGCCTCCTCGGCGCGCTGGCCGCGTTCACGCGCAGTCTGGGGCTGGTGCTGTTCGTGCCGCTGTTTTTCGAGCTTGTGCGCGAGGCGGTGAACGCGCGCGGCCGGATAAGCGCGCGGCGGCTCACGGCGCGATTTTTCACGCTGCTGCTGATACCGGCGGGCTTCGCGGCCTACTGTTATATCAATTACCTTGTCTCGGGCGACCCGTTTAAATTCATGCAGTATCAAAACGAGCACTGGAGCCAGCAGCTCGGCTGGTTTTTCAACACCGCCGGGTATCAGCTCGAACACGCGCTGAGCTGCGCCGGCGCCGACAGCGAGAAGCTCTTCGGGCTGTGGCTGCCGAATCTGCTCGCCTGCTTCGGAAGCCTCGCCGTGATGGCGGCCGCCGCGAAGAAGCTGCGGCCGAGCTACACGGCGTGGTTCATCGCCTATTTTGCGATAGCCACCGGGACGACCTGGCTCCTGAGCGCGCCGCGATATCTCGCCGCGCTGTTCCCTCTGCCGCTCGCCCTGTCCGCCCTTGCGAAAAAGCCAGCCGCCGACCGGCTTGTGAGCGCGCTCTCCGCCGCGCTGTATCTGCTGTATCTGCTCGCCTTCACCGCGCGCTGGCAGGTGTGGTAGAGGCGGGATGAGGCGCGCCGGGACGCGGCGACCATTATTGAGCAGCCCCCCGCTCCGCCTGACCACAGGCGGAGCGGGGGGATGCTTTTTTATCCCGCTGCGGCGCGGGCTTCAAGGGAGGGAGAGCGGCTTATTTTCTGTCCGTCAGCACGATGCTGCCGCCCTGAGAAATAAAGGCGTCGGCCAGATCCTTCGGCGGCATCCTTTCGGTGATGATAGTGTCGATCTCGTTGAGCTCGCAGTATGTGAGCATGGAGACCGTCCCGAATTTGCGGCTTTCTATCATAAGGAAGACCATGTCGCTGCGGGCGACGACGTTTTTCTTTATGGCAAACTCTATCGACGTGGATTGGGTCGCCCCGTTTTGCACGGTGAGGCCGTTGGAGGCCATAAAGGCCTTTCTTATATTGCAGCCCTGCAGCGCCTCAATAGTGCTCGGGCCGATAAAGGACAGAGTTTTCCGGCTCAAGGTGCCGGAGAGCGAGATCACGTTGATCTCGGGATATTCGACCGCACGGTTTACGACGTCAAGGCTGTTTGTGATCAGCGTTATGTCCTTTTTCGAGGCGAGATGGTCCACGATGCGGCAGGTGGTGGTTCCGGAATCGACATAGATGACGTCCCCGTCCTCCACGAAATCCGCCGCGCTGCGGCCGATGCTGTCCTTCAGATCCTCGCAGATGGCAAGGCGCTCGGCAAAGGGGGGCGGAACCTTGTTGTACTGGATGCTGACGCCGCCGTATATTTTTTTGATATCCGAGCGGCCGATTATCTCATTGATGTCGCGGCGCACGGTGTTTTTCGAAACATCGAACTTAACACAGAGTTCATCAAGAGATACAAATTTCTTGTCTCTGATGTACTCCTCCATTTTTGATATCCTGTCCTCTCGCATACCCTACCTCCCGCTCTTTTTACAATAATGATTATACGACACGCGCAGGCAAAATGCAAACATATTCACGCGACAATATCCAATATATCACAGTTTTTCCCCGGGCGGGAACAAGTGCTGGCTAAATGCCGGGCACCATCTGGCTAAATTGCACATTTTTTTCCGGTGATAATTTGGGTATATCGACTTGAATTTTTTTGTTGAAAAAAAGTTTTCGACAGCGTATTATGTAACCATGAAATGACAAAGAATTATCCACAAGTTGATAATTTGCTCATACGGCGTTGAAAGCCGGAAAAGGGGGAGCTTGTAAATGGCTCAGAACACGGTAAAGCTTGAGAACGCGAGGCTTCGCGTTGAGGTATCTCTGCTCGGGGGCAGCCTTTGCTCCATATACGACAAGGAGCGGCAGCTCGAGCTCATGTGGCCCGGAGACCCGCAGTCGTGGCGGTTTCAGGACGTGGTGATCTTCCCGCTGATGGGGCAGCCGGACGGCGGATACGAGGCCAAGGGCGGAACCTACAGCTTCGAGCTGGCGCACGGAGTGGCCCGGCACGAGCGCTTTAGCGTGGAGGAGAGCTCCGACACGCGCGCGGTCATCAGCCTGACGAGCAACGCGAACACCCTGGCGCACTACCCCTTTGAATTTTGCCTGACGCTCACATATACGCTGCTCGACAAGGGCTATCGACTGAGCTACTCCGTTGCGTCCGTCAACGGCGAGAGCGTCCCCTTCCAGATCGGGGCTCACGCCGGCTTCCGCACAGCCGGGGACAGCGTGGAGCTTGAGTTCGAGGGCGAGACGCCGGTGAAGAATTTCCCCTTCGACGGCAAGCTGCACGAGAGCTCAAAGGTGCTCGCGGCGGACGGACGGCTCAGGCTCTCAGAGGCGCTTTTCGACCGCGAAATGTCCCTGATAATCGACTCCGAAAGGCTGCGCGGCTGCACAGTGACCAGAGGCGACGGCATAAAGCTGCGCTACGATTTTGGCGGCGCGCCGAGGGTGACGGTGTGGGGCTTTTACAAGGGAAGCCAGTTCTGCTGCGTCGAGCCGTGGTGGGGCGTGTGCGAGGGCTATTCGACCCCGAGGGACATATTCGGGAAAGAGCTGATAAACCTGACCGGTTCCGGCGAAAAAGAGTTCTCCTATTCGCTCTGCGTTGATTAAGGCCATTTGCGGAGGTGCGGCATGAGATTCGGAATAGCAGGCACGGGCAGGACGGTTTCTATCGCCGACAGCCACACGCGCGGCATCCTCGCCGACGGCAGAGGCTCCGTGGCCGCCGTGTTCAACAGGAACGTCTCCACCTCCGAGCGCTGGACGGAGAAAAACGGCGTCCGCGCAAGGGTGTGCGCCGATTATGAGGAGCTTTTGTCGCTGTGCGACGCGGTCATAATATGCACCCCGAACGCCACGCACTTCGAGTATGCCTCGGCCGCGATAAAGGCAGGAAAACACGTGCTGTGCGAGAAGCCCATGTCTGTCGGCCTTCAGGAGGCATACAAGCTGGCGAAGCTGGCCGAAGGCAGCCCCGTCGTCTGCCGGGTCGGTCTTGTGTATCGCTTCTCGGCCGGCGTGAACGCTCTAAAGACGCTGGTGCGCGAGCGGATAGGCCGGGTCTACTCGATAGACGCCCGCATGGGCGGCAGCCGCCTGGCTGACCCGGGGCTCCCGATGGAGTGGCGCATGTACCGCGCGCTCTCCGGCAGCGGCGCGCTGGGCGACTTCGGCAGCCATCTGCTGGATATCGCCGCCTACGCGTGTGAGACGCGCTTCGACGCGGCGGCCGCGGTCACAGCCACCGCCATAAAGCAGCGGCGCGCCGGGGACGTCCGCGTCCCGGTGGAGACGGACGACGTGGCGGCGCTGATATGCTCCGGCGCGGGCGGCGTGGGCTGCCTCAGCATGAGCAGGGTCGGCATGGATAAGACCGAGCTGCTGGTCGTCGGAGAGGGCGGCATGGCGCGGCTCGAGCTGGGGCGGACGGCGGAGCTGACATTTTATGCCAAGGAGCCGCAGGGCGGCTATACCGGCGCAATCGAGGCCATCCCGCTTGCGCAGGAGGATGTTTTCGAGGCCGGCTTCCGGCGGCAGATAAGCGATTTCATAGACGCCGCCGAGCACAGACCCTCTGTCGGCGCGGACTTTGCCGACGGACTGTATATAGAAAGATTGCTGGACATTGCCCGCTGCGCCGAACCAAAAGCTGCGGGAAATAATATGGAGGTACAAATATGAACAAAGCTCAGGAATTTATGGATTACTCCTGCCGCCTTATCCAGACCATAGCGGAGCAGGAGCGGGAGAGCATCGAAAAGGCGGCTGACGCGGTCAGAAAGACCATGGAGAGCGGCGGTATGCTCTACACATACGGGACCGGCCACTCCACCATGCTGTGCATGGAGCCGTTTGAGCGGGCCGGCGGCCTTGGCGCCTGCTATCCCATTCTCGACGAGCGCCTTATGCCGCACACCGTGAAAAAGCCGGAGGAGCGCTTTTTGGAGCGCGATCTCGGCGTCACCGAGGAGATATTCAAGCGCTATCCCATAAAGAGCGGGGACAGCATGTTCATTTTCTGCTACGGCGGGAAGAACGCGACATCCATAGACGCGGCGCTGCTGTGCAAGAAGATGGGCGTTACCGGCATCGGCATATCCTGCGTCGCTCAGGCCACCGCGGTGGGCAGCACACACCCGTCCGGGCTGCTGCTGCATCAGGCCTGCGATATCTCCATCGACACCCACGGCCCGGTTGGAGACGCCGCGATAGACTTCGGCGGCTTTACGGCCTGCCCCATCTCCACCATTGCGGGCGCCGCGATAGTGCAGGCGATAACCGCGCGGACCATCGAGCTCATGCTGGCCGACGGCGAGAGTCCGGAGGTGCTGCTCAGCGCAAACATCCCCGCCGGCGACAAGCACAACGAGCCCATTCTCGAAAAATACCGCCGTATCATTCCGTTTATGTGAAAACGCCGGAAGAATCAAAACGATAAAGGGTGTCAGGATGAACGATATGGAAAATGTGAGCACAAAGACCTCGACCGTGAAAATGCGCAAGCTTAAGGATTTCGGCGACAGCAAGTCCACGCTCTACCGCTGGCTCCTTATATTCGGCATAATTCTCGGCCCCGTGATTTGGTTTGCCATCACAAGATTTGACAAGCCATCCCTGTTTCTGTCTACGCCGGAGGCCGTCTGGGCGGTAACGGTGCAGCGGATAAAGGACGGATATTTCTTCAAGGACATCTGGGCATCCCTGCAGAGAGTCCTTATCGGCTACGCGCTGGGAATGCTCTGCGCAATACCCATGGGCTTCCTGATGGGCTGGTACAAGGCCTTCAGAAGCATCACGGAATCCTGGATACAGTTTTTCAGGACGATCCCGCCCATCGCCACGATCCCTATCATGGTCGTCGCCTTCGGCGTGGGCGAGCGCTCGAAAATTGCGATAATCTTCCTTGCCGCCTTCCTCACAAGCTCGATAACCATCTATCAGGGCATCAAGGAGATAGACACGACCCTTGTCAAGGCCGCCTATACCTTCGGCGCGAGAGATAAGGACATCTTCCTGTACGTCACGCTTCCGGCCTCCTTCCCCTATATTCTGGTGGCCGCCAGAACGGCGCTGGCGGGCTCGTTCACGACGCTCATCGCGGCCGAGATGACAGGCGCCACCATAGGCCTGGGAGCGCGGATACAGATCGCCAGCGGCGCGGCCAGAATAGACATCGTGATGATGGGCATCATCACCATCGGCATTCTGGGCTTCGTCTTCGACAGGATACTGCTGTTTGTCGAAAAGCTGCTGACGCGCTGGAAATGATTGGAGGCAGAGATATGGGAAAAACGATTTTCGAAGTCAAAAATGTCCAGAAGGTCTATAAGGTCAAAAACGGCAGCGATGTGCACGCGCTCAACGACGTCAGCCTTACCGTGTCCGAGAACGAATTCGTGTGCGTTGTCGGTCCGTCCGGCTGCGGCAAGACCACCCTGCTGAACATCGTCGCGGGTCTTGAGTCGTACGATTCCGGCGAGGTCACGATAAACGGCCAGCCCGTCATAGGCCCGGGACCGGACAGAGCCGTCATTTTCCAGCAATACGCGCTGTTCCCGTGGCTGACGGTGAAGAAGAACATAGAGTTCGCGATGAAGTTCCTGCGCCACCCTGTGGAGGTAGAGGTAAAGGGCGGGGCAAAGGGCGAGAAAAAGACCGTGGTCAAAAATGTGAGATATACGCGGGCGGAGAAAAACGCCATGGAGAAGCACTATCTGAAGATGGTCGATCTGGAGGAGTTCGAAAACGCTTACCCCTCGAGGCTCTCCGGCGGCATGAAGCAGCGCGTGGCCATCGCCCGCTCCTACGTCACCAACGCCGAGGTTCTTCTCATGGACGAGCCCTTCGGCGCGCTCGACGCGCAGACCAGGGCGCAGCTCCAGGAGGACCTGCTGAAGACCTGGGCAAAGGAGCGCAAGACCTGCCTGTTCATCACCCACGACGTGGAGGAGGCCGTGCTTCTCGCGACGAGAGTCGTCATCATGAGCGCCCGTCCCGGCGGGATAAAGAAGATAGTGGATATCGACCTGCCCTATCCGCGCAATCAGGAGACCAAGCTCGACCCCAAATTCATCGAATACAAAAACGTCATCTGGAAACAGGTGTACAAGGAATATCTGGAAGTGAAGAAATAAGCTTTTATCGACGAGTAAATATCGATAAAAATAATAAAAAAAGGAGCAAGAAAATGAAAAAAGGATTGACCGTTCTCTTCAGCATCATCCTCGTACTGGCCATGATGGCCGGCCTGACCGCCTGCGGCGGCGCCGCCCAGACCCCCGCCGGAACCACCGCTCCCAGCACCGAGACCGCCGCCGCCGAAACCGCCGCGCCCTCCCTCGGCACCGTGCGCTACGGTATCCACCAGGGCGGCTCCGCCTTCTCCGCCGGCTTCCTGCTCTCCGAGCTGGAGCTGAACAAGCAGTACAATTTCGACATTGAGATGACCGTCACCACCGGCCCGAACGTGTTCTCCGCCCTCTCCGCCGGCGAGATGGACATAGGCTTCCTCGGAAACGGCATGGCCTGGCATTACTTCGAGCCGGACGCCAAGATAGCCATCCTCACCATCGACAACCTCACCAACGACGACAGGCTGCTCGTCCGCACGGGGCTCGGCATTGAGGCCAACGCGCCGCTGGAGGAGCTGTACGAGAAGCTCCCCGGCCTCACCATGGCGCTGGATCTGACCACCACCCCCGGCACCTTCCTCAAGAGCCTTGTAAACGCCATTAACGCCGGCAGGGAAGACGCCGACAAGATCTGGTATGAGGACGTCGAAAAGGCATACCCGGTCAAGGGCGCCGCCGACAAAGAGATCGTCATCATGAACACCACCAACGCCAACATCACCGCCGTCATGCAGGATCCCACCGTCGATTGCTGCATCACCTTCGGCAACACCAGAGCCGTCCTCCAGGCCGACACCGCCAACTATGCCGTCGCCGCCACGACCTTTACGCATCTGTCCGACACCATAACCCCCAGCACCTGGGCCGTGAACAAGGAATTCGCCGCGGCGCACCCCGAGCTGGTACAGGCCTTTGTAAACGCGCTTGTGGACGCGATGGACTTCAGAGCCGACGAGGCCAACTGGGACAAGTGCATCGAGCTTGCCATACCCTTCGACCAGCTGTCCGAGGCCGATTACGACTCTCAGGCCGCCCACTGGCTGAGCAAGGCCGAGCTTACCGAGCTGTTCGCCACGCCCGAGTCTCAGGGCTATGTCTACCTCAACCAGATCCGCGCCTCGCACATGGGCAACAACGGCCTTGACGACGCCACCGCCCCTCAGGGCAAGGACGTCATCCTCGACCAGTTTATCAAGACTGCCACCGGAACCATGAAGTAAAGGGCCGAAGGCCGCCGGTTTATAAGATCACTGCACAGGGGGGCCGTTGTTCCTTGACGGAAGCAGCGGCCCCCTCCGCAGGCAGCATGAGAGGTAATAATATGCACGATTACTACAGATTTTCCGCTGAACAGCTGACCCAAAGGGCAAAAACGCCCGTGCTCTGCCTCGGCGCCTCGGAAGAGGTGTTCAAAAAGATGGCCATGGAAATGCGCGATGAGATCAGAAACAACAACTCTATCGGCCGCAGGACGGCGTTTATATGCCCTGTGGGCCCGGTAGGCCAATATGAGTATTTTGTCAGACTGATTAATGCCGAACACATTTCGCTTAAAGACGTCTGGTTTTTTAATATGGACGAATACCTGACGGACGACGACCGGTATATAGACATAAACGACCCGCTGTCCTTCCGCGGCTTCATGGACAGGAACGTATACAGCCGGATCGACCCTGCCCTCGTTATGCCCGCCGGACAGAGAGTGTTCCCCGACCCGGAGGACACCGAAAAACAGAGCCGCCTTCTGCGCGAGCTGGGCGGGGCGGATATCTGCTTCGGCGGCATAGGGATAACGGGTCATCTGGCCTTTAACGAGCCGCGCGCGGAGCTGAGCCCGGAGGAGTTTTCCGCGCTCAGCGTGCGCAGGCTTTCGATCCTGCCAGAGACGAGGGCGGTGAACAGCGTCGGCGATCTGGGCGGAGCCATGGAGGAGATGCCCGCCAGGGCGGTGACCATAGGCATGGCCGAGATACTCGCCTCGCGGAAGGTACGCCTCGGCGTGTTCCGCGACTGGCACAGAGCCGTCCTGCGCCGCGCCGCCTGCGGCGAGATAACGGCCGCGTTCCCCGCCACGCTGCTGCAAAAGCATCCGGACGCCCTCATCTACGCCAACGACGTCGCGTCGGCAAGGGCGGTAGTATGAGCGGCCTGTGTATAGAAAACGCGCGGCTGTTTCGCGCGGGGGCCTTTGAAGGCGGCGGCCTGCGGGCAGAGGACGGCCTTATAACGGCCGTCGGCCGGGTGCGTGCGGAGCGCGGAGACCTTGTTGTCGATGCGGGCGGCGGGCTGCTGCTTCCGGGCTTTATAGACCTGCATACCCACGGCGCCGTGGGGGTGGACGTCAACGCCGCCGACGCAGACGGCCTGAGAAGGATCGGGAGCTTCTTCGCCTCGCACGGCGTGACCGGCTGGCTGTGCAGCGTTCTGTCCGACAGCGAGGAGCAGACCCTGCGCGTCATCGGCGAGGCGAAAAAAGTGATGGCGGAGCCCTATGACGGCGCGGAGCTGCTCGGAATACATATGGAGGGGCCGTTCCTGTCCCCCGCCTATGCCGGCGCCATGCCGAGATCCATGCTTAGGCAGGGCGACGCGGAATATTTCCGCCGCTGCCAGAGCGCCGCGGGGGGAGCCGTGAGGTATATTACCGTCGCGCCGGAGGTTCCCGGCGTGGAGCAGATGGTGGGAGAGATATCCGGCGGCACGGCCGTCGCCATGGGGCACTCCGCCGCCACCTATGACCAGACGATGGCCTGTATCGCCCTGGGGGCGAAGGCCTCCACCCACACCTTCAACGCGATGCGGCTGTTCCACCAGCACGAGCCCGCCATCATGGGCGCGGCGCTGGAGAGCGACATATATTGCGAGGCTATCTGTGACGGGCGGCATCTGCACCCCGCCTCCGTGCGGCTGCTCTTCAAGGCCAAGGGTGGGGAGAGGGTTGTCGCCGTGACCGACTCCATCATGGCCGCCGGTCTTCCCGACGGGCAGTACATGCTGGGCATAAACCCGATAACCGTGCTCAACGGCGACGCCAAGCTGACGAGCGACGGCACCAGAGCCGGAAGCACCCTGACCATGGATCTCGCGCTTAAAAACCTGCGCCGCTTCACGGGCAGGCCGCTGGCGGAGCTCGTGCCCGCGCTCACCGAAAATCCCGCCGCGCTGATAGGCGTCGGCGACCGCCTCGGCAGACTGGAGCGCGGCTGCGACGCGAGCCTCACCCTGACGGATGAGCAGCTGAACGTGAGCAGGGTGTTCGTCCGCGGCCGGCAAGTGTTCAACAAAACATAACAGGAGGATCGACTAATGCCTTTGATACCCATGCGCCCCATACTCGAGGCGACGGAAAAGTATAATTTTGCCCAGGGCGCGTTCAATGTCAACGCCGTGGCGCAGGCGAAAGCGGTCATAGAGATACACGAGCTGTTCCGCTCGGCGGCGATAATACAGGGCGCGGATCTGGCCAACGCCTTTATGGGCGGCCGCACCGATTTCGCAAACGGGACTCTTGAGGAGAAAAAGGTCGGCGCGAACAATATCGCAAACGCCGTGAAAAAATACGCGGCGACGAGCCGCGTCCCCGTCGCGCTCCATCTCGACCACGGAAAGACCGTGGAGTCCTGCCTTGCGGCGATGGACGGCGGCTATACCAGCGTGATGATAGACGGCTCCTCCCTGCCGTTTGATGAAAACGTCGAGCTGACGCGAGAGGTCATAAAGCTCGCCCATCCGCGCGGCGTGACGGTCGAGGCGGAGCTCGGGGTGCTCGCCGGCGTCGAGGACCATGTGTTTTCCGAGACCTCCACATATACAAACCCGCTCGACGCCGTCGATTTCATCAAAAAGACCGGGGTAGACGCGCTCGCGATCAGCTATGGTACAAAGCACGGCGCGAACAAGGGGAAAAACACCGTCATCAGAAAAGAGATAGCCATCGCCACAAAGGAATGCCTGCGCCACGAGGGGATATTCTGCGCGCTGGTGAGCCACGGCTCATCGACGGTGCCGAAATATATCGTCAACGAGATAAACGCGCTGGGCGGCAGAATAGAGAACGCCTACGGGATACCCAAGGAGCAGCTTATCGAGGTGTCCAAGCTCGGCATAGCCAAGATAAACGTTGACACCGACATCCGCCTCGCCGTCACGCGCAACCTGCGCGAGCTGTTTTATTACGAGCCCGCGCTCAGGGACAGCGGCAGCATAAAGGCCGTTTACGAGCTTCTCCTGGCCAGACCCGGCGCCTTCGACCCGAGAGAGTTTTTGACGCCGCTCATGGATACGGTCATGTTCGGCACTGTTCCGGACGCCGCCGTCGGAAAGGTCGTCGATTGCATAGAGCGCGGCGTCAGGGAGACGGTCGGGACGCTCATCGTCGATTTTGAGAGCGTCGGGAAGGCTCCGCTCGTCGAGCAGGTCTCTCTCGACGAAATGGCCGAGCGTTATAAAAAAAGCGGCGTCTGAGCGCCGGGCGCTCCGCCCAACATATGTAAGGGATGGTCATCCATATGGCTTATAATATTCTGATCGCTCACGGCGGAGGGCCGACTGCCGTGATCAACAGCTCGCTGCGCGGTCTTATCGAGGCCGCGCGCGGCTCGGGCAGGGTAGACAGGATCTATGCCGCGCAGTTCGGCGCGGAGGGACTGCTTCAAAACCGGCTCATCGACCTCACCGATATCCCGGCGAGCGAGACGGAGCGGCTGAGCTTCACCCCCGCCTCCGCCATAGGCTCCTGCCGACGCAGGCTCTGCGAGGCGGATTTCCCCGCCGTGCTGGACTGCCTCATAAAAAACGAGGTCAAGGCCTTTTTCTATAACGGCGGGAACGACTCCATGGATACCTGCGACAAGATAAGCCGGCTGATATCGCGCGAGAAGCTGGACATAAAGGTCATCGGCATACCCAAGACCATCGACAACGATCTCGACGTCACGGATCACTGCCCCGGCTACGGCAGCGCGGCGAGATACGCCGCGATATGCTCGTCCGAGCTCGCGCTGGACGCCTCTGCGCTCCCGATACACGTCGTCGTGCTCGAGCTGATGGGCAGAAACGCCGGATGGATCACCGCCGCCGGCGCGCTGGCCTCAAGGCTGACCCCCTGCGAGCAGCTTGTCTATCTGCCGGAGCTCGGCGTCGATATGGACGGGATGCTCGCCGACATAGAGGACAGGTACTCCAGAGGCCGCGGCCTCCTTGTGACGGTCAGCGAGGGGCTGTGCGACAGGAGCGGCAGGCCGCTCGCGGAGACGGGCGTCGTAGACGGCTTCGGGCACAGCGTGCCCGGCGGCACCGCCCAGTATATTTCCACGCAGATAATCGAGAGGCTGAAAATAAAATCCAGAGCGGAGAAGCCGGGGCTTCTCGGGCGCACGAGCATGGCCTACGTGTCCGAAACGGATCGCCGCGAGGCGTACGGCGTCGGCAGGGCGGCGCTTGATTTCGCCCTTGCCGGAGAGACCGGCGGCATGGTCGCGATAAGCGCGGACAGAGCCGGCGGCTATACGAGCGATATGTTTTTGACGCCGCTCGCGGCGGTCGCAAACGTGGAGAAAAAATTCCCGCGCGGCTGGATCATAGACGGCAATTGCGTATCGGAGGAGTTCTTCGACTATGCGCTGCCGCTGCTCGGCGGCGAGCTGCCGCAATACTGCAATTTGAGGAGGTATTGAGCCGTATGAAGCACTTATATCTGAATCTCAAGCGCTTTGACGTCCCGCCTGAATTCGGCGGCGTCAACAGGCTCTCCCCCATAGCGCGGTGGGGCGCGTATATAATAGAAAACACCCGGGAGCAGCTGCGCGGCTATTCTCCCGACGAGGTTGAGTTTGTGGACTTTTTCCCCGAGGCGCACATTCCGGGCGCCGTCGCGGCGAAAAGCGCGGGTAGCCCCGTCGCCGTCGGCTGCCAGGGCGTGTATCGCCTGGACACAACTCCCGGCGGCAATTTCGGCGCGTTCACAACGAACAGGCCGGCGAGCGCGATGCGCGCCATGGGCGTGACGCATACCATCATCGGCCACTGTGAGGAGCGGGCGGACAAGGCCGGTATCCTCGCGGAGGCCGGGGTTTCGGACAGCTCCGCCGTCAACCGCCTCCTCAACAGCGAGGTGAAGGCGGCCGTGAAGAGCGGCCTGCGCGTGCTCTACTGCGTGGGAGAGAAAAGCGAGGAGCAGGAGCGCTGGCAGGAGGTTCTCCGCGAGCAGCTGGAGACAGGTCTGGACGGAGTGGACAGAGCCGGGATAGTTATCGGCTACGAGCCGGTCTGGTCGATAGGGCCGGGCAAGGCTCCCGCGGACAGGCCGTATATCACAGGGGCGGCGAGATTTATAAAAGAGGTCACCGGAGGCGCGGACGTGGTCTATGGGGGCGGGCTGAAGAAGGACAACGCCGGAATGCTCGCGTCGATAGACGAGATAGACGGCGGGCTGATCGCGCTCACGAGGTTCAGCGGCGAGATAGGCTTTTATCCGGATGAGTACGCCGAGATAATCAGCACATATCTAATGGGCGGAGGGAACAGAAATGAAGCTTGATTTTGAATATGGGAACGGAACGCTGGCGGCGGAGCTGCCGGACACGACGGATGTTTTTATTCCCGGCGAGACTGTGACCGACCCGCCGCACCTTCCGCAGGACTGGGACAGCCTCTACAGCGCCACGCTCGACAGCATCAGAAATCCGATCGGAATGCCGCCGCTCCGGGAGCTTGCCGCCCCCGGAAAGAAGGTCGTATTCGTCATCCCCGACATCGTGAAGGGCGGAACCCAGGAGACCAGCCACCGCAAGGTCTCGATAAGAGCCTGCCTCAATGAGCTGTACGGGGCGGGAGTTAAAAAAGAGGATATCAGGTTCATCGTCTCCAACGGACTTCATCCGCGCGCCACAGAGGCGGAGATAAAGAAGATATTCGGAGAAGAGCTCTACAGAGAGTTTTATCCCTGCGGCCAGATAAGCTCGCACGACAGCGAGGACCCCGAGCACATGGTAGACCTCGGCTGCACACGGCGCGGCGACCCGGTGCTCATGAACAGCTATGTCTATAACTGCGACATCCCCATTCTCATCGGCCACACCCAGGGCAACCCCTACGGCGGATACTCCGGCGGCTACAAGCACTGCGCGACGGGGATAACGCACTGGCGGTCGATAGCGAGCCACCATGTCCCGTCCGTGATGCACCGCGGCGATTTCGTGCCCGTATCCGGGCATTCGCTCATGCGCACGAAATTCGACGAGATAGGCATGTACATGGAGGAGAAGATGGGGCACCCCTTCTTCTGCTGCGACGCCGTGCTCGACACATATTCGCGCCAGATCGCCATATACAGCGGCTATGCAGCGCAGATGATGCCCGTGTCCTGGGAGACGGCGAACCGCCGCACCTATGTGCCGTGGGCCGAAAAGAAGTACGACATTATGGTGTTCGGTATGCCGCAGGACTTCCACTACGGCGACGGGATGGGCACGAATCCCATCCAGATGATGCAGGCGCTGTCCGCCCAGGTCATACGTCACAAGCGCGTGATGAGCGACAGATGCGTTATAATCTGCTCGTCGATATGTAACGGGTACTTCCATGATAAGCGCTGGCCCTACCTCAGGGAGCTGTACGAGCTGTTCCAGCACGACCGCATGAACACCCTTGCCGACATGAACCGCTACGGCGAGTATTTTGCCACCAACGAGGAGTATATACGGAAATACCGCTTCGCCAACGCCTTCCATCCCTTCCACGGCTTCTCGATGATGAGCTGCGGGCACATCGCCGAGATGAATACGAGCGCGATCTATATCGTCGGCGCTCAGGAGCCGGGCATAGCGCGGGGGATGGGGCTGAAGACGCGAGCCACCTTTGAGGAAGCCCTTGCCGACGCGACGAGAAAATTCACCGGCCCCGCGCCGAATATCCTCGCCCTCCCGAAGACCTTCAAGGTAGGCGCCGTCCATCTGTGCATGGCGGACGACGATCTGAGCGGGGTTTGAAAAAAGCCCGAAGCCTCTTCCCGCTTCGACATGAGCGGACAGGGGAGATAAAAAGCGCACTAAACCGGCGGAGCAGGTCTGACCTGCTCCGCCGGTTCGGTTTGTATAGCTGCTTTAGCGCCGCGCGCGCTCGAAGGCGAGGATGCTCTCCATCAGCGTGGCGCTGTAATCGACGAAGCTGCCCTCGGCAAGGCGACGAAACAGCGTCTCGGCGGGGCAGAACTCCGCGGCGGAGAGCTCCTCCCTTTGCAGGGAGAGCGCCGCGGGCTCGAGATCGAGCCGGGCAAAATAGAAGTCGTCGAGCACATAGGAAAAGGGCTCGGTGAGGATGAAGGACAGCTCCTGCGCGCGAAGCTTGAGACCCAGCTCCTCCCGCGTCTCGCGCAGGACGGCCTGAAGGCTGTCCTCGCCGCTGCGCACAAAGCCGCCCGCGCTCAGATCCCAGCAGCCGGGATAGCGCTTTTTTTCCGCGCTGCGCCGCTGGATGAGCAGCTCGCCCCGGCTGTCGAACAGGCACAGGTGCGCGACCAGACAGCGTTCTCCGGGCGAGAGCGGGCTGCTTCGCTCCGCCGTCCGGCCGGTCTTTCGTCGGCTGCCGTCATAGATGTCTATAAGCTCCATGGCTCTGCCTCCCGCATGGATCGAATGGGGCGAAAACAGGCCTGCCGCGTCCCGCCCGCTTCAGAATAACTCGTCGCCGCTCCTGTTGTCAAGGCCGGGGTGGAGGTCGAAGCGGACGGCGCCGATGCGCGCCCGGCCGCCGACGGCCTGCTCCACAAGATAGGTGCCGCGTATCCCGAAGCCGCCGCAGAGCTCTATCGCCGTGCAGCCCGCCTCCGCCATCTCGCGCGCGGCGTCCGCGCCCTGCGCGTAGCTGCTCACGCCGATGCTCGTCAGGCGGACGGAGGGGGTCTCGACAGTGGCGCGGTCGCGCCTCGGGTCGGCTCCGGGGGCGATGAAGATGAAAGCCGCGTTTAGCATGTTGTCACTCTCACTTTCTGTTGGGGATATGTATGGCCTTCTTGTCCGCGGCGAGCGCCGCCTCGCGCAGCGCCTCCGCCACGGTGGGGTGGCAGTGAATGGTCTCGGTCAGTTCGTCGAGCGTGGCCTCCAGCCTTATGGCGAGCGCCGCCTCCTCTATTATCTCGGTCGCGCTCGGCGCAAGGACGTGTACGCCCAGTATCTCGCCGTATTTCGCGCCCGCGAGCACCTTTATCATGCCGTCGGTATGTCCGGCGACAAGGCTTCTGCCGTTGCCGCTGGTCGGGAAGCGCCCCGCCTTGTAGTCGACGCCCAGCGCCTTGAGCTTCTCCTCGGTGTAGCCCACGCCCGCAAACTCCGGCCCGACATACGCGCAGCTCGGGCTCTGCTCGGGGTCGAAGCTCCGCTGCGCGCCCATGGCGTTCTCCGCGGCCACCTCGCCCATCGCCATCGCGGCGTGCGCCAGCATCAGCTTGCCGTTGCAGTCGCCTATGGCGTAGACGCCCTTTACGTTCGTCTCCATATGGCTGTCGGTCTGGATGAAGCCCTTTTCGGCCTTTATGCCCGCCTTTCCGAGCTCCAGCGCCGCCGTGAGCGGCGCGCGACCCACGGCCGGGAGCAGCTTTTCGCAGGTGAAGTTCTTCTCCCCGTCCGGGCACTTTACCCTGACCCTCGCGCCGCCGTCGAAGTCCTCCACGGAGAGCACCTGGGAATCTGTATATATCTCCAGCCCCTCGCGCGTGAGCTTATCCTGCAGCAGGGCCGTAAGCTCGCCGTCCATCAGCGGCAGCAGCCGCGGCTGCATCTCGACGACCGTGACCTTCGCGCCGTAACGGCGGTACACGCTGCCGAGCTCAAGGCCGATGACGCCGCCGCCGATGACGAGCAGGCTCTCCGGGATATGGTCGAGCGAGAGGCAGGCGGTGGAGTCTATGACGGCGCTGCTGTCCTTCAGGCCGGGGATGCCGGGAATTATCGGGTAAGAGCCCGCCGCGATGATTATCCTGTCCGCGCCGTACTCCTTCCCGCCGGCGGAGACCGTCTTCGCGCCGGTAAATTTCGCCTCGCCCTCGACGAGCCTTATCTTGTTGAGCTTTATCAGCGCCTTCACGCCGGAGGTGAGCTTGCTGACGATGGACGCGCGAAAGCCCTGTACCTTCTCCCAATCGACCCTGACCTCCGCGCAGGAGATGCCCATGTCGGCGCTGGAGGTCGCCGTCTCGTATATCTCGGAGGTGTGCAGCATGGCCTTCGTGGGCATACAGCCGCGGTTGAGGCAGGTGCCGCCGACCTCGGCCTTCTCTATCAGCGTCACCCTCGCGCCCAGCTGGGCGGCGCGGATGGCCGCCGTGTAGCCGCCGGGGCCGCCGCCGATGACGAGCACCGTGCCGCCCTCCTCCGCCGCCTGCTCCGCCTTCGCGGGCGCGGCCGCCGGCGCGTCCTCCGCCTTCTCGCCCTTTTCGCCGATCACGGCGACCCTCGCAAGGCAGGGGACGGTGGAGCCCGCCGGGACGTATATCTTCAGGAGCGTGCCCGCGCTGTAGGCCTCGACGGTGTTTGTGAGCTTGTCGGTCTCGACGTCGAAGAGAGCCTCGCCCTCCTTGACGGCGTCGCCCTCGTTCTTGTGCCACGCGGAGACCGTACCCTCGGTCATTGTCAGGCCGAGCTTCGGCATTACTACGTCTTTCGCCATTTCCTTATCCTCCTTATGCCAGCATCAGCGCGGGGTTTTCAAGCAGGGTCTTGACCCTCTGCAAAAATTCCGCCGCGACCGAGCCGTCCACCACGCGGTGATCCGCCGTCAGCGAGAGCGTCATCATCGGGCGGATGACCATCTCCCCGTTTCGCACGACCACCCTGTCCTCCATCGTCGTCACGCCCAGGATGGCGACCTCGGGCTGGTTTATGATGGGGGAAAAGCTCTCTATGCCGTACATGCCGAGATTGGTTATCGTGAAGGTTCCGCCGCGCAGCTTCTCCATCGGCAGGCCGCCGCTGCGCGCCAGCCCCGCCAGCTCCTTCACCTCGGCGGAGATCTCCCTGAGGCTCTTTCTGTCGGCGTCGGCCACGTTCGGGACGACCAGCCCGTTATCCAGCGCGACGGCCACGCCCATGTTCACATAGTGCTTGTAGATTATCCTGTTGTCCTCGATGGAGCAGTTGAGCAGCGGGTATTCGGTGAGCGCCTGCGCCACGAACTTGACCAGCAGGTCTGTATAGCTGACCTTTATCTCCCTCGCCTTGAGCTGCTCGCGCCAGCGCTTCATCTCCGACATGTCCACCGACAGGTTGAAGGTGACGGTGGGGGAGGTCAGGTGGGAGTTGAGCATGTTTTTGGCGATGGCCTTTCTCATGCCGTTCATCGGTACGGTCTCCTCCCTCGGCGTCTCTTCGGCCTTCTCGCGGCTGCCCTCGAGATATTTAAGGATGTCCTCGGCGAGCACCCGGCCGTGCGCATTGACGGCGGAGAGGTCTATCCCGAGATCGGAGGCCACCTTGGCCGCGAGAGGGCTCGCCTTGACGGCCGCCTCGGCCTTCGGCGCTTCGGGCGCGGGCGCGGGGTTGTACTTCTTCACGTCGTCCTCGGTGACGCGGCCGTTGGGGCCGGTGCCGGTGACGAGCGCCAGGTCTATGCCCTTCTCCGCCGCGAGCTTCTTCGCCGCCGGAGACGCTATGACGCGCCCCGCCGGGCGCCTTGCCGCCTCGGCCGGAGCCGCCGCGGGAGCTCCGTCGAGCAGCGCGCCGATATCCTCGTCCGCCGCCGCGATGATCGCGACACGCCCCAGCACGGGCACCGTGTCTCCCTCCTTCGCGAGCAGCGCGCGCACAACTCCGCTCGCCGTCGCCTCGATGGTGTTCGTCAGCTTGTCCGTCTCCGCCTCAAAAAACGGCTCGCCCTCCTTTATGGGCTCGCCCTCATGCTTGAGCCACTTGCTCACCGTGCCCTCCGTCATCGTCAGGCCCAGCTTCGGCATCACTACTTCTTTGGCCATATTTGCCTCCTTATTATTGTTTCTATGAAAACAGGGGGTGTTTTTATCCCCTGAACATTCCGAGTTCAGCGGCTGCCGACAGCGCTCTGCGGGGCAGAACGCGCCAGGGACCGTCATGCGTCACGATGAATTCCGCCCGGTCGCCGGGGAAGAGCTTGATCTCCCGCTCGCCGTCGAGCGCTATCATGCAGGGGCTGTCGGCGGTGAAGGAGTACGGCTCGCCGAGGTGGAGCAGGCGGGCGGAGCTGAGCTCCATGCGCGTGAGTATCCCGGCGGCAATCGGCGCGCGCACGGGTATGCCCGGGGAGCCTATCTCCACGGCACAGCCGAAGGGGTCGCTGTCCTCGACGATGTTGTACGCGCCGGGGACGGCGGAAAAGCCGATGGAGGCCGGGTGACAGCGCGTGACGATTATGCGCTTCATGCGCCTTGGGTCCCATATCGCCTTCGCGCCGATATAGTCGTCGTCCGAGACGACCGCGTCTATGAGCGCGATGTCGCGGAACACGCCGTTTACATACACCTCGATTCGCTTGTCGCGGATGCACACGCTCCTCGGCTCGTCCATCCGCGCGCAGGCGGCGGCGGCCATCCCGGCCACGGTGCCCTCCATCATCTGCGGATAGACGTTGTTCGTGCCGGTCGATATCGGCAGCAGGGGGGTGTCCGTGAGCCCCTTCGCCGCCGCCCGCGAGGTGCCGTCGCCGCCGAGCACGACCACGCAGCCGACGCCCCGCTCCTCCATCATGCGCGCCGCCTGCACGGTGTCCGCCATGGACGCGTCGAACATGAAATCGAGCACCTCTATATCGCAGGCGGGCATCTTGTCGTCCTCAAGCTGATAGCGGACGCTGTAGCCGATAGTGAAGGTGTCGGGCATGAACACGGCCTTTTCTATGCCGAGACCGCTGGCCGCCAGCACGATGCGCTTGCAGATGTTCACCTTCTCGTTGTTGTCGATGGTCGTGGCATATGAGACGAGCCTTCTGATGTCCTTGCCGGAGGCAGGGTTCGCGATTATTCCTATGGCTGCCATGGCGGCTCCTCCTGTTTCTCGATTACAGCCGTTCCGCGGCAGGGAGCCGCGGAACGGCTGAAAAACGCTGGAAACTCAGAACATTTTCTTCGCCGCGACGACGATATCAACATCGTTCGGCATATAGTACTGCTCAAGATTGGGGGCGAAGGGGACGGGCGTGTCAAGCGAGCCGATGCGAGCCACGGGGGCGTCGAGCTGGTCGAACATCTCTTCGCTGATGATGGCGCTGATCTCGCCGCCGTAGCCGCCGCGCCGGGTCTCCTCGGTGATGATGACGGCCTTGTGCGTCTTGGCGAGACTGTCTGCGATGATCTGCTTATCAAGAGGATAGAGGCTCCTCAGGTCGATGACCTCGGCCGAGATGCCGTCCTCCGCGAGCTTCTTCGCCGCGTCGAGCGCGGTGTAGACCTGGCGGCCGTAGGTGATGATGGTGAGGTCACTGCCCTCAAGGGCTATGCGGCCCTTGCCGAGAGGGATGGGCTCCTTGCTTGTGACCTCGCTCTTGACGGCGTAGAGGCACTTGTTCTCAAAGAACATGACGGGGTTGTCGTCGTCGATGGAGCTGAGCAGCAGACCCAGAGCGTCCTGGGCGTTGCTCGGATATACGACCTTCAGGCCGGGGACGTGGGTCATCCACGCCTCAAGGCTCTGGCAGTGCTGCGCCGCACCGCCGGTGCCCGCGCCCGCGGGCAGACGCACGACCATCGGCATGGAGATCTTGCCGCCGAACATGAAGCGCATTTTGGCCGCCTGGTTTACGAGCTGATCCATGCCGACCGTCAGAAAGTCGTTGAACATGAGCTCTGCTATGGGTCTGAGCCCTGTCGCCGCGCTTCCGACGGCGCAGCCGATGATAGCTCCCTCGGAGATGGGCGTGTCCCTGACCCGCTCGGGGCCGAACTCGTCTAGCATCCCCGCGCTGACGCCGAAGCAGCCGCCGAATCTGCCGACATCCTCGCCGAACAGCACAACATTGGGGTCTTCGCGCATTTTGATGCTCATAGCCTCGCGAATGGCTTCACCGTATGTCATCATACTCATCTCTCACGCACCTCCTCGACGATATCGGAGTAGACATCCACGACAGCGCTCTCCAGCGGCGCAAAGGGCTGCGCATCGGCAAACGCGATGGCATCCGAGAGCTCCTTGGCGACGGAATCGTCCACCT
This sequence comes from Oscillospiraceae bacterium, assembly GCA_034933465.1. Classification (GTDB taxonomy): domain Bacteria; phylum Bacillota; class Clostridia; order Oscillospirales; family Oscillospiraceae; genus Limivicinus. The sequence continues at coordinate 5,869 of JAYFNM010000038.1, read as the reverse complement.
GCTTGATCTCCTCGGCGCTCATAACGCCGTTGTCCTCCAGGAATTTCGCGTAGCGGGGCATGGGGTCCTTGGCCATCCATGCGGCCTGCTCCTCTTTGGGCTTGTAGGTGCCGGGGTCGCCCTCAAAGTGGCCGTGCTGACGGTAGGTCTTGCACTCGATGAGCGTTGGTCCCTTGCCGGCTCTGGCTCTGGCCACGGCCTCCTCGGCCGCCTCGTACACGGCGAGCGGGTCGTTGCCGTCGACCGAGACGCCGGGGATGTTGTAGGCCGCGCCCCTGTCGGCGATGTCCTTGATGGCCTGATGGCGATCCTGACTCATGGAAATGCCGTAGTGGTTGTTCTCGCACACGAAGACTATCGGCAGCTTCCATATAGACGCCATGTTCAGCGACTCATGGAAGGTGCCCTGGTTGGTGGAGCCGTCGCCGAAGAAGCAGACGCAGACCTGATCGGTCCCTCTGAGCTTTATCGACAGGCCCGCACCGCAGGAGATGCACTGTCCAGCTCCGACGATGCCGTTGGCGCCGAGGATGCCCTTGTCCCTGTCGGCGATGTGCATCGAGCCGCCCTTGCCCTTGCAGTAGCCGGTGTATCTGCCGAAGAGCTCCGCCATCATGAGGTTGAGGTCGCCGCCCTTGGCGATGATGTGGCCGTGGCCTCGGTGGGTGCTGGTGATGTAGTCATCATCCCGCAGGCACTCGCACACCGCCGGGGCGATCGCCTCCTCGCCCAGATACAAATGAGCGAAGCCGTAGATCTTGCCCTCCGCGAACAGCCTCGCGGCTGCCGACTCGAAAGCGCGGATGCGGCGCATGCGGAGATAGATGTCTTTCATCTGTTCTTTGCTGACTGCCATTTGAAAACCTCCTTATATGATTTTCTCAAAAAAATGGAGACACTGTGGGAGCTGCCCGGAGCCGCGCCGGCAACGGCCGAAAGACCGCGCCGCCCGCGCCTGAGCGCCTGAAAATTTCTCAAAAGCTGAGCCGGGCGTCTCGGACGGCGGAGAAACATGCCCTGCCCCCGCCCCTCCGATTGACAATATACTATAACTTTATCACGATAATCTCAAGGGTTTTTGAGCAAAAATCAGTTTTTCAGAACTCAGCACAAAGATACAGGCTGATTACTGTCTCATATGCCGATTGCCAGGCAATTCACAGCTTCATTTTTCTCATTTTCTCGCCGCTCTTGAGAAAATATCAGGCACATGAGATAATTTCACGGAGAAAGAGAAAAAATCACCCGCCAGGTTAAACTCCTGGCGGGTGATTTGTGCACTGTGACAAGAGGGCGGGGAGCTTATTTGAAGCTCTTGGGCTTGATGCCGTGCTCCTTCATGCGCCTGTAAAGCGTCGCGCGGCTACAGCCAAGGCGCTCCGCGGCCGCCTCCGCGCTGCCGGAGCAGAGGGCGAGCGCCGCCCGTATCGCGCCGGCCGCGGACTCGTCGCCCCCGCCGGACGGGGCGCTCTGAGCCTCGCTCTCGGGGCCGAGCTCGAATACGTAGCGCAGCGTGTCGGTGCTGAGCTCTCTGCCGGGGTCGGAATAGAAGGCGCGCTCGAGGCCGTTTTGCAGCTCGCGCACATTGCCGGGCCAGTCGTGCTCGAGCAGACCCTTCATGAAGCCCGGCGCGGCGGTCTTCTCCATGCCGGGGTTGTTCGCGTTGAGCCGCCGGAGGATGCTGTCCGCGCAGAGCGCTATGTCGCCCGGGCGCTGGCGCAGGGGCTTGATATAGAGCTTGAGGACGTTCAGCCTGTGGTACAGGTCGGCGCGGAAGGCGCCCTTTGCGACAAGCTGGTCGAGCGGCGCGTTCGTCGCGGCGATTATCTGGATATCGAGAGCGATGTCCTGGCTGCTGCCGAGGCGGCGGACGCTGTGGTTTTCGACGGTGCGCAGGAGCTTGGTCTGAAATTCCAGCGGCATCTCGGATATCTCGTCGAGCAGCACCGTGCCGTGCTGGGCGAGCTCGAAGCGGCCGGGGCTGCCCTCCGTGATCTTTCCGCCGAAGGCGCCGGCCACGCAGCCGAACAGCTCAGATTCGAGCATCTCTCTCGGGATGGTGGCGCAGTTGACGGTGACGAAGGGGCCGTCGTGCCGGTTGCCGGCGTTGTGGATGGACTGCGCTATCATCTCCTTGCCGGTGCCGCTCTCGCCCTCTATGAGGATGTTGCCGTCATAGTCGGCGATGCGCTTGGCGAGGGAGAGGGTCTTTATCATGTCGCTGTCGTTGGTGAGAAAGTCCTCGAAGCTGTACATGGCGCGGTTGCGGCTGAGCTTGTTGACGGCGTTTAGCAGGTGCTTCTGCTTGCGCAGGGTGACGCTGAAGAGCGCGCGGCCGAACTCCATTATGGGGCTGATGTCCGCGCCGCAGCTCTGCGTGCCGCCGCTGAGGACAAGGCGGGTGTCGTCCGTGAAAAACTCCTTGTCCTTCGCCCAGACGGCGTCCGGCAGTATCTCGCGGAAGTCGCGCCCCTGCAGGTCGTCGTGCGTGTCCTGACAGAGCTTGCGCGCTTTTTTGTTCATCCAGAAGGTTCTGTAGTCGCTGCCGACGAGGAAAATGGACTCGGTCGAGGCGTCCAGCGCGGAGTTGAGGAGCATCGCGTTGCGGCGGATCTTTATCTGCCCCTCTATGCCGTAGGCGGCGGCGATGGCCAGCCCCAGCGTGTGCTCGTGTACGCTGGCCACGTCGCCGGAGAGGTCAATGCAGCCGATGATCTCGCCGTTGTGGCCGTGTATGGGCGCGGCGGAGCAGGTCCAGCTCTGGTGCGTGCGGCAGTAGTGCTCGGCGGCGACGGTCTGTATGGGCAAGTCGTATTCGAGCGCGATGCTGATGGCGTTCGTGCCGACCTCGCTGCTGCTCCAGAGCTTGCCCTTTTCGAAGCGGACGTCGGCGCATTTGGATTTGATCTCCTCGTCGCCCATGGTCTCAAGGATGTAGCCGAGGCTGTCCGTCAGCACCATGAGATAGCTCGTGCTCTGGACAACGTTGAACACGCTGCGCATGATGGGCAGGGCGGTGTTTATCAGCTCCCGGTTTGCGTTGTACACGCTCTCGAACACAGCCTTCTCGATGGACTTGCCTATGCCTCCGTTCGGGTTTACCCCGGCGCGGCGGCATTTCTGCCAGGAATCGGCGATCTCCGGCCTGAGGCGCGGGTCGAGCCTGCCCTCGTATATGAAATCGGCCCACATCTCCTTGGTTAGCTCCGCATCTATCATGTTTTTCCCTCCCCGACGCTGGTTTCTCAGCATTTCTCAACCATTGTAGTGATTTATCAAGAAAAAGTCAACGCCATATCGGCGCCTTTGCGATTTTTTCTCAAAAATGAGATAAAACAGCCGCTCAAAGCGCCGGAGTGGCGGGAACGGTTTTATGGGCTTGCTTTTGGCGGCGCAAAGTGTTATACTGTAATAAATTAATAAAAAAGAACCGTCTTTAAGAAGGGCTTTTGGTATTGCGCCGCACAGGCGTCATATGGAAAGCCCTTCTTTTTTTTCAGGCCGCCGCGCGGCGGCTCGGGATGCTCATTATTTTTTTGGAGGATATATGCAATGAATAAGACAGTCGTCACAAGAAGAGACCCCGCCGCAAAGGCGGCAAAGCTCAGGCGAGGCGGCATTGTGCCCTGCGCGGTTTACGGGGGCCGCTTCAAGGAGTCCCTCTCCTGCCAGATGGACAGGGAGGAGGCGCGCCGCCTCTTCCGCGGGCGGCATGAGGGCAGCCTCGTGGAGCTGGAGCTGGACGGCAGCGCCTTTAAGGCGCTCGTCAAGGAGATCGAATACAGGGCGGTGGGCGACGAGGTGCTCCACCTCAGCTTTCAGGCGCTCAAGAGCGACGCGCCGGTGAACGCGAAGGCGCTGATAAAGCTGCTCAACCGCGACATGATAAACGGCGTTGTGGAGCAGGTGATATACGAGGTGGAGTATTCCGCGCTGCCGGAGGATCTGATAGACTGCGTGGTCATCGATCTTGCGGCGCTGTCGCTGGGCGAGGCCGTGACCGTGGGCGATATCCCCGAATTTCAGAAAGAGGGCGTCACCCTCATCACCGCGCCGGAGCTCGTGGCGCTCAAGACAGGCTATAAAAAACAGGCCGGCCCCAGGGACGATTGACCCGAGCCGTCGCGCGGCGAATACCGCGGAAAGGAGTAAACAAAAATGATCGGACAGACAGTGAGACACAGCATTTTCGGAGAGGGCGTCGTGAGCGCCGTGAACGGCAGCTCGATGACGGTGGTTTTCGGCGTCGGGGAGAAGCGTTTTATCTATCCGGAGGCCTTCAGGGAGCATCTGGCCTTTGAGGACGGGGCCGAGCAGCGGCGCATCGACCGGCTGTTTGCCCGAATAGAGCGGACGCAGAAAGAGAGCCTTGCCGCCGCCGAGGAGGAGCGAAAGCGCCTCAACCGGGTGAAGACCTATAAGATACACCCCAGCTCCCAGGCGGCGTTCAACGCGGAGGCTCCCGTGAGCGACTGGAGCGTGAGCACGGGGCGCTATTTGAGCGGCATGTCGGCCGGGGAGATACGCATACCCGAGCGGCTTGCCCCGAACTCCGCCTGCCTTCTGACCCGCGTCCCCCCGAGGGGCGGCGAGGCCGGGCGGCAGATCGTCGGCGCGTTCATGGTGGAGGAGGATTTCTTCGGCGACGAGTGCCGGGACGGCGTGATAAACGCCCACCCCGACTATCGCATAGAGCTCGCCGAACGGGAGTTTCTGCCCTTCTGGAGCTATTTCCCGGAAAAGCTCCGCCCGCGCTGGGGCAGCGTGCCCTTCAAATTCTTCCCGAATCTGCTCATGCAGCATATCCTGATCGATATGACCGACGCCGCGGATGGGGAGCGCGCGGAGGAAATCAAGGCGTTTTTCAATTATTTCAGCCGGGTAAACGAGCTGAGATAGGCCGCCGCGCGGCGGCGCGGCGCAAAAAAAGCTGTCCTTCGGAGGCCTGTTGCCTCCGAGGGACAGCTTTTTTGCGGCGTTTTTTTATCGCGGCTCAGGCCTCGGCCTTCGGGATATCGCCCACGCCGTCGAGCACATAGGGCGGCCGGTAGGGGTATTTTGTCAGCTCCTTGAGGCTGGTGCAGCCGGAGAGGACGAGCACGGTGTCGAGGCCGGACTCGAGACCGGCGATAATGTCGGTATCCATCCTGTCGCCCACCATGACGGCCTCCTCGGAGTGTACGCCGAGGAGCTTCAGCCCGGTGCGCATCATGAGCGGGTTGGGCTTGCCCATGAAATACGCCTGCTTGCCGGTGGCGAGCTCCACCGGGGCGACCAGCGCGCGGCAGGCGGGGATGATGCCGGTCTCGGTCGGGCCGGTCAGGTCGGAGTTCGTGGCGATGAGGCGCGCGCCGTGCTGCACGAGCAGCGCGGCCTTGCTTATCATCTCAAAGTTATAGGTGGAGGTCTCGCCGACGATGACATAGTCGGGGTCGATGTCGTTCATGGTGACGCCCACGTCGTACAGGGCGTTCACAAGCCCCGGCGCGCCGATGACATAGGCCGTGCAGCCGGGCATCTGGCGGTGCAGGAAGGCGGCGGTGGCGAGGGCGCTGGTGTAAAAATGGCTCTCGTCCACATCGAGACCCATGCGCGCGAGCTTCTGGCGCAGCTCCTTGGGGGAGCGCTCGCTGGAATTGGTGAGAAACAGGTATTTCTTGCCCTCCCGCTCAAGCCAGGACACAAACTCCGTCACGCCCGGCAGCAGCATGTTCCCGCGGTATATCACGCCGTCCATATCGCATATGAAGCCGTTTTTCGTATGAAGAACGCTCAGATCAGTCATATAAAGCTCCTTAAAAGAAATATCAAGGCACAGGGATATTATATAGAATATACCCCAAAAAGCAAGGGCTTTACACATTTTTTA
>JAYFNM010000037.1:0-20273 GCA_034933465.1 Oscillospiraceae bacterium | reverse complement strand
GCAGTACTCAAGGAGAGGAAAGCCCACCGGGGAAGAAAATAGTTCCTTTGAGGAGGACAAGTATTTCTCCCGGCAGATGGACAGATGGAATGAGCTGAGTGATGGCAACCGTGTAAAGGTTGGCACTGTACAAAGCGGGAGAGCCCTAAATCAGGTTGGGCTACATGCTTCCGGGATTTATTTCGATGTTGGTAAAATAAAAAAAGCTTTGCAAAAGCACAGTGACCACCTGACCCCGGAGGTGATGAAACATATTCCTTTTATTCTGCTTGCCAATTATCTCACCTCCTAAAAATGGGCATAAAAATAGCACCGACCAGTAAATTGGTCGATGCTAAGATTAGCAAATAATGTATATTACTCGGAGCATTTTGCTACTAATCGAAAAAATGTAGGATAGTTTGGTCTCGGAATATCAAGTTCCTCAAAAGGTTCTGGAACGGGAAGGTGTTTGTTACAGTACTCATCACAGAAATCCATAATAGGAATCGATACACTTATATCATGTATATCTCCGATATCAAGTGTTAAGCTATCTGCTATCGAATCCGGATTGGTGTCGAGCTCAATTTTTCCTAGAAATGTCATTTTTGCAAAGTCGGTCACATTTTCCAAAGTAGCTGCATCAAACTTTCCCTTTGCAAGGTCAAGAACCAACCTAAACTCTTTCTGCCAAGAATATGCTGGAGATTTGTGATATTCATCATAATACTGTTCGTTTTCCAAATTTATATCATAACTGACTCGCTTGGCTGAAGTCCAGAAATCGTAATCATACTTCTCAATAATCTTCAAGCAAAAACGCTGTATAAATGCAAATGGATTTGTAATTATTACAGCGGTATCTCCGAAATCGCGCATTTTCATATCCGGATTAATGAACCCACCCTTTTGGAGATCATATTCCAATGAATACAGACAGAAAACCTTTTCTCGTAGTAACAAGACATCAATTAAGCCAACTTGATTTGGTACAATTTCGACTCGTCCGCTTGGTGTCTTAATAAAAGCGTGCGGATTATGCCCGTTCTCAAAGCTTTCAGAAAACCCTTCTAAGACGTCGCCTCTGAAAGTGTTATTGGAGTCGGCTTCTCTACGCGACAAATCTCCAAAGCAGGACAAGGCTCTCATGTAAACCTGTCCATCTTGAAACTTGTCCGCCCACTTTTTATCTGTCACCTTAACAAGGAAAAAAGGATTTAAACCCATAGAACTGACCTCCGAGCCATTAGTTTTAATTAGTATATCATTTCGGCACCTTCTATTCAATCAGAATATGTTAAAGTCCTCCTGCGTTGCGATGCGGTCATACTTCACATCGTCATTCGCTTTTTCCGTCCACATATCCAGTACAAGGCCGATGGTCAGAAGGTCAAGGTCGGCTATCCCTAAGTATCAAGTTCGTGTTCTGCCGCCACCGAGGACAATCACCCTCAAGCGAGTATGGCACGAATATACACTCCACGAAAAAGAATACTCCGCACCCGTTGATTTCAAATTAACCGATGCCGACCTCTCCAAGTACGCAAGCATTATGTACGAGCGGGATAGCCTTGCCCGTGACACTACTGTTAAAGAGAAAAATATCGACTACCTCCAGGAGAATATGAAGTACAGCGATTTCTCTCTTGCCGGAGAAGTGGCGCGTTATCTGAACATCTCCTGTGTTCTTGCCGCACGAATACTTCGAGAAGCTGTGGACGGGATGGATGTGATTTTGGATGCGGTCAACCGCTATAACGCTGTCCTGGACGATTACATCATTCCTGTTGTATTCTATGCGCTCTTTGACATCACCTCCGAATTGAAGACTGAGGACAGAGAGTTGGTTCTTCTTCGTGAGCCGAAAGATGCCGGGTGTTATGAGTTCTCTGCAAAGGATGACCTCGTTCTTACAGACCGATATCCCGGATTTACGCCAGAGCAGATTGCAAAGAGCTTCCATGCGGATACCTACTGCTTCGATTCCGTTCCGGAGAAAGAGTGCTTTATGCAGTACATCACAAGTAGCAAGGTCGCAGAGGTCTACTTCACGGGAATGTTCACATCCAATCAAGGTGATCTCTCCGTACACTACTACGATCCTGAGTCAGGCAGAATCCGTCAGTACTATCCTGATTTTCTTGCAAAGATGACGGACGGCTCCTATCAGCTTATCGAAGTCAAGGGCGATAATAAAATTGACGATGCAGTCGTAAAAGCAAAAGCCACAGCCGCCGAAGAGATGGCTGTAGCAAGCGGCGTGAAGTATCTCATGTACGCTGGAAGCAGAATTACGAGTTCCCACATTCTGGACGATGTACCGATCGAAACCCAACAAATCACCCTGACGCATACCATTTAGGATTTGAGCGAGGCGAAACTTGTTAATCCACCTTTCACACGATTACCTATCTTCCGCACGAAAACCCATCTTCCGCACGATTACCTATCTTGCACACGATAACTAAATCAACAGCGGAATACAAAAAGCCGTAAAACGAAAAAGCGCCCCGGAGGAAATCAATCCTTCGAGGCGCTCAATTTATGTATTCGTTTGAAAGAAGTCAGAAAAGCCTATGTGCGTAGGCGTTTTCAGCGGTAGGGGGTGAAATAACAAAAGAACCGTAATCCGATACCTTGTATCAAAATTACGGTTCTTTTATGGTGCGAGAGAGGAGAATTGAACTCCCACGTCAGTTGACACACGCCCCTCAAACGTGCCTGTCTACCAGTTCCAGCACTCTCGCGTCTCGCCGGTGCTCCGGCTCCATTTAAAGTCGTTTGCACCTATATGGCGTGCCACATTTAAGGCATAAGTGATTATAGCAGATTCTCCCTATTTGTCAAGACCGAATTTCAGGCTTCTTTTCTTTTTTTGAAGACAGCCCCGAAAGGAAGAAAAACAGCGACAGGATGAAGGCGAGAACGAGCGCGCAGGAGCCATAGCGCATGGGCAGCAGATAGCGCATTTTCAGGTACGCGTGATACCCCAAAAGTGAGGCAAACTGCGTCAAAACGGCCGTAACGGCGAACTCCGGACAGGAGAAGGCCAGGACGACGGCGAGGATATCGGCGACGAAGAAATACCGCTCGTGCATGTGCGGGAGCAGAAAGGGGATGCCTATCGCGAAGAGCAGCGCCGCGCCGAGGACGGCTCTGTCGCTCAGACGGGCGCGGTTGAGCCAGGCGGCGGCGAGGATGAGACCCATCAGCGCGAAGGCGGCGATCACGCCGAGCTTCGAGGCGAGGGCGGCGTCGCTTATGTTCCGGAAAAAGGCGAAGATGGAGGATGAGTTATAGTTGAGCGCGTCCCCGATGCTCCCGGTCTGGCGCAGATAGAGCGTGAGCGTGTCCAGAAACGGCCGGCCGAGCAGCACCGCCGGCAGCACGAGCAGCACATAGGTCAGCGGGAAGACAAGAAAGTGCTTCCAGTTGAATTTGCCGTACATCCACAGCACCGCGTACACCGGCAGGATGAACACGGCCTGTAGCTTGAAGCCGAAGGAGAGCGCGGCGCAGACCATGGAGAGCAGCGGCCTGTCCTCCAGCGCGAGGCAGACGCCGAGCAGCGCGAGCGCCGCGTAGGTGCTGTCGCACTGTCCCCAGACGGAGCCGTTGAGAAACACCGTCGGCAGATAGAGCACCGCGAGAAAGCAGGAGAGCCGCCGCGCCGGGCTGTCCGTAAACCGGGCGGCGAGGCGCAGAGCCGCCCAGGCGAGGACGACGTCGAAAAAGACGCTCAGCAGCTTTATGAGATAGAGGTCCTTTATATCCAGATAGGAAAACAGCGCAAGAAAATACAGATAGGGGATATTATAGTTCCCGACCGATTCCCTGAGCGCGAGAAAGCCGCCGTTATCGCGGTAATACGCCACCCATTTGGTCAGAAAGTCCTGATAGTCCAGCGTCTCATAGCTGAAGACCAGCCCGCGGAGCACGAAGGCGGCGGCCACAAGCGCTATCGCGGCCGCGGCGCGGACAGGGGCGCCCAGCAGCTTTTCACGGTGGAGCAGCCATACGGCGAGCAGAGCCTCCGCCGCAAGGATGATTATCACGCGAAGATCCATATGTTTTCCTCCCGGAGTTTAAACTGGAGTTTATGATCGCACAGGTGCAGGAGGGCGCTTCGTTTTGTGCCAAATCGATAAAAAAAGAGGCCGGAGTCTGACACCCCCGCCAAAATTCTCAGATTTAACAAAAAAATCCTTGACTTGCCTGCGCTGATAATGGTAGAATAGCATGCTATGTTCGCAGGAGATATGGACATACCCCCACTTATAACTGCGTTAATTATAGCATTTCGACCATGTAAAATCAACACCGGCTCTGCATTATCTAACAACTCAGCCGGGCGTTTGCAAAAAAGATAAGGAGAGTGCGCTAATGCCAAAAGATGTTCTCTACGGCAAAACACTGAGAAAGAGCTTTGCCCGTACCCCGGAGATCATGGAGATGCCAAGTCTGCTGGAGATCCAGAAGAGCTCCTACAAATGGTTCCTTGAGACGGGACTGCGCGAGGTCTTTAAGGACGTGGACTCGGTGACGGACTATTCGGGCAATCTGGAGCTGAGCTTTATCGACTACTCCATGAACGAGAAGCCGAAGTACACCGAGGAGGAGTGCAAGGCGAGAGACGCGACATACGCCGCCCCTCTGAAGGTGCGCGTACGCCTGCGCAACAAGGAGACCGAGGAGATCAAGGAGCAGGAGATCTTCATGGGCGACTTCCCGCTCATGACAGACGGCGGCACCTTTGTGATAAACGGCGCGGAGCGCGTCATCGTCTCCCAGATCGTCCGTTCTCCCGGCGTCTATTTCGACAAGACCACCGACAAGTCCATGGTAAACATATACGCCTCCACGGTCATCCCTTATCACGGCGCGTGGCTGGAATATGAGACGGACGCGAACGACGTGTTCAACGTCCGCATAGACAAAAACCGCAAGCTGCCCATCACGTGGTTCCTCAAGGCCATGGGCTCCTACGACGCGAACACCCCCGCCACCTGGCTCAGCTGCGTGAACGACCCCTTTGTCGGCGCTATCACGAACGAGCGCATCAAGGAGATATTCGGCGAGGACGAGCGCATGGTGAGCACTCTCGACAAGGACACCACCGACAGCCGCGACGAGTGCCTTATCGAGATATACCGCAAGCTGCGCCCGGGCGATCCCCCGACGGTTGAGTCGGCGGAATCCCTGCTCGACGGGCTGTTCTATGACCGCCGCCGCTATGAGATATCAAACGTCGGCCGCTATAAATTCAACAAGAAGCTCGCGCTCTATCCCCGCATCGCAGGCTTCGAGCTTGAAGAGCCTGTGGCCGACCCCTACACCGGCGAGATAATTGCCGATGCGGGCGAGATTCTGACGCGCGATAAGGCGAGAGCCATTGACGCCGCCGGTGTTATCAGCCTTGACATTAAGGCCGACGGAAAGAAGGTCCGCGTCTTCTCCAACGGCATGGTGGATATTCGGCACTATATCGACTTCGACCCGGCGGAGGTCGGCGTGAAGGAGAAGGTGCGCGGTATCGTCATGAAGCAGCTCGCCGAGCAGTACCAGGGCGAGGCGCTCAAGGACGCTATCCGTGAGAATATCGAGATACTCATACCCAAGCATATCGTTCTCGACGATATCTTTTCCTCCGTTAACTACCTCAACTGCCTCGCGCATGGCGTAGGCGAGGCCGACGATATCGACCATCTGAGCAACCGCCGCGTCCGCTGCGTGGGCGAGCTGCTGCAAAACCAGTTCCGTATAGGCTTCTCCCGCATGGAGCGCGTCATCCGCGAGCGCATGACCTTGCAGGATCTCGATATCGTGACCCCGCAGAGCCTTATTAATATCCGCCCCGTGACCGCCGCGATAAAGGAGTTCTTCGGCTCCTCGCCGCTGAGCCAGTTCATGGATCAGACCAACCCTCTGGCAGAGCTCACGCACAAGCGCCGCATGTCCGCCCTCGGGCCCGGCGGCCTGTCGAGAGAGCGCGCCAGCTTCGACGTGCGAGACGTGCACTACAGCCATTACGGCCGCCTCTGCCCGATAGAGACGCCTGAGGGACCGAACATCGGCCTTATCAGCTACCTTGCGTCCTACGCCCGCGCAAATGAATACGGCTTCCTCGTCGCGCCGTACAGAAAGATCGAAAAAGGCAGCTGCCGCCTGACCGACCAGGTGGACTACATGACCGCCGACCAGGAGGATCAGTTCATCGTCGCCCAGGCGTCCGAACCTGTTGACGAGAACGGCTGCCTGATCAACAGGCGCGTTACCTGCCGCCACCGCAACGACACTATCGAGGTCAACCGCGAGGACGTGGACTACATCGACGTCAGCCCCATGATGATGGTCTCCATTGCCACCGCGATGATCCCCTTCCTTGAGAACGACGACGCGAACCGCGCCCTGATGGGCGCGAACATGCAGCGCCAGGCCGTGCCGCTCATGACCACCCAGGCGCCTATAGTCGCCACCGGCATCGAGCATAAGTGCGCAGTGGACTCCGGCGTCTGCGTCATCGCCGAGGACGACGGCCTTATCACCCGCGTGGACGCGAACTACGTCACCGTGAAATACGATAACGGCGCGGTCAAGGACTACAAGCTCATTAAATTCGCCCGTTCCAACCAGGGCACCTGCATCAACCAGCGCCCAATAGCCTCCGCCGGCGCAAGAGTGTGCAAGGGAGACGTCCTCGCGGACGGCCCCAGCACTGCGCAGGGCGAGATCGCCCTCGGCAAGAACATCCTTGTCGGCTACATGAACTGGGAGGGCTACAACTACGAGGACGCCATCCTGCTCAACGAGCGGCTCGTCATGGAGGATGTGTTCACCTCCCTGCACGTCGAGGAGTATGAGTGTGACGCGCGCGACACCAAGCTCGGCCCCGAGGAGATTACCCGCGACATCCCCGGTGTCGGCGATGACGCGCTGAAATATCTCGACGAGCGCGGCATCATCATGGTCGGCGCGGAGGTCACCGCCGGCGACATCCTTGTCGGCAAGGTCACGCCCAAGGGCGAGACCGATCTCACCGCCGAGGAGCGCCTGCTGCGCGCCATCTTCGGCGAAAAGGCCCGCGAGGTCCGCGACACCTCGCTCAAGGTGCCCCACGGCGAGAGCGGCATTATAGTCGACGTGAAGGTCTTTACCCGCGAGAACGGGGACGAGATGAACCCCGGCGTCAATCAGGTCGTCAGGGTCTACATCGCCCAGAAGCGCAAGATCTCCGTGGGCGACAAGATGGCCGGCCGACACGGCAACAAGGGCGTTGTTTCCCGCATCCTGCCGCGCGAGGATATGCCCTATATGCCCGACGGCACCCCGCTGGACATTGTGCTTAACCCGCTGGGCGTGCCCTCCCGTATGAACATCGGGCAGGTGCTTGAGGTCCACCTCGGCTACGCCGCGCAGGCGCTCGGCTGGAAGGTCGCAACGCCTATCTTCAACGGCGCCAACGAGACCACCATCCGCGACACCCTGCATCAGGCGGGGCTGCGCGACGACGGCAAGAGCGTCATGTACGACGGACGCACCGGCGAGCGCTTCGATAACGACGTCACCGTCGGCTGGGTCTACTTCCTCAAGCTCCACCACCTGGTGGACGATAAGATACACGCCCGCTCCACCGGCCCCTACAGCCTTGTCACCCAGCAGCCTCTGGGCGGCAAAGCGCAGTTCGGCGGCCAGCGCTTCGGCGAGATGGAGGTCTGGGCGCTCGAGGCCTACGGCGCGGCCTACACCCTGCAGGAGATACTCACGGTCAAGTCCGACGACGTGGCCGGCCGCGTGAAGACCTATGAGGCCATAGTCAAGGGCAACAATATTCCGCAGCCCGGCGTGCCGGAATCCTTCAAGGTGCTCGTCAAGGAGCTCCAGTCACTGTGCCTGGATATCCGCGTGCTCGATAAGGACGGCAACGAGATAGAGCTGAAGGACGATGATGAGGACGATTTCATCCCCGACATGAAGGATGAGTTCTATCAGACGGACGACGGCGAGATCGAGTCCGAGGGCTTCAGCATAGAGGACGTGCCCGAGGACGAGCTCGGAGCAGACCTCGACGCGGCCGAGGTCGCGGACGAGGTCGACGCGGACTACAATGATGACGAGGAGGACAGGTAATGAGTTACACACCGTTTGACGCCATTCAGATTGGTATTGCCTCCCCTGAGATGATACTCAGCTGGTCCTACGGCGAAGTGAAAAAGCCGGAGACGATAAACTACAGGACGCTCAAGCCCGAGCGCGACGGCCTGTTCTGCGAGCGCATTTTCGGACCCACCAAGGACTGGGAATGCCACTGCGGCAAGTACAAGAAGATCCGCTACAAGGGCAAGATCTGCGACCGCTGCGGCGTCGAGGTCACCAAGAGCAAGGTTCGCCGCGAGCGCATGGGTCATATAGAGCTCGCCGCCCCGGTGAGCCATATCTGGTACTTCAAGGGTATCCCGAGCCGCATGGGGCTGATGCTCGATCTGACCCCGCGTATGCTCGAAAAGGTGCTCTACTTTGCAAACTATATAGTCATCGACCCCGGCTTCACGCCGCTGGAAAAATGCCAGATACTCTCCGAGCGCGAGTACCGCGACATGCGCGAGAAGTATGAGGACGATTTCAAGGCCGGCATCGGCGCCGAGGCCATCAAGGAGCTTTTGCAGCAGATAGACTGCGACAAGCTCGCAAACCAGCTCCGCGAGGAGCTCAACACCGCGAGCGGCCAGAAGAAGGCCAAGCTCGTCAAGCGCCTCGAGGTCGTCGAGGCCTTCCGCCAGAGCGGCAACCGCCCCGAGTGGATGGTCATCGACGTGCTGCCCGTCATTCCCCCGGAAATACGCCCCATGGTCCAGCTCGACGGCGGCCGTTTTGCCACCTCCGACCTGAACGACCTGTACCGCCGCGTCATTAACCGCAACAACCGCCTCAAGCGCCTCCAGCAGCTCAACGCGCCCGATATCATCGTGCGTAACGAGAAGCGTATGCTCCAGGAGGCAGTTGACGCGCTCATCGACAACGGCCGCCGCGGCAGAGCGGTCACCGGCGCGAACTCCCGCGCCCTCAAATCCCTGAGCGACATGCTAAAGGGCAAGCAGGGCCGCTTCCGCCAGAACCTGCTCGGCAAGCGCGTCGACTATTCCGGCCGAAGCGTCATTGTCGTCGGACCGGATCTCAAGATCTACCAGTGCGGCGTGCCGAAGGAGATGGCGATAGAGCTCTTCCGCCCCTTCGTCATGAAAAAGCTCGTCGAGGACGGCGTCGCGAACAATATCAAGTCCGCCAAGAAGATGGTCGATAAGCAGCGCACCGAGGTCTGGGACGCCCTTGAGGACGTCATCAAGGAGCACCCTGTGCTCCTCAACCGCGCGCCCACGCTGCACAGGCTCGGCATCCAGGCCTTTGAGCCCATCCTCGTCGAGGGTCGCGCACTGCGCCTGCACCCGCTGGTCTGCACCGCCTACAACGCTGACTTCGACGGCGACCAGATGGCTATTCACGTGCCCCTGTCCGCCGAGGCGCAGGCCGAGGCCCGCATCCTCATGCTCTCCGCCAACAACCTCCTGCGCCCTCAGGACGGCCACCCCGTCACCGTGCCTACCCAGGACATGATACTCGGCTCCTACTATCTCACGATGATACGTATCGGCAAGGCCGAGAAGGGCGCGGAGCAGCTCATAATCGACGAGCCCGGCGAGACAGGCTTCGAGTCCGGCGCGATCATGGACGGCGACGAGGTATACGCGGCGAACATCAAGGCGAAAAACGACGGCACGAAGCCCTGCACCTACAAGCCCACCCTCATCTACCGCGACTCCAACGAGGCCATAATGGCCTATAACGAGGGAGACGTCGGCCTGCACGCCCCGATACGCCTCAGAGTGACCAAGACCGTGGACGGCGTGGAGATGAAGAAGATAATCGTCACCACCGTCGGCCGCATCATCTTCAACGAGCCCATCCCGCAGGATCTGGGCTACGTCGATCGCGGCGACCCCGAGCACGCCTTCGACCACGAGATAAGCTTTCAGGTCGGCAAAAAGCAGCTCGGCGACATCATCGACCGCTGCATCCAGAAATACGGCTTTACCATCTCCGCCGAGGTGCTCGACAGCATCAAGTCCATGGGCTACAAGTACTCCACCAAGGGCGCTATCACCATATCCGTCGCGGATATGACTGTGCCGAGCGTGAAAAACGAGATGATAAAGGCCACCGAGCAGGAGGTCGTCAACATCGAGCGGCAGTACAAGCGCGGCTTCATCACCGACGACGAGCGCTACCGCCTGGTCGTCTCAGAGTGGGAGAATACCACCAAGGAGGTCACGGACGCGCTGCAAAACTGCCTCGACGAGTATAACCCCATCTATATGATGGCCAACTCCGGCGCCCGCGGCTCCATGAACCAGATCCGTCAGCTTGCCGGTATGCGCGGCCTTATGGCCAACACCTCCGGCAAGACCATCGAGATCCCCATAAAATCCAACTTCCGCGAGGGACTGTCCGTTCTGGAGTACTTCATCTCCACCAGAGGCGCCCGAAAGGGCATGGCCGATACCGCGCTGCGTACGGCGGACTCCGGCTATCTGACCCGCCGCATGGTCGATGTCTGCCAGGACGTCATCCTCCGCGAGCAGGACTGCGGCACGACCGAGGGCGTGTGGGCCTCCGCCGTTTACGACAGGGGACAGGTCGTCGAATCCTTCGGCACCGCCATCCACGGCCGCTTCCCGGCCGCGCCCATCACCGACCCCAAGACGGGCGAGCTGCTCTTCGGAACCGGCCACATGCTCATGCCCGAGGACGCCGCCCTGCTCGAAAGCCACGGCATCACCAAGGCCTATATCCGCAGCGTGCTCACCTGCGAGGCGGCCACCGGCGTCTGCGCCAAATGCTACGGCATCAACCTCGCCATCGGCAAGCCCGTCAACGCGGGCGAGGCCGTCGGCGTCATCGCGGCGCAGTCCATCGGCGAGCCGGGCACCCAGCTCACCATGCGTACCTTCCATACCGGCGGCGTCGCCGGCGACGATATCACGCAGGGTCTTCCCCGCGTCGAGGAGCTGGTCGAGGCGCGCAAGCCGAAGAAGATGGCGATACTGGCCGAAATGTCCGGCACCATCTCCATCGAGGAGGCCAAGAAGGGCGTCATGTACGCCATCACCCTCACAAGCGAGGCCGAGGGCGCCACAGCCGTCTACACCGTCGCCCACTCCGCGGGCATCCTCGTGCACAACGGCGACCATGTCGATAAGGGACAGGAGCTGACCTCCGGCGCGCTCAACCCGCACGACGTGCTCCGTATCCGCGGCATAAACGACGACGAGTACGGCCGTCAGGGCGTGCGCAGCTATATCACGAGCGAGGTACAGAAGGTCTACCGGCAGCAGGGCGTCGATATCAACGACAAGCATATCGAGGTCATCGTCCGCCAGATGATGCGCAAGGTCAGAGTGGAGGAGGCGGGCAGCACCGATTTGCTCTCCGGCGCCACCGTGGATATCTCCGCCATCAAGAAGGCGAACAAGGCCGTAGAGGAGCGCACGGCGGCGGGCGAAGAGGGGCTGACTCAGGCCACCTATACGCAGCTGCTCATGGGCATCACCAAGGCCTCCCTCGCCACCGAGAGCTTCCTCTCCGCCGCCTCCTTCCAGGAGACCACGAAGGTGCTCACAGACGCCGCCATCAAGGGCAAGGTAGACCACCTTGTCGGCCTCAAGGAGAACGTCATCATAGGCAAGCTCATCCCGGCCGGCTCCGGTCTTGAGGTGTACCGCAACTTTGAAGAGAAGACCGACGAGACCATATCCGAGATCCCCGAGGAGTATGTCGATCTCACAGCCCTTGTGAGCAAGACCAACGCCCTCTGAGGACAGCGGCGGCAAACCTGGCGTTCCGGGCAAAGGTCGAAGAATCTGCGCTCAAATTCCCGCAGGAGCGGCATTTGAGAGAGGGCTCTCTCGCCTTGCCCGGGACGACGGGTCTTTTGAAACGAGCGAGCCCAAATTAAAAAAATTTATATTACAAAAAATCTTGACTAAATTTGTGTAATATGCTAAAATCAACAATCGCGTGGGTGCGGGTACGCCCGTATTGCGCCCATCGCCCGGCTCTGATAAAAGGCCTTGGCTGACCAGGGTTTTTTATATTATTCATATTTGAAGAAAGGAGGAACAAAATGCCCACATTTAACCAGCTGGTGAGAAAAGGCAGAGAAAAGGTGACCTATAAGTCCGCTTCTCCTGCGATGCAGAAGGGTCTGAACACCCTGAAGAACAAGGAGACCGACCTGAGCGCTCCCCAGAAGAGAGGTGTCTGCACAGCAGTCCGTACCTCTACTCCTAAGAAGCCCAACTCCGCTCTGCGTAAGATCGCCCGTGTACGCCTGACCAACGGATATGAAGTCACAGCGTATATCCCCGGCATCGGCCATAACCTTCAGGAGCACTCCGTCGTCATGATCCGCGGCGGCCGTGTGAAGGACCTTCCCGGTGTGCGCTATCATATCATCCGCGGCACTCTGGACGCTCAGGGTGTGAACGGCCGTATGCAGGCCCGTTCAAAGTACGGCGCGAAGAAGCCCAAGGCTGCAAAGAAGAAGTAAATTCAACCGCAGCGGCAATTTTTGCCCTGTCGTTTATCTATATAAGGATAGACCTCGGGGCGCAACGGACGCAACAAGCGTTCGAGTACCTTTGATCCCATTTTTTAATGAAGGAGGGAAGCAACGTGCCCAGAAGAGGTAATGTTCCCCAAAGAGAAGTTTTGCCTGACCCTATATATAACAGCGTGCTGGTGACCAAGCTCATCAACGGCGTTATGCTCGACGGCAAGAAAGGTGTTGCTCAGAAGGTCGTCTACGACGCCTTCGACATCATCAAGGATAAGACCGGCAAAGAGCCCCTTGATGCGTTTACGGAGGCAATTAACAACATCATGCCCGCACTGGAGGTCAAGGCTCGCCGTGTCGGCGGCGCGACCTATCAGGTTCCTATCGAAGTCAGACCCGCCCGCCGTCAGACGCTGGCTCTGCGCTGGCTGGTAGACTATTCCCGCAAGCGCGGTGAGAAGACCATGAAAGAGCGCCTCGCAGGCGAGATCATGGACGCGTGCAACAGCCTCGGCGCCGCCGTAAAGAAGCGCGAGGATATGCACAAAAACGCAGAGGCCAACAAGGCTTTTGCCCACTTTAGATGGTAATTTCCTCAGGAGAAGTACATGCCCAGAAAATATTCACTTGAAAGAACAAGAAATATCGGTATCATGGCTCACATCGACGCCGGCAAAACGACGACCACAGAGCGCATTTTGTATTACACAGGCGTCAACTACAAGATCGGTGAGACCCATGAAGGCACCGCCACCATGGACTGGATGGCAGAGGAGCAGGAGCGAGGTATAACCATTACCTCCGCCGCTACCACCTGTTTTTGGCGCGATACCCGCATCAACATCATCGACACGCCGGGTCATGTGGACTTTACCGCCGAGGTTGAGCGCTCCCTGAGAGTGCTGGATGGAAGCGTGACTGTTCTCTGCGCCAAGGGCGGAGTTGAGCCGCAGTCCGAGACTGTCTGGAGACAGGCCGACCATTATCATGTCCCCCGCATGATCTATGTCAATAAGATGGACATCATGGGGGCGGACTTCTATCATGTGCTCGACATGGTGCATGACAGGCTCAAATGCAACGCTGTTCCTATTCAGCTCCCTATCGGCAGCGAAGACTGCTTTAAGGGCATCATCGATCTGGTGGATATGAACGCCCGCGTCTACTACGACGAGATGGGCAAGGACATGCGTATCGAAGAGATCCCGGAGGATATGCGGGAGCTCGCTCAGGAATACCGCGAAAAGCTGCTCGAGGCTGTCTCCGACTTTGACGACGGGATCATGGAAATGTATCTCGAAGGCGAAGAGGTTCCCGCGGACAAGATCCGCGCGGCGATACGGAGAGCGACCGTGGCGGTGAAAATGGTCCCCGTGACCTGCGGCACCTCATACAAAAACAAGGGCGTCCAGAAGCTTCTGGATGCGATCGTCGACTATCTGCCCTCCCCGCTGGACATTCCCGCCGTGGAAGGCATGAACCCCAAGACCGAAGAGCCGGAAACGAGAGAGCCGAGCGATGAAGCCCCCTTCTCCGCCCTGGCCTTCAAGATCATGACCGACCCCTATGTGGGCAAGCTCAGCTTCTTCCGCGTCTATTCAGGCACGGTAGAGACCGGCAAGACGGTCATGAACTCCACCAAGGGTCAGAGGGAGCGTCTCGGGCGCATCCTGCTCATGCACGCCAACCACAGAGAGGATATCGAGCAGGTCTATTCCGGCGATATCGCGGCGGCGGTCGGCCTGAAAAACACGACCACCGGCGACACTCTCTGCGATGAAAAGCACCAGATCATCCTCGAATCCATGGAATTCCCCGAGCCCGTCATCCGCGTGGCTATCGAGCCGAAAACGAAGGCGGGTCAGGAAAAAATGGCGATCGCCCTGCAAAAGCTGGCCGAGGAAGACCCCACCTTCAAGACCTATACGGACGAGGAGACGGGGCAGACCATTATCGCCGGCATGGGCGAGCTGCACCTGGAGATCATTGTAGACAGGCTGCTCCGCGAGTTCAAGGTAGAGGCCAACGTCGGCAAGCCCCAGGTCTCCTATAAGGAGACCGTGCGCAAGGCCGCGACGGTCGACACCCGCTACGCGCGGCAGACAGGCGGCAAGGGTCAGTTCGCGCAGGTGAAGCTGATGATAGAGCCCAATGAGCCCGGCAAGGGCTATGAGTTCGTCAACAAAGTCACCGGCGGAGCGATACCCAAGGAATTCATCCCCTGCATAGACCAGGGCATACAGGGAGCGATGCTCTCCGGCATACTCGCGGGCTATCAGGTGGTGGACGTCAAGGCGACAGTGCTCGACGGCGCCTTCCACGAGGTTGACTCGTCGGAGATGGCGTTCAAGATCTGCGGCAGCATGGCCTTCAAGGAGGCCTGCCAGAAGGCGAGTCCGACGCTGCTTGAGCCGATAATGAAGGTCGTTGTGACCGCGCCCGAGGACTATATGGGCGACGTTATGGGCGATATCAACGCGCGCCGCGGGCAGATCATGGGCTCCGATATCAGAAACGGCGCCGCGATCATCGATTGCAGAGTCCCGCTTTCAACAATGTTCGGTTATGCAACCGATCTGCGCAGCAAGACGCAGGGCCGGGCGACCTACAGCATGGAGCCCAGCCACTTTGTGGAGCTGCCGAAGAACCTGCAGGAATCCCTTGTGAACAGTCGCACGGGTTTCAATAACAGATAATTTCAACAACAAAGTCTATATTTAGGAGGATAATCCAATGGCTAAACAGATGTACAACAGAAGCAAGCCCCATGTCAACATTGGCACCATCGGCCACATCGACCACGGCAAGACCACCCTTACCGCTGCCATCACCAAGTATCTGTCCCTCATGGGCGAAGCTGAGTACACCGACTACTCTTCCATCGACAAGGCTCCCGAGGAGAGAGAGCGCGGCATCACCATCAACACCTCTCACGTTGAGTATCAGACCGAGAAGCGCCACTATGCTCACGTTGACTGCCCGGGTCACGCCGACTATATCAAGAACATGATCACCGGCGCTGCTCAGATGGACGGTGCTATCCTCGTTATCGCAGCCTCCGACGGCCCCATGGCTCAGACCCGCGAGCACCTTCTGCTTGCCCGTCAGGTCAACGTGCCCTCCGTGCTCGTCTTCCTGAACAAGTGCGACCAGGTCGATGATGAGGAGCTGCTCGAGCTCGTCGAGATGGAAGTCCGCGAGCTGCTCGACTTCTACGGCTTCCCCGGAGACGACACCCCCATCATCCGCGGCAGCGCGCTCAACGCGCTCGTCAGCGAGTCCAAGGATCCCAACGCCCCTGAGTATGCCTGCATCAAGGAGCTCATGGACGCGGTCGATACCTGGATCCCCACCCCCGAGCGCAAGGCCGACCAGCCCTTCCTTATGCCCATCGAGGACGTCTTCACCATCTCCGGCCGCGGCACTGTCGTCACCGGTCGTGTGGAGCGCGGCCGTGTAAAGATCGGCGATAAGGTCTCCATAGTCGGTCTGAAGGAAGAGCCCACCGAGACCGTCGTCACCGGTACCGAGATGTTCCACAAGACCCTCGATTACGCAGAGGCCGGCGACAATGTGGGCTGCCTGCTCCGCGGCATCGACAAGAAGAACGTTGAGCGCGGTCAGGTTCTGGCTGCTCCCAAGTCCATCCACCCTCACACCAAGTTCAAGGGTCAGGTCTACGTTCTGACCACCGCTGAAGGCGGACGCCACACCCCGTTCTTCAACAACTATCGCCCCCAGTTCTACTTCCGTACCACCGACGTTACCGGCGTCATCACTCTGCCCGAAGGCGTTGAGATGTGCATGCCCGGCGACAACGTCGATATGGACGTCGAGCTGATCACCCCGATCGCGATCGAGAACGGACTTCGCTTCGCTATCCGCGAGGGCGGCCGTACCGTCGGTTCCGGCGTCGTCATCGCCATCAACGAGTAATTTGCTTTAAAAAACCGCGGTTCGTATGGACCGCGGTTTTTTTGCGCCGAAATACATGTTAAATGCGACAAGTTGTTTACGTAATTATTAATAAATCTAAATATTCCTTGTCTTGGATTCTCGGATATGTTAAAATGACCGGGTATGTTGAGAAACGCGGCATAAAAGGCCGCAAAATTGACGCGAAGGTGCTAATGTGAATATAAAAGAGAAAACTAAAGAGGCCGCTCCCGTTACGCTTGCGGATAAAAAGCCCGTCGGCCGGGGCGGCGCGCGCAAGAGAAAGGTCAAGACCGTCATTGACAGAATATTCGGCTTTTTCCTCGCCACCGGTATTGTGGTGGGCGTCGCCTGTCTCGGCCTTGAGTATGTGATCGTAAAGGGGCCTTCTCCCGCCCTGTGCGAGACCTTTGTCATGACCATGCTCGAGACACGGCGCTTCGGCTTCATCCCGAACATCTTTCTGTCCGAGGAAGAGGTCGCGGCGATAAAGGCGAAGCGGGATCAGAAGATCGACACTGAGTTCGACTCCTCCCTCATCAATATCTCCACCGACGACAAGCCCGGCGAGACCGACCAGACCGTCGAGACGCCGCAGTACAACACCGTCGATGAGGACGGGGACGGCGTTATCCTTGAGGACATAAAGGGCAACGGCTACGCCGGATACATGCTCACTATACTCGACCCGAAGCGGGTCTTCGTCGGTATGCCCGACGGCTACGGCGGCAGCGGCCTCCAGCTCGACAAGATGTGCGAAAAATACGGCGCTATCGGCGGCATCAATGCCGGCGGCTTTTACGATGAAAACGGCGCCGGTCTCGGCGGCCTGCCCGACGGGCTGACGATAATCGGCGGCGTGTGCTACAACGAGGGCTACGGCGGCGACAGCTTCGCCGGCTTTGACGAGAACGGCATACTGCATGTCGGCTACTACAGCCTTGCGGACGCCCAGAACGCCGGTATCCGCGACGGCGTGAGCTTCGGACCCATCCTTATCATCAACGGCGAGGCCGTGGATTCATCCTTCCTGTCGAGCGGCGTCAACCCCAGAACGGCCATCGGCCAGAGAGCCGACGGCGCGGTGCTCATGCTCGTCATAGACGGGCGGCAGGTACACAGTATCGGCGCTACATATCAGGACGTGGTTGACATAATGCTTGACCATGGGGCGGTCAACGCCTGTAACATGGACGGCGGTTCATCCACGGTGATGTATTATAACGGCGAGTATGTGAACAGCTGCTCCTCCGAGAACGGCGTTTGCCGACCGCTGCCGGACGCTTTCCTATTTAAGTGAGGTGCGGGATATGGCAAACAAAAGAAAAAGAGGCTCGCGCATATACGCGATATGCCTGTCGGTCTATGTCCTGATCCTCCTCTGCGCGAGCGTGTTCGTGCTGACAAAGGTATGGGGCTATGCGGAGGAATATGAGAACTCCCGGCCTGCCAAGGCCATGGACGAATACGTCTCAAAGCTCAGCGACACGCTGTGGGACGACGGGATATCCGAGGCGATAGCGACGATGCCGCACGAGGTGCAGACGGACGACGAGTGCGCGGCGATAATAAAGGAAATGCTCAAGGACGGCGTCACCTATTCCCGCCAAGGCGGAAGCGGCGACAACGAAATGACCATCACCTATAACCTCCGCTGTGGAGAGAACACGTTCGGAAAAGTCACCCTCATGGAGGACGAGACGAAGGCGGGCGAGGTCAAATACGGCCTGCTGCCCTGGGTCGTCTATAAGGAGGAGTTTGATTTCTCGGGTCTGTACTCGAGCGTCAAGGTGACCGTGCCGAGCACCTACTCGGTGGAGCTCAACGGCGTCAAGCTCAGCGAGGAGTACATTGTCGAGTCGGGCATACACTACGACGTGCTCGAGGACTATTACGACGATTACGCCAACCTTCCCACGAAGGTGACCTATGAATTCAAGGATATAATCGGCAAGCTCGAACCGGTCATCCTGGATGAAAACGGCAGCGTGACCACGATAGACGAGACGAAGGACGACTCCCAGTTCATAAAGGACGTCTCCGCCGAGCAGCGCGACCGGCTGAACGATTTCGCCAACAACTTCACCGAGAGGTACAAGTCGTACATCTCCGGCATCTACGACCCGGACTACGGCTATACCCGCCTGCTGCCCTATATCAAGCTCGGCAGCGATCTCGACGAGCGCATGAAGCAGGCGCAGGACGGCCTGTCGTGGGCGCATACGACGTCCATGCACGTGGACTCCATAGAGATGAACAGCGCCATCGACATCGGAGACGGGTTCTATATCATCGACATCACCTCCATGACGACGACGACCTCCGCACAGGGCACTGTGCAGAACACCGACAATATGAGGGTCATTGTAACAGACTCGGGCAACGACATCAGAGCGGTCACGCTGGAGCTGTACTGACCTTTTCCCCAGCGCGGGCCAGAATATCCAATTTTTGAGGTGCGGAATGCCGGAAGAGAAGACATGCCGGGAGCTGACGGCGATAGTGCTGCCGTCGCTCAATCCGGATAAAAAATTTGCGGGCGTTGTGGACGGGCTTATCGCCAACGGGTTCGAGCACATCGTGATCGTGGACGACGGGAGCGACAAGGAGCATCAGCTCTGGTTTGAAAAAGCGGCGCAATACCCGCAGTGCACCGTTCTCCGCCATGAGGTAAACAGGGGCAAGGGGCGCGCGCTGAAAACCGCCTTTACCTATATCATCGGCAGCTTGCCGGAGCTGCGCGGCGTTGTCACCATCGACGGAGACGGGCAGCATCTGGTGGGGGATATCCTCGCCTGCGGCGACCTTATGCTCAAAGAGGGCGACAAGGTGATCATGGGCTGCCGGAATTTCAACGACCCGGGCGTCCCGGCGAGAAGCGTCGCGGGCAACAAGACCACGGCGCGGCTTTTCCGCCTGTGCTACGGTATAAAGCTCTCCGATACGCAGACAGGCCTCCGCGCCATTCCGCGCGGCTGCCTTGAGCGCTTTTGCAAAATAGAGGGCGAGCGCTTTGAGTATGAGACGAACATGCTCCTCCAGATGAAGCGCATGGGCATCGGCTTTGTCGAGCAGCCCATAGCGACCGTGTACGAGGACAATAACTCCGGCTCGCACTATAACGCGTGGAAGGACTCCTGGCGCATATTCAGGATCATGTTCAAATTCATGCTCAGCTCGCTGGGCTCCACGGGCGTCGATCTCGCGGTGTTCTACCTGGTCATGAAGCTCTTTGGCGCCGGTCTCGGCGGCTTTGCCGAGCTGACGGCGACCGCCGCCGCCCGCGCCTGCTCTTCCTTCGCCAATTTCAGCGCGAATAACGCCGTGGTCTTCGCCAACAAGGGGAAATACCGCAGGGCGCTCCTGCGCTACTACTGCCTCTGCATCCCGCAGATGCTTGTATCCGCCGGGCTTGTGACGCTGATAAACCACCTGCTCTCGAACAGCGTCCCCATTTTGGCGACTCTCATAAAGTTCTGCGTCGATACCGGGCTGTTCTTCCTGAGCTATGGGATACAGCGCGAGTGGGTCTTCTCGCAGAAGGACTGAAACGAAAATAAGTCCGCTGAAAACGGAACGGCCTTGGCCGTTCCGTTTTCAGCGGACTTCAGCCTGTCAAAGAACCGGCGAATTCAGTAAGCGAAAGCCACAGTTCTCGGTATAAAAGCATGAAAGAAGCGAATATTGATGAAAAAACAAGGGCAATTCCAAGCCCAAGTTGCTAACTTTTTCAGATTCATGGCAGCAT
>JAYFNM010000036.1:0-28865 GCA_034933465.1 Oscillospiraceae bacterium | reverse complement strand
CTATCCAGTAGCCCCGCAGTATCAGCAGGGCGAAAAGCGCGAGTATAAGCGCGGCTCCGAGAAAGCCGAGCTCCTCGCAGACGACCGAAAAGATAAAGTCGTTGTGCTCCTCCGGCAGATACAGAAACTTCTGCCTGCTCCCGCCGAGGCCGAGGCCGCTCAGGCCGCCGGAGCCGATGGAATACAGCGACTGGACGATCTGATACCCCTCGTCGGACGAGCTTGAAAACTGGTCGCGCCAGGTGTTGATGCGGGACGAGGCGTAGGGGAAAAGGGTCAGCAGGACGCCGAGACCCGCGCCGGCCGCGCCGATGGCCGCGGCAAACCAGCCGAGCCTGACGCCGCCCAGGAACATCATCGCGCCGCCTATGGCGACGATGATTATTGAGGCGGAGAAGTGCGGCTCGAGTATCAGCAGTCCGACTATGACCGCAAGCACCGCCGTGAACGGCAAAACGCCGTATCTGAAGGTCCGCATCCTGTCGCGAATTTTGCATATCATCACGGAAAAGGCCAGTATCACGGCGAGCTTTGCGAGCTCGGACGGCTGCAAGGTGAGGCTGCCCACGCCTATCCAGCGCCGCGAGCCGTTGGCCTTCACCCCGATGAGCGGCACCAGCATCAAAAGCACGACGGCGAGGACGAGAAAATGCACCGCGTAGCGCCGGTAAAAATTCATCGGCAGGCGCGAGGCCGTGAGCAGAGCCGCGACGCCGAGCAGCGCGAAGATGAGCTGCCGCACGAAATAATAGGCCGCGTTCCCGCCGGTCACGTTTCCCGGGTCGTAATAGGCTCTCGCGTAGCTCGCCGAGAGCACCATCACAACGCCGGCGGACAGCAGCAGCAGCACCAGCAGGAAAAAGCCCGTGTCGAACCCGGCTCTGCGTTCGCTGCCGCGTGCAGCGGAAAAGCCGGCGAGGCGGGCGCTGTCATAGCGCATCCTTCCACCTCCCCGACTTGCAAAATCAGATTACAGGGCGTAGCGCTGGAACACCCCAATAAATGATATGATGGCAAAGAGCAGAGATATGCCTGTAAACAGGAAAAACAATTCTTTTTCTTTCCACTTTTTTCCCGTCCATCCGCCCATCTCAAGGTGGTGGTGGAAGGGAGCCATTTTGAAAACACGCTTTCCGTGCGTGAGCTTGAAATAACCTATCTGGATAATGTCGGAGAGCGTCTCCAGGATATAGATAATGCCGAGCGTGATGAGGATGAGCGGCATATCGTATGCGAAGGCCAGCGCGGCTATCGCGCCGCCGAGAAAGAGCGAGCCGGTGTCGCCCATGAAGACCTTCGCGGGGTTGAAATTATAAACGAGAAAGCCCATCAACCCGCCCACCATGGCCGAGGCGAAGATGCCGAGCTCGAGATATTCCTCGCCCCACACATAGGTGATGGCCACGAAGAAGAGGCAGACCGGAATGGAGCTTCCGGTCGCGAGGCCGTCCACGCCGTCGGTTATATTCACGGCGTTGACCGTCCCGACGATGACGAAGGCGGCGAAGACGAAATACAGCCACTCCGGCATGGTTATGGTCACGTTGGCGAAGGGCACGTAGAGATTCGGGCTGACATAGCCTATCTGCCGCATCAGAAGCACGAACACGAGCGCGGCGACGAGCTGTAACAGGAACTTCGAGCGCGCGGTCAGGCCGAGGTTCTGTTTCTTTTTTATCTTTTCCCAGTCGTCCAGAAAGCCTATCGCGCCGAAGACCAGCGCGAAGAGGAACACGAAGATATGGACGTATCTGCCGTGCAGCATACCGTCAAAGCCGACCGTCAGGCACACGACGGCCGCGGCGGAGATGAATATCACGCCGCCCATCGTCGGCGTGCCGCTCTTGGCCATGTGCCAGGCGGGGCCGTTCTCCTTGATCTCCTGTTTGGCCTTCTCCTTGTCGAGCCACGGGATATAGTACTTCCCGAAGGCCGTGGCAAACAGGAAAGCGAGCACAAACGCGGTTATCAGCTTTATCGTCATGGTATACTCCACCAAACCCGGCGCAGCGGCGCCGTAAAATTATTTCTTCAGATGCCCGGCAACGATCTCGCGCTCATCCATGTGGCGTTTCTCGTGACCCACCACCTGATAGTCCTCATGACCCTTCCCGGCGAGTAATATTACATCACCCGGGCGCGCGTTGTCAAGTGCCCAGCCTATCGCGGCCACGCGGTCGCATATCACCCTGCTCGGCGTGCGCTTATTTTTCATGCCCGCGAGAATGTCGTCGATGATGGCCTCCGGCGCCTCCGTGCGCGGGTTGTCGCTCGTGACGACGACCAGATCGGCGTTGTCCGCGGCGATGGCGCCCATTATGGGACGCTTGCCCCTGTCCCTGTCGCCGCCGCAGCCGAAGAGGCAGATAAGCCTCCCCTGCGTCACGGGGCGCAGCGTCTTGAGCACGTTTTCCAGCGCGTCGGGCTTGTGCGAATAGTCTATGATGACCAAATAATCGGTGTCCGTAGGCACGACCTCAAGCCTGCCCTTGACGCCCTCGGCGGTGGACATGGCCTCCGCGCAGGCCTCCAGACTCACGCCCAGCGCGAGGCCGGCGGACATGACGCCCAGGGCGTTATGCACCGAGAACATGCCGGGTATCGAGAGCTTCGTCAGCGCAAGCTCGCTGCCGTGTACGGCGGCGAAGCGCACACCCGCGGCCGACATGCGGATATCCTTCGCGGTGAGGTCGGCGTCGTTCGTGAGCGCGGCGAAGGTCGTGACGGAGCAGGAGACGCCCTCGGTCATAAACTTCGTCCAGGGGTCGTCCGCGTTGAAGCAGCCGACGGAGCTCTGGTTAAACAGCAGGCGCTTGGCAGCGGCGTAATTTTCCATCGTGCCGTGAAAATCCAGGTGGTCCTGACTGAGATTCGTAAACACCGCGACGTCGTAGTGTATCCCGGCCACTCTCTCCAGCGTGAGCGAGTGGGAGGAGACCTCCATCACAAGGTGCGTGCAGCCCGCGTCCGCCATCCGGCGAAACAGCTTGTGCAGCTCGCAGCTCTCCGGCGTTGTGCGCTCCGTGTGGATGAATTCGTCGCCTATCATGTTGCCGTTCGTGCCGATAAGGCCGACCTTCGCGCCCAGCGCGCTCTCGAGCAGATGCTTTATAAGATAGCTCGAGGTCGTCTTGCCGCTGGTGCCGGTGACGGCTATCATCTTCATTCTGGAGGCCGGGTTGCCGAAAAACTCCCTGCTCGCGAGCGCGAGGCCGAGGCGGCTGTCGCCGGTGAGCATATACGGCCCTCCCCCCTCCGGCGCTCTCTCGCACAGCACTGCCGCCGCGCCGTCGGCGAGGGCGGAGGCGATATATTTGTGCCCGTCCGCCTCAAAGCCCTTTATGGCCACGAACAGGTCTCCCGGGCATACGTCGCGCGAGTCGAAGCAGACGCCGCCTATCTCCGTGTCGAGCCCCGCGCATCCGCCGAGGATGTCTATATTTTTTACTATTTCTCCAAGCTTCATATCTTATCTCCTCAATACTTTCCGAGCATCGACTCGTCGCTGCTTATCAGCGTCACCTCTACGACGCCTCCGTGGCTTATCTTTGTTCCGGCCGCTATGCTCTGCGCGCTCACGGTCTGCGCGTCAAGATCCGTCACCGGGCTTCGGGTGCGTATATACACGCCGTAATACGACAGGGCGTCGCGCGCCTCGCTGTAGCTCATGCCGGACAGCTCCGGGACGGTCTCCGCGTCCTGCGAGGGCTCCGCGCCGAGATATATTATGACCTGCGTCCCCGCGGCTATCGTCGTCCCCACCCTCGGGAGCTGCTCCGTGACGGCGTCTCCGCCGCCTATGCTGCGGTATTCCAGGCCCGCGTCCGCAAGCCTCTGCCCGGCCTCGCTCACGCTCAGCCCCGTGAGCTCCGGCATCTCGACGTCCATGTTCTCCGCGGCCTCTCCGCTTATCTCCGGCTCGACGCCGAGATAGGGCAGGATATCCGCCATCATGTTGCCCACCACGGGCGCCGCCATCTGGCCGCCGCTCACATATACGCCGGACTTGCTCGAGGGGGTGTCCAGAAATATCAGAACGGCTATCTTCGGGTCGTCCGCGGGCGCGAAGCCTATGAACGAGACGATATACTGC
This sequence comes from Oscillospiraceae bacterium, assembly GCA_034933465.1. Classification (GTDB taxonomy): domain Bacteria; phylum Bacillota; class Clostridia; order Oscillospirales; family Oscillospiraceae; genus Limivicinus. The sequence continues at coordinate 24,772 of JAYFNM010000036.1, read as the reverse complement.
TTCTCCCCGGTCTTGGCCTCAAGGCTGACCTTCTCGCTGGTGCCGGTCTTGCCGCCTATGCGATACCCGGCCACGGCGGCGTTTCTGCCGGTGCCGTCCCGGCTGTCGCCGACGACCTTTTCCAGTATCCCGCGCACCGTGGCGCTGGTCTGCTCGCTGATGACCTGCCGCAGCATGTTCGGCTTTCTCTCATAGGCCGCCGTGCCGTCGGGGTTGAGCATCCGGCTCACGACGTAGGGCTGCATCAGATATCCCCCGTTCACGCAGGCGCTGACCGCGCTTATGAGCTGCAGCGGGGTTATGGTGAAGGTCTGGCCGAAGGAGGCGGCCGCAAGCTGCGACAGATTTTTCGGCGAACAGAAGGTATTCTGGCTCCACCAGATACTGCCGCTCTCCCCGGCGAGGTCTATGCCCGTGGTGGCGGTGAGGTTCTCGTCCGGGTCGCCGGTGATGTTCAGAAAGCCGAAGGCCTCGCAGTATTTATTAAAGTTTTCCGCGCCGACGCGCCGGCCGATGTTGACGAAGGCCACGTTGCAGGAGTGCTGCACCGCCTGGGTGAGCGTCTGCGAGCCGTGCCCGCCGCTCTTCCAGCAGCGTATCGGGCTCGTGCGGCCGACGACATTCACGCTGCCGCCGCAGTAGAAGCTGCTGTTGAGATCCACCGCGCCCTCCTCGAGCGCCATGCTGAGGGTGATTATCTTAAAGGTGGAGCCGGGCTCGTAGGTGTCCGACAGCGCCTTGTTGCGCCACTGCTTCGCCTGCGCCTCGCTCAGGAGCTTCTGCGCCTCTTCGGCGCTCTGCGCCGAAGAGGCGGCGGCCTCGGCCTCCTCGCTCACATCCAGAAAGTTGTTGAGATCGTAATTGCCGAGAGAGGCCATCGCGAGCACCGCCCCGGTGTTCACATCCATAACTATCGCCCCGGCGCCGTTTTGGATATCGTAGTCCTCCACCGCCTGCTCAAGATGCTTCTCAACGTAGAACTGTATGGCGGAGTCTATCGTGGTGACTATATCATAGCCGTCCTCGCCGGGATAATACTCCTCGAACTGGGAAAACAACAGGTCGGTGCCGAGGGCGTTGGTCGAGCGCACCGTTCTGCCCGCGCTCCCGGCGAGCGCGGAATCATACTGCGCCTCTATGCCCTCAAGGCCGTAATTGTCGGTGCCGACGAAGCCTATCAGATGGCAGGCGAGCGTGGAATTGGGGTAATAGCGCTTGGTGTCTGTCTCGAGCCGGACGCCGCGCAGGCTGTACTCGTTTTTAAACTCGCGCACCTCGTCCGCCTTGTCCTGCTCCACCTTGCGCGCGACGGTCACATACCATGAGCCCGTGCGCGAGGCTTTTTCGAGCAGCTGCTCATAATCGAGCCCCAGTATCTCGGAGAGGCGGCGCGCTATCAGCTCCTTATCCTCGCCGTACAGCTCTATCTCGGCGGGACTGAGGTAGATATTGTCCACCGTCGCGCTCACCGCGAGCGCGTTCATGTTGGCGTCGTATATCACGCCCCTTGAGGCGGACTTCGGCGCTTCGCGGAGCTGCTGCTCTATGGCGAGGCGCTCGTAATACTCGTGGTCGGCTATCTGGAGCTTATACAGCCTCGCGAAAAGAGCCAAAAATGCGGCAATGCCGCACGCTGCCATCAGGAACAGAGTGCGGCGAAGCATTTTGCGGTTTGGCCCTGAGGCGGTCTCGTTTCGATTTTGCTTTTCAGACATGGCGTACTCCCGCTCAATAAATATTTCGGCCAAAGGCCCACAGCTATATTTATTCCGCGGCTTATCCGATTATCCGTGTCCGGCTCTGTCTATTTCCCGTCCTCCATCTGTATATATATCATCTGCTCCGGGGTACAGCGCTGCATCCCGAGCACCTCCTCGGCGTAGCGCTCTATCTCCTCAAGGCTGAGGCTGTTCTCGTACTCCGCCTCAAGTATCCCGTTTTGAGTTCTCAGCCGCGCCGTCTCCTGCTCGAGCCGCGCCGCCGCGTCGTTCACCGCCGCGAGCTTAATGCCCGTCAGCAGGGTCATGACCAGCAGCAGCGCCGAAAAGCAGAGCGTCACGGCCGTAAAAAGCGTCTCGTTGAGCTGTTTCATTTCCTCACACTCTCTCCGCCACGCGAAGCTTCGCGCTGCGGGAGCGGGGATTTGTCTCTATCTCGTCCGCGCCGGGCAATATCGGTTTCCTGTACACGCTTCTGAGCGTCTTCACGAAGCCGCAGGTGCATATGGGCGCCTCTCTCGGGCAGGTGCAGCCGTTCTCTCTGGCCGCTATGCCGCTCTTGACTATCCTGTCCTCAAGCGAATGGAAGCTGATGACGCAGAGCCTTCCGCCGACGCTCAGTCTGTCCGGCGCCGTCTCCAGCATGTCGGAGATCGCCCCCAGCTCGTCGTTGACGGCTATCCTTATGGCCTGAAAGCATCTCTTCGCGGGGTGCTGCTTTTCTCTCAGCGCCGCGGCCGGCATCGCGCCCCGGATTATATCCACAAGCTCGAGCGTCGAGGCAATGGGTCTCTCGGCTCTCGCCGCAAGAATGGCGGCGCTTATGCGGCGGGCATAGCGCTCCTCGCCGTAATCCCAGAAGATGCGGTTGAGGCGCTCCACGCTCCAGGTGTTCACAATGTCGTGCGCGGTGATGCCGGAGGAGGCGTCCATGCGCATGTCGAGCGGCGCGTCGCTCATATAAGAAAAACCCCGCTGCGCCTCGTCAAGCTGGGGCGACGACACGCCGAGGTCGAACAGCATCCCGTCCGCCCCGCCGACGCCCAGAGAATCGAGGATGGCGGCGGTGTCGCTGAAATTCCCGTGTACGAAGGTGACGGTGTCTCCGAACTGCGCGAGCCGCCGTCCGGCGCGCTCTATCGCGCTCTCGTCCCGGTCGATGCAGATCAGGCGTCCCGTCGTCAGGCGGGAGGCGATCTCGAAGGAGTGCCCTCCGAGGCCGAGCGTGCCGTCCACATAGACGCCGTCCGGGCGGATATTCAGGTTTTCAATGCACTCCGACAGCAGCACGGAGACATGCTTCGGCTCATCCATCAAAATTCAAGCTCCTCCATGACGGCGGCGATATTCTCGGGCGTCGTCTCCGCCTCATATACGGCGGTCCAGGCCTCGCTGTCCCAAAGCTCCGCGTGATTATTGCAGCCGATAACGGTCACATTCTTCGTAAAGCCCGCGTAATCTCTCAGGTTCTGGGGGATGAGGGCTCTCCCCTGACTGTCGAGCTCGCACTTCGCGGCGTGCGCGAAAATCGGGCGCATCCTCCGCTGCTTGACATAGGGCATCTGGTTCACCTTGTCCGACAGCGCCTGCCAGTTATCGCTGCTGTAGGCGCAGAGACACCTGTCCATGGACAGTGTGACGAAAAAAACGTCGCCCAGCTCGTCTCTGAGCTTGGCAGGTATAAAAAGACGCCCCTTATTGTCAAGAGAGTGCTGGTACTCGCCTGTCACGGATATTCCCTCCTATCGAGCGGGAAAAATCTCCATTTCCCACCACTTCAAACCACTTTTCACTACCATTATAGGGGGTAGTACCTTAAAAATCAAGGAAAACTTTTTGTTCTTTTTTGTCATTTTTCTCAAATATGTCAGAGCCCCGAAAAGTTCAGTGAAAACCCAAAAAAACATCCCGATGCCCGGAAAACCCGGTATCAGGATGTAGATATTTTTATATTTTTTTTCGCGGAAAACCACAGCATGTGCCGTCCGGGTCACAGGTCTCCCCGTTTGACGGACACCGGCTTGATGGCCGACTCCTTCGTCGCGGCGGCGGCCTTCTGCGCCGTCTGCGGCGCGGCGGCGGCCTTTGCCGCGCCCGTGCCCCCGGCGGCCTTGAAGGCGTTGTGCGCCGTCTGCACGGTGTTGAGCGCGGCGCTCATGCTCTCCTCGGTCTGGCGCATGATATCATCCACATAGTCGCCCGCGACGCGGCGCAGTTCCTTGGATTTCGCCTCGGCAGAGGATATCATCTCGGCGCTTCTGGCCTTCGCCACGCGGACGACCTCCTGCTCCTCGACCATGGCGCGCGCCTTCTCCTCGGCGCTCTTGCGCAGAGCCTCCGCCTCGCGCTTGGCGTTGCCGATGAACTCGTCTCTCGCGGCGACAAGGCGCTTCGCCTCGGCTATGGAGGTGGGCAGGCTGGCCTTGATATCGTTTATGATCTCGACGGCCTTCTCGCGCTCGATAATGCATTTGTCGTTGCCCAGCGGGACGCCCCAGGCCTCCGTCACCATGCCGTAAAGGATGTCCAGCAGCTCGATAATATCGTTGTTGTTATCCATTATTTTTTCCTCCATTGCGCAGCTTTACGCTCAATATCTCCCTTTATTTCATCCGGGACAAGCCCGGTCAGGTCGGCGCCGTACATTGCCATCTCCCGCACTATGGAGGAGCTGAGGAAGGTATACTTTTCGCTGGCGGTAAGGAACATCGTCTCAAGGCTGGGGTTAATTTTCTTGTTTATGAGGTTCATCTGAAACTCATACTCGAAATCGGACGCGGCGCGAAGACCCTTTACCAGCACCGCCTCATCATATTTCCTCGTATACTCGGCGAGCAGCCCGTCGTAAAAATCCACCTCGACGTTGTGATACTTTGCGACAGCCCTCCTGGCCATGTCCAGCTTTTCTTCGACGGTAAACATCGGTTCGGGCTTCATGGAGTTTTGCATGATGCACACGACGACCCTGTCGAAAATTCTTGAGGTGCGGCGGATGATGTTTATGTGGCCGAGGGTTATCGGGTCATAGCTGCCCGGGCATATCGCAGTCCTCATCTTACGGTTCCTTCGAGTAAATGCAGATTTTCACTTTCCCGTAACGGTACTCCCGGCGCATTCCATAGGGCGCGGTCATTTCCGGAAGCGCCTTTTCACGGCGTGCTTCGCAGATTATTATACCACCATCCGACAATATGTCAACCAAATTGATTATTTTCAACGTAGATTCGTACATATCGGAATCGTAGGGCGGATCGATGAATATCAGGTCGAATTTCCCGCAGCCGCGCAGAAAGCCGGTGGCGTCCTGCTGGAACACCGGCGCGGTCATGCCGCAGCTTTTCAGGTTCTCCTTGATAATTTTAACCGCCTCTTTGCTCTGGTCGACGAACACGGCGCTCTGCGCGCCGCGGCTCAGGCATTCGATGCCGAGCTGACCCGTCCCGGCGAAGAGGTCGAGCACCTTTCTCCCCTCTATGTCGAACTGGATTATATTGAACACCGATTCCTTGACGTTGTCCGTCGTGGGACGGATGTCGTAATCCTCCGGCGTTTTGAGCCTTCTGCCTCTGGCGGAGCCCGTTATAACTCTCATTCTTCCTTTTCCTCTTCTCTGTGGAAATATTCGTACACCGCCCTCGCGGTGTTCTTCGGCAGCACGAGGCCGAGCTGCTCCGGCGTCGCCGCGCGTATCGCCCTGACGGACTTGAAATATTTGACAAGCTCCGCCCGGCGCTTCGGGCCGACGCCCTCTATTTTATCCAGCTCCGAGCCGAAGCCCTCGGCGCGCAGGCTCCTCTGATACTCGATGGCGCTGCGGTGCGTCTCCTCCTGGATGGAGCCGATGAGCGCGAAGAGCGCCTGATTGGCGCTGATGCCTATCTCCTCCCCGTCGGGGCTCACGAGCGCGCGCGTCCTGTGCCGGTCGTCCTTCACCATGCCGAATATCGGCAGCTCGAGCCCGAGCTCGCGCGCGGCCTCCCGCGCCCTCGCGGCATGTCTGTCGCCCCCGTCTATCAGCAGCAGATCCGGCAGCGGGGAGAACCTTGCGTCCCCGTCCTTAAAGCGGCTGAGCCGTCTGTACACCGCCTGGTACATGCTGGCGTAGTCGTCGCGTATCTCCATGTCCTTTATGCGAAACTTCCTGTAGTCGCGCCTGAGCGGTCTGCCGTCCACATGGACGGTCATCGCGGCGACGATGCCCGTGTCGCCGAGGTTCGAGACGTCGAAGGCCTCTATGCGCTCGGGGAAGGCCTCCAGCGCGAGCGTCTTTTGCAGCCACTCGAGCGTCTTCGAGCGGCGCTGGGCGGCGGTGGTGCGGCGCTGTATCTCCTCGCGGGCGTTGAGCGCGGCGCTCTCTATGAGCTTGAGCCGCTCCCCGCGCTTCGGATTGTCGATATACACCCTGCGCCCCGCGGTCTCGCTCAAAAGCTGTTCGAGCGCCTCCGCGTCCTCTATCTCGCAGGGCAGCAGGACGGAGCGCGGCCAGCCGCCCCTGTGCGCGGTATAATACTGGCGCACGAGGCCGGAGACGGCCTCCGCGTCGTCCTCGAGCGGCTCGTCCATCATATCGACGTCCTTGCCGGCGAAATCGCCGTCCACAAAGTGCAGCACCGCAAAGCAGCTCCTCGCGCCGCGGCAGAAGCCTATGGCGTCGGTATCGGCGAAGGCGGTGGAGATGACGCGCTGCCTGTTGGCAAGCAGCTCCACGGCGCGCAGTCTGTCGCGCAGCTGCGCGGCGCGCTCGAAGCGCAGCTCCTCCGCCGCCTGCTCCATCTGCCGCGTGAGGCTCTCCGTCAGCTCGCCGCTCTTGCCCTCGAGGATGAGCACCGCCTGCTCCATGGAGCGGCGGTACTCATCCGCGCTGCCGTCCTTCAGGCACCAGCCCGCGCAGGCGCCCATGTGGTAGTTCAGGCAGGGTCTGTCCTTGCCGATATCGCGCGGGAACCTCCGCGCGCAGTCCGGCAGCAGCAGCGCCTTGCTCACGGTGCTTATTATGCCCCGGGTCTGGCTCCGGCCGCCGTAGGGGCCGAAATAGCGCGCCCCGTCCTTCCCCGCCCTGCTCGCGAGGGTCATCGAGGGGTACTCCTGCCGCAGATCGATGCGGATGAAGGGATAGCCCTTGTCGTCCTTCAGGAGGATGTTATAGTGCGGCTTGTGCCGCTTTATCAGCGAGTTTTCCAGCACCAGCGCCTCAAACTCGCTCGCGGCGACAATGACGTTGAAGTCTGCCACCTTCTCGACCATCGCGGCGACCTTCGGCAGATGCTCGCCGTGAAAATAGCTGCTGACGCGGTTTTTCAGCTTCTTCGCCTTGCCGACGTAGATGACCTCGCCCCGCCCGTCGAGCATGATGTACACTCCGGGGAGCTGCGGCAGGTTGTTCGCTTTTTCGGAGAGGGTTTCAAGCATGGCTTCCGGCTCTCATTCCTGCACGGCGGGAGCCCTGCTCCCGTGTACGCACCACACCGTCACCGACGCGACGACGATAACGCAGCCCACCAGCGCAAACGCGCCGGGGCGCTCGCCGTCGAAGAGGAACACCCAGACCGGGTTCAAAAGCGGCTCCACCGCGCCGAGCAGGCAGCAGGCGAGCGGCGGACAGTATTCCGTCGCCTTCAGGTAGAGCACATAGGAGATGCCGAGCTGGAAAACGCCCAGCACGAGAATACTCAGCGTCGCCGTGAGGGTAAACTCCGGCTTTGTGGCGATGATGAAGGGCAGACCGATAAGGAAGGTGAAAAACTGCCCCAGCAGGGCGGCGCTGAACCGCTCCTCCGTCTTCAGCCCGCCGACGGTCATATACATACCCGCCATGAACATCCCCGCCGCTATCGCGACGAGATTCCCGAGCACATAGCCCGGCTTGAGCTGGTCGAAGAAGAACAGCGCTATCCCGGCGAGCGTGCACAGCACGGCGATGAGGTCGGCGCGCTTTACGCGCGTTTTGAACAGCAGCGCGGAGAAGACGACGATGAAAACCGGCGATGTGAACTGCAAAACTATCGCGTTCGCGGCCGTCGTCAGCTTGTTGGCGCAGGTAAAGCAGGTGTAGACGCTGGCCATGAGCAGCGCCGTGATAAAGATCTGCCTGTTAAACAGCAGCCTGCGCTTTTTTATCAGCATACAGACGCCTATAGTCATCCCTGCGATAAGACTGCGCGTCCCGGCGACGGCAAAGCCGTTCCACGGCACGAGCTTCATGAATATCCCCGCGATGCTCCACAGCGACGCGCAGACGAGCATTTCGATTATTGCGACATTTTCCTTTTTCATAACAGCCTCGAAAGACGGCGGAGACAGCGCCGCGCACTTGGCGCGCGCCGCGGCGCACTCGGATTTTTTGACGGCGCGCCAAGGGCGCGCAGGCCGCGACATGAGCTCGCGGGCGTTTCAGGCGCGGGCCGCAGGAAAAAATACAGGCGGTATAATTGACGCCCTCCGCCGGCCGCGGCTGCAATCTAAAAAAAGGGTGTGCATGAATGCACACCCCTATTGACAAGTCAGAAAACGCAGGAAGTTTTATTCAGAAAAATCGGAATCTATCAGCTCGGACAAGGTCGCTATCGCGGCGTCCTCATCGGCTCCGTCGGCGATGATGTTTATGGCGGTGCCCTTGACTATGCCCAGAGAAAGGACACCCAGAAGGCTCTTCGCGTTGACGCGTCTCTCTTCCTTTTCAACCCAGATGCTGCTTTTGAACTCGTTGGCTTTCTGAATGAAGAAAGTCGCGGGTCTGGCATGAAGACCTACCTGATTATTGATGACTACTTCTTTGGTTATCATACTCGCCACTCCTTATAAAATATACGAATCGTACACTGAGGATACGCCTATACCTTAACAAATTTTCAGCCAATCGTCAACCGATTTCGTCTGTTTCGTTGTTTTCAACATTTATTGACCGTTCCCGACTTCAATTTTATTTCAGTTCGACAACGGTTACGCCCGTCTCTCCCTCTCCATAGCGGCCGAGGCGGAAGGATTTGACGCACTTATTCCTCTTGAGCATCTGCTGTATCGCCGCCCTGAGCGCGCCGGTGCCCTTGCCGTGTATTATCGTGACCGTGCCGAGCTTTGCCATGACGGCGCCGTCAATATACCTCTCGGCGGCGGTGACGGCCTCTATGGCCTCCATGCCGCGCAGGTCTATCTCGCTGTCCACGCTCATCATGCGCAGCTGCGCCGCGCTGCCCGCGGAGACGGCCTTCCTGTCCGGCGCCGCGCCGCCCTCTATGAGCAGCACCTCGTTTTCCTTCGCCGTAACATTCATTATGCCCGCGCGCAAGGTCAGTATTCTGTCCGGCGAGACCGATATGACGCTCGCCTTGAGACCCATGGACTTTATCCGCACCGTGTCCCCCGGCTTCACCGGCCGGGCGGAGGTCTGCTCCTCGTCCGGCGCCGGAGCGTCCGGGCGCAGCGCGTCCCGCGACTGGTTGAGCCGCCGCCGCAGCTCGCTGCGCGCCTGATTCACGCGCTGCGCGTCGTCCTGCTCGTTGAGGCTGTTTTTCATCTCGTCGAGCTCGCGGAAGGTCTGCTCCGCGGTCTCCCGCGCGTCGGCGATTATACGCTCGGCGTCCCGCCGCGCCTTCTCGTTCGACTTTTCGAGCCTTACCTCCAGCTCCGCCTTCAAAGACGCCGCCTTTTTCGCGCTCTCCTCGGCCTGGCGCAGCTTCAGCGCGGCCTCGCTCCTGTCCTTTTCAAGCAGCAGGCGGGTCTGCTCCAGCTTCTCTATGGTGGCCTCGAAGCTCGCGCTCTCCGTGCTCACGCGGTTTTTCGCGTCCTCTATTATGTCCTCGCCGAGGCCGAGCCGCTTGGAGATGGCGAAGGCGTTCGACTTGCCCGGGATGCCCACCAGCAGATGATAGGTCGGGCGCAGGGTCTCCACGTTGAACTCGCAGGAGGCGTTCTGCACGCCCGGCTCGTTCGTGGCGTAGACCTTCAGCTCCGCGTAATGCGTGGTGGCGGCGGTCATCGCGCCGCACTTTCTCGCGTATTCTATGATCGCCACGGCGAGCGCCGCGCCCTCGGTGGGGTCTGTGCCCGCGCCGAGCTCGTCGAACAGCAGCAGCGAGCCGCCGTCGCACTCTCTGAGGATATTCACGATGTTCGTCATATGCGCGGAGAAGGTGGAGAGGTTCTGCTCTATGCTCTGCTCGTCGCCGATATCGGCCAGAATGTGGCTGAACACGGGCAGATTGCTGCCGTCGGCGGCGGGAATGTGCAGCCCGCACTGGTTCATCGCCGCGAGCAGGCCGAGCGTCTTGAGCGAGACGGTCTTGCCGCCGGTATTGGGGCCGGTGATGACGAGCGTGTCGAAGCTGTCGCCGAGCTCGACATCTATCGGCACCGCCGTCGCCTGGTCGAGCAGCGGATGCCGCGCCCGGCGCAGGACGATGCCCTTGCCGTCGAGCGAGGCCTCCTGACAGTCGAGCTTATAGGAGAGCTTGGCCTTGGCGAATATCAGGTCGAGCCGCACCAGCAGGTCGTAGTCCGACGAGATGTCGTCGCGCCGCTCGGCGCAGTCGGCGGAGAGCTCCGCAAGGATGCGGTCTATCTCCAGATTCTCCCTCGCCGCGAGCTCCCGCAGCTCGTTATTGGCCTTCACCGCCGCCATCGGCTCGATAAAGAGCGTCATGCCGGAGGCGGAAATATCGTGCACGAGGCCGGAAACCTCCCCCTTGTGCTCGGCCTTTACCGGAACCACATACCGGTCGGAGCGCAGGGTTATCAGCGGCTCCTGCAGAGCCTTCGAATAGGACGGGGAGGAGATTATCTTCTGTAGCGCGTCCCGCGCCCGGGCGGCCGCCGCGCGCATCTGGCGGCGGATGGTAGCCAGCTCCGCGGAGGCGCTGTCGGCGATCTCGTCCTCGCCGACGATGGAGTTGTTTATCTTCTCCTCAAGGAATTTGTTCGCGCGCAGCGCATGGAAAAGGCTGTCTATGCAGGTCTTGCCCACGCTGTCCTCGGCGATATAGCCGCGCACGAGCCGCGCGCACTGCAACACCCGCGCTATGTCCAGCAGCTCCCTTGTGTTGAGCGCGCCGCCGAGATCCGCCCTTGCGAGCGAGGCGCGCACATCCTTCACGCCGGAAAAGGACGGGCTGCCCCTGACGGTCATCATGGCGCGCGCGGCCGAGGTCTCGTCGAGCCTGCGCTTTACCTCCGCCCGGTCGCCGGAGGGCGAGAGCGCAAGCGCGCGCTCCCTTGCCGTCTCGCCCACCGCCTGCGCGGCAAGCATCTCAAGCACTCTCGGCAGCTCGAGCGTTGTAAGCGATTTTTCAAAAAAACTCATATCATTATCTGACTTTCTTCCAGTAATCCAGTGTTGAAAAGCTTCTCTCCGTGTGCGCGAGCAGGTATTTTTCCGCCGCCGCGGCGAGGGTCTTCAGCGAAGCGCCGTCGAGCTCGAAGGCCATTATCTGCTTTGCCGGAGCCGTGACTATGCGGCGCAGCGCCGCGAGCGAGGCCGCGTCGAGCGACACCGTCGCGCCGAAGTCCGCCTTGCGGCAGGCGCGGCAGCAGACCCCGCCGTTTTCCAGCCCGAGCACCGGCTCCTCCGGCTGCTCTCTCCCGCAGACGGCGCAGGCGGCAACGTTCGGCTCGTACCCGGACAGGCACATGAGGCGCAGCTCGAAGGCCGCCTTGATGTGCGCGGGCTCATACAGGCCGCGGCTGAGCGCGTAGAGCGAGTTCAGGCCGAGCCTGAGCAGCTCCTCGTCGCTCTCCTCCTCCACGCTCAGCGCCTCAAGGCACTCCGCAAAATAGCAGCCCAGCGCGAAGGCGCCTATATCCTCCCGCAGCCCCTGAAACGGCTCTATGACACAGGCCTCGTTCACCGTCCAGCGCCCCTTGTTGCCAAAAAGCGTCAGCTCTGAATAGGTGAGCTGCTGGGTCGCGGCGGCCGTCCTGCTGCCCTTGCGCAGCGCTCCGCGCGCCCTGGCGCTTATCCTCCCGTCGGAGGCCGTGAAGAGGCTCAGCATCCTGTCTGCCTCCTTGTATCTCACCTCGCGCAGGACGAGGGCGTTTGTCGTGTTAAACATCGTTTTTCATATTATGTAAACCATTTCCCCCGGGGGCGAGCTAAGCGTCGCCCGCCGTCAGCGTGTAGAGCAGGTAATATATCGGGTCGCCGGTCTCGGCGAAAGCCCGCCAGATAGCGTCGTCCTTCACTTAAACCACCTCTGCGTATATTATCTGCGCGCGCCGGCGGCATAGCCATGGTATTTATTGACGCGAATAAAGCTTCATTCGCCGTAGCCGAAATTGCGAAGCTGCGCGGCGGAGTCGCGCCAGTTCTCCTTGACCTTCACCCAGGTCTGGAGATAGACCTTCGCGCCCATGAATTTCTCGATATCCACGCGCGCGAGCTCGCCCACTTTTTTGAGCATCGAGCCGTTTTTGCCGATGATAATGCCCTTGTGGCTGTCTTTTTCGCAGTATATCGTGACCTCGAGATCGATTATCCCGCTCTCGCGCTCGGAAAAGCGTGTGACCTCCACGGCGGTGCCGTGCGGTATCTCCTTGTCGAGACACTGCAACAGCTTTTCGCGCACGAGCTCGGCGCAGATCTGGCGCTCGGGCTGGTCGGTTATCATGTCGTCCGGGAAGAGGTGCGGCCCGTCCTCCGCGTATTTTTCAAGCTCTGCGAACAGCTCGTCCAGACCCTCGCCGTTCTTGGCGGAGATCGGGATTATCGCGCTGAAATCATAGGCAGCGGAATAGAGCGCCATGACCTCGAGCAGGCGCGCCTTGTCCACGGTGTCTATCTTGTTTATCAGCAGCACGGCGGGCGCTCCGACGTCTCTGAGGCGGTCGATGAGCGCCTGCTCCTGCGGCCCTATGGCTGCGACCGGCTCCACCATCAGCAGCACGCAGTCTACGTCGGTCACGCTCTCGCGCACGACGTTCACCATATAGTCGCCGAGGCGCGTGCGGGGCTTGTGGAAGCCCGGGGTGTCCACCAGCACGAACTGGGTCTCGCCGCGGGCAACTATGGCGAGGATTCTGTTGCGGGTGGTCTGCGGCTTGTTGGACACTATTGCCACCTTCTCGCCCACGAGGGCGTTTGTGAGCGTGGATTTGCCGACGTTCGGCCTGCCGCAGATGGTTATCATGGCTGATCTTGTCATATTTCGTTATCTCCCTCGTTATCTCCCATTATTTGTTTTTCGCGCGCGCGCATCTGTTTTTTCATTTCGCCCTCGTCCACATGGTCGTAGCCCAGCAGATGGAGCACGGAGTGAACCGTGAGATAGCTTATCTCCCGCTCGTAGCCGTGGCCGAAGTCCTCGCCCTGGCTCTCGCAGCGCGGGACGTCTATCAGCATGTCCCCCAGCAGCACCGCGCCGGAATCCATGTCCCTCTCGCAGAGCGCAGGGTCGAAAGCGCCCGGCCTCAGCTCGTTGAGCGGGAAGGAGAGCACGTCCGTCGCGCTGTCCACGCCGCGAAACTCCGCGTTCACGCGCCGTATGCCCTCGTCGTCCGTCAGCATCGCGCTTATGACGCAAGGGACGCTCACGCCCTCCGCCTCGAGCGCGAGACGCGCCGCCTTTTTTATCAGCGCCGCGGAATTCGGATGGCCGAGGTTTTTCACGTCCCGGCTCACATATATCTCATGCTTCATACGGTCTTTTCCTTTTTATATTTTTTCGGCGGCTGCTTCTTCGCCTGCGACGGCGGGCTGGCCTTGTCGTACACCTCGTAGGCCTCGATTATCTTCTGCACAAGGCGGTGCCGGACGACGTCCGACCCGGTGAGGCGGCAGACGGCGATATCGTCTATCCCGTCGAGCACCTTCATGGCGACCTTGAGGCCGCAGGTCTTGTCCTCGGGCAGGTCGATCTGGGTGATATCCCCGGTGATGACGACCTTCGAGCCGAAGCCTATGCGCGTCAGGAACATCTTCATCTGCTCGCGCGAGGTGTTCTGCGCCTCGTCGAGGATGATGAAGCTGTCGTCGAGCGTGCGCCCGCGCATGTACGCGAGCGGCGCGACCTCTATGTTGCCGCGCTCAAGATATTTCTGGTAGGTGTCCGCGCCGAGCATGTCGAACAGCGCGTCGTACAGCGGGCGCAGGTAGGGATCGACCTTGCTCTGCAAATCGCCCGGCAGAAAGCCGAGCCGCTCCCCCGCCTCCACGGCTGGGCGCGTGAGGATGATGCGGTTGACCTCCTCGGCGCGGAAGGCGGCCACCGCGGCCGCGACCGCGAGATAGGTCTTGCCGGTGCCGGCGGGGCCTATGCCGAGGGTTATGGTATTCTTCGTTATCGCGTCGCTGTAGCTCTTCTGGCCGAGGGTCTTGGGCTTTATCGGCCTGCCCTTGGCCGTGATGCATATCGCGTCCCCGGCAAGCTCGCTTATCTTCCTCTCCTTGCCCTCGGAGACGAGCTTTAGGATATAGCGCACGTTCTGCGCGTCTATATTCTCGCCCTTTGCCGCGAGCGTCAGCAGGCCGTTTATGGCCTTTTCGGCCAGCATCACGTCCTCCGCCTCGCCGCAGATGTGTATCATGTTGTCCCTGTCGAGCACCTTCACGCCGAGCTCCGTCTCGATTATGCGCAGGTTCTGGTCGAACGAGCCGAAGACGCTGATGACATGCTCCATTCTCTCGACTTCTATGGTCTTTTCTATCATTCGCCGTATCCTTTCACGAAGGCGCGCGCAGCGCCCCCGTCTCCTCAGTGATGTCTGTGCTCCGGGCGATATTCTCCCGGCAGCGCGCCCTGAGCGTCACGCACAGCAGTCCGCCGGTCTCCGCCACGGAATAGTCCGCGGAGACTATCTCCCCGTCTATCCTCCCGCGCAGAGCCTCGTACAGGTGTTGCTTCATCAGCTCCGTGTCGGCGGCTGAGCCGGGGGCGGTCTCCCAGCGCTGCAGCTCCTCGCGCACTATCGTGACGGGCAGCGCGAACAGCCCCTCCACGCCCAAGTTATATTCATGCACGATTTTATCACATCCGTCAATATCCTTTCCACCGGAAAAATAAAAATTTATTCTATTTTTCCCGATTTTCAGCGCGAAGCGGCTCCAGCTCAGTTTTTTTTCGGTTTTCAGCGTCTGCTCGAGCGGGCAGACCGCCGTTATCTCATACCAGGTGTCCGCCATCACCTGCGCCCGCGCGCAGACATAGCGCGGCGGATTTGACAGGCTCTCCATCACGCCGCTGACCAGCGTCTCCCCCTCAAGCACGGACTGCCCCGGGCTCACGAGCGGCCTGCCGCTGAGCACCGACATCTGCGTGACGATACCCGTCCTCCCGGCCACTATGTCGGCCGCGGCGCTCTCGAGATATATCTCGGGCTTCTCCTCCCGCTCCGAGACGAGCACTATCGCCCTCGAGCCGCTGACGTTCACTGTCATCCAGCCGATCTGCGGCAGCAGCGTCATCATCCGGCTGCGCACCAGATCCGCCGACAGCGACGGCCAGAAGCAGCCCCGGGAGACGCCGCAGTCCGACAGCGCCCGGAGCACCTGCCCCTCCGTCAGCGTCCGGCAGCCGCGGATGTCTATCTGCCAGATGAAGAGCGAGGAGGCCGCGAGCAGCAGCGCGACGGCGAGCGCCGATATCAGCAGCCATACGCGCCGGACGATAAAGGCGCGGTTTTCGCTCCCGCCGGTCTTTTCAAGCACGCTCAGCTCGCACATGCCCTCCCGCGCCGCCGCGCGCAGCGCGTCCAGCTCGTTTTCATGCACCGACACCCGTATCGTATATTCGTTCACGCACTCGAGCCCCCACAGGACGACGGAGCCGAGCGCGCAGGCGTTCAGCACGGCCTCGGGAAACGCGCCGCAGATCTCGGCGCGCGCCGTGCCGCGCAGACGGTCGTATATTTTCCTCATATCGCTACTCCCACTCCACGCTTTGCAGCTTTCCGCTCACAAGAAGCTCGTTTTTGTTCATCGCCACAAGCCGCAGCCCGCTGCCGCCGAGGCTGATGCTGCCCCGGCCGGTGCAGACCACGACCCGCTCCGGACCGTACTCGAGAATGCCCCTGTGGTTTTCGATCAGCGCGCGTCTGCCCGCCGTGACAGTCAGCTTTGCCGCCCCCAGAAGCGCGTCCTCCGGCAGCTCCAGCCTGTCGGCCAGCTCAAGGGCGAATGTCTCCGTCTTTTTCAGCGCCGCCACCTCCTGTCCGTATAAATCTATGCCCTTTAACATAGTTTGATTACATATGGACAAGGAGGGTCTGGAATTGAAAAACAAACTTGCGGTCTTCGCCGCCCTGTGCGCGATGGCGGCGCTCACAACGGCGTCCGCCGAGGTGATAGCCTCCTGCCGCGCCGCGCTGAAGCTCTGCTCGGAGCTGATAATCCCGTCGCTGTTCCCGTTCTTCGTTCTGTCTGGGCTGCTCGGCCGGCTCGGCTTTCCGGGCTATTTAGGCGCGCTCCTCTCGCCGATGGCGGCGCGGCTCTTCGGCGTCTCGGGCGCGGGGGTCTCCGCCCTGTTCGTCGGGCTCACCGGCGGCTATCCGACAGGCGCGGTGTACATAGCGCAGCTTAGGCGCGACGGCGTTATCTCCGCCGGTGAGGCCGGAAAGCTGCTCGCCTTCTGCAACAACTCCGGCCCCGCCTTCATCATCGGCGCGGTGGGCGCGGGCGTGTTCGGCTCGGCGCGCGCGGGGCTGCTGCTGTATCTCGCGCATATCGCCGCGGCGGTCGCAACGGGTCTGCTGCTGCGCGGGGAAAAAACCGCCGCCGCGCCCGGCCGACCCGCGCCGCCGCCGGAGCCGCCGCCCTTCTCCCGCGCCCTCACGGAGAGCGTGCGGCAGGCGGTCATATCGGTGCTGAACGTCTGCGGCTTTGTGGTGTGCTTCACGGTGTTCGCCGGGCTTCTGGACGCCAACGGCTTTTGCCCGGCGCTCTCCGGCGCGCTCGCCGCGCTCTGCGGCGCGGAGCTCCACTTCACGCGGGCGCTGCTCGCGGGCTTTCTCGAGCTCGGCAGCGGCGCGGCGGCTCTGCGCTCGCTCGCCGCGACGCCCGCGAACCTCGCCCTCGCGGCGTGGCTGCTCGGCTGGGGCGGGATATCGGTGCATTTTCAGACCATGTCC
This sequence comes from Oscillospiraceae bacterium, assembly GCA_034933465.1. Lineage (GTDB taxonomy): Bacteria > Bacillota > Clostridia > Oscillospirales > Oscillospiraceae > Limivicinus. Next base: position 8,003 of record JAYFNM010000036.1, on the reverse strand, counting down.
GCCATAGCGGACACGGAAATAAAAGGCGCCCTGCATTTTGCAGGGCGTCTCGTGAGCGCGTGTATCGCCGCCGCTCTCGTCTACGCGGCGGGCGGGTTCCTAAAATGAAAAGACGATGCCGACGGCGGCGGAGGCCGCGATAAAAACAATGGGGTGCAGCTTTTTTGTTATCTTAACGAAGCGCGTGAGCACGACGAGCGCCGCCGCGAGCGCGAGCGCCCTGAAATTGAAGAGGTCGGCAAGCGCGCGGGTCTGCCCGTAGAGGTCGAAATTGAACATCGCGATCTTTACGACGAGCATCCCCGCCGCCGCAATCAGTCCGACGGAGCAGGGCCGCAGCCCGTAGAAAACGGCGTCCACATATTTGTTCTGCCGGAAGGCCTCCAGCACCCTCGCGATTATCAGGATGACGATGATCGACGGCGCGACGAGGCCGAGCGTGGCTATGATTGCCCCCGGTATGCCGCCGGTCGTAAAGCCCACATAGGTCGCCATGTTCACGCCGATAGGCCCCGGCGTGGATTCAGACACGGCTATCATATCCGCGAGCTGCCCGTGGGTGAACCAGCCGGTCGCGTCGGACATGCTGTAAAGGAAGGGCAGCGTCGCCATGCCGCCGCCGAAGGCGAAGAGGCCGGTCTTGAAAAACTCATAAAACAGTCTCAGATAGAGCGTCATTTGCCGCGCACCCCCAGACTTGTGAGCAGGATACCGGCCGCGGCGCAGAAAACAACAGACACCACCGGCGAGATATCCAGCACCATGGACAGCGCGAACACCGCAAGGCACAGCACGAGCGCGGCCTTGTCCGGCACGGCGGCCTTCCAGAGCTTGCACACCGCGTTGAATATCAGCACACAGACGCAGACGCGTATCCCGGCGAAGGCGCTTTTAACGGCGGGGAGATCGGCAAAATTCGTGAGTATCCCGGCGATGACGCAGATAATGACGAGCGACGGAAAGACGACGCCGAGCGTCGCGATGATGCCGCCGGGCACGCCCGCCACGCTGTGGCCGACGAAGGTGGCGGTGTTCACGGCAATTATGCCGGGCGTGCACTGCCCCACCGCGTAGTAATCCATCAGCTCCCCGTTCGTCGTCCAGCCGCGCCTGTCCACCAGCTCCCTCTCGAGAATGGGGATCATGGCGTAGCCGCCGCCGAAGGTCATCACGCCTATCCTGGCAAAGGTCAAAAACAGCTCGAGCAGCTTTCTCATTTACCGAGCTCGTCCGCAAAGCCCATATACTTGTCCATGCGCCTGCGGCAGTCCTCTCTGTCGCTGCCGCGGATGAGCAGGTAGACCTTGATCTTCGGCTCTGTCCCGGAGGGGCGGATAATAAAGCTGCTGCCGTCGGCAAGCTCAAAATACAGGACGTTGGAGCCGGCGAAGGGCGTCTTGTCCACCTTGCCGAGACCCGCGACCGCGATGCTGCCGTCGAGATAGTCGCGCAGACGGATGACCTCCTCGCCCGCTATCTCCTCGGGCGGGGCGGAGCGGAGCGAGGCCATGAGCGCCTGCATCCTTTCAAGCCCGTCCACGCCGGGCATCACGAGGTTTATGGTCTTCTCCATGAACCAGCCGTATTTTTCGTACAGCGCGTCCATCGCGTCGAGCAGGGTCATGCCCTTCACATGGTAGTGCGCCGCCATCTCGGCCACCAGCATCGCGGCGGTGACGGCGTCCTTATCGCGCACATAGTCGCCCGTCATATAGCCGTAGCTCTCCTCGAAGGCGAAGATGTACTTATAGGTTCCGGCCGCCTCCCAGGCGGCTATGCGCTCGGCCATGAACTTGAAGCCGGTAAAGGTGTCCTCGAAATGGACGTCATTCTTTTCCGCGATAACTCTGGCCATGCCGGTGGTCACTATGCTCGCGACCGTGCCGGGATTTGCGGGCATCGTGCCGGTCTCCGTCCGCGCGGTGATGATATAGTCGAGCAGCAGCACGCCGAGCTGGTTGCCGGTAATGGCGACGTATTTGTCCCCGTCGCGCACCATCGTGCCGATGCGGTCGGAGTCGGGGTCGGTGCCGATTATGAGGTCGCTGCCGACGCTCTTTGCGAGCTCTACCGCGAGATAAAAGCCCTCGGGGTTTTCAGGGTTCGGGCTCTCCACCGTCGGGAAGTTCCCGTCGATGACCATCTGCTCCCTGACGGGGTAGAGCTGCTTTATCCCGAGCCGCTTCAGCGCCTCCGGGACAAGCTTATAGCCGCAGCCGTGGAACGGCGTGTACACTATCTTCAGCTCGTCCGCCGCCTTTTTGACGGCCTCTCTGTCTATGGCCTGTCCGAGCACGCGCTCAAGGAAGGCCTCGTCCGTCTCCGCGCCCAGTATCTCTATCCTGCCGTCGGCGACAGCCTCGTCGAAGCTACAGGTCTTGAAGCCGGTGAAAACGTCTATCTTTTCCATCTGCCCGGCTATCTCCTCCGCCTGCTGCGGGGGGAGCTGCGCGCCGTCGGACCAGTAGACCTTATAGCCGTTATACTCCTTGGGGTTGTGGCTCGCGGTGATGTTGATGCCGGCCGCCGCGCCGTAGTGGCGCACGGCAAAGCTCAGCTCCGGCGTCGGGCGCAGGGAGTCGAAGATACGCACATGGATGCCGTTGGCCGCCATGACGCCCGCCGCCTCGTGCGCGAAGTCCACGCCGTTGAGCCGGCAGTCGAAGGCGATGACTATGCCCTTGGACGCCGCCGCCTCCCCCGCCGCCGCGATCACGTTCGCGAAGGCCTGGGTCGCCTGCCGGATGATATGCACGTTCATGTTGTGCAGGCCGAGCTTCATCGTGCCGCGCAATCCGGCCGTGCCGAATTCAAGCGGGGCAAAGAAGCGGTTCTCTATCTCCTTCTCGTCGCCCGCTATGGAGTTGAGCTCCGCCCACTCCTTCTCGCTGAGGGCGGGGCTGTCCAGCCAGCGCTGGTACTCTTCCTTATAGCTCCTCATTGTTATCCTCCTCGCACAAGGCCACGGCGTCCTCGTACAGTTCCCGCGGGACGTAGATCTCCACGCCCGGGCCGCTCATCCCCATGACAACCTGACCAAAGCTGCCGTCGCCGGGATATATGCAGAGGCAGGGTATTCCGTAGGCCTCCAGCATGTTCACGCGGAGCTTGTCGCTCATATCGACGCTCTCGCATTTGCACAGGAAGACCGGCTCGTCCGGCTCTCCACTTTCGCTTTTGGGCCATCTGTCGAGCAGCGGGCCGCTGATCGCCCGTCCCCATTCGACGCTGTTGTTTCCTTCCATGGTCGTCCTCGATTCACTTATGATATTTGGAACCCTCGTTTATCTTAAAACCTCTGTACACCTGCTCGGCGAGCATTACCCGCGCGAGATGGTGCGGAAAGGTCATTTTCGACATGCTCAGCTTCAGGTCGGCTCTGTCCTTCACGCGCTGTGAAAGCCCGAACGAGCCGCCGATAATAAAGCAGAGCTTCGGCTTGCCGGAGCTTTCCCGCGCGGCTATCAGCCCCGCCAAGTCCTCGCTCGAGAGCGGCTTGCCCTCTACGCAGAGGGCCACCGCACAGGCGTCCTGCGGGATGAGCCTCAGTATCTCCGCCGCCTCTTTCGCCAGCGCCGCGCCTATCTCCGCCGCGGAGGGCGTCTCCGGCAGGCGCTGCTCCGGCGTCTCCGCGCACTCGAAGCGGCAATACGCGCCGAGCCGCTTTGCGTATTCGGCAAAGGCCTCGGTATAGAACCGCTCGCGCATTTTGCCGACGCATATGAGCTTCACCGCAAGCAAGGCTCCGCCTCCCCCACCGGCACCTCGAGGCAGCCGAGCACAGGCGCGCAGTACAGCTTCGCGCCGGAGCCCGTCAGCGCCTCTTCGGCCGCCTGCATGGCAAGATGCGGAGTGTTGTTTTCCCGGCTGAGATGGCCGAGAACGATACGCTCCGTTCCGCTGTCTGCAAGCGCTCTCGCGAGCCGCGCGCAGTTTTCATTTGACAGATGCCCCGCGTCCGAGAGTATCCTTCTTTTCAGATACACCGGGTACGGACCGTAACGGAGCAGCTGCTCGTCGTGGTTGGATTCTATGAGCGCGGTGTCCGCCCCCGTGAGCGCCGCCAGTATCTCGTCCGTCACGCGGCCCATATCCGTCGCGAGGGCGAAGACGCTCCCGTTTTCCACCCTGTAGCCCACGCTCTCCGCCGAATCATGCGGCGTGTGGAACGCGCGGACGGTCATCGCGCCGATCTCGAAGCTCTCGCCCACCGGGATCTCGCACAGGCAGTCGTCTATCTCCGGCAGCATACCGCGCAGTCTGTTCGCGACCGTTCTCGGCGCGTACACCGGCGGCGCGTAGTGCTTTACGAGCATTTTGAGTCCCGAAATATGATCGGAGTGCTCATGAGTAATGAGCACTCCGCCGATATCCCGCATTGTGTGGCCTGTCTGCGCGAGAGCCGAGTCAAGCCTGCGCATCGATATTCCGGCGTCGATCAAAATATTTGTGCCGCCGCCCGAGAGCAGCAGGCAGTTACCGCTGGAACCGCTTGCGAAAATGCTGGCTCTCATCAGCACACCGAAATGATCTTCTCTGTCATGTCGGGCTCGTCAGGAAAATTCTCGATGCTGATGTCCGCGCCGAGAGCCTTCAGCTTCCCGACGAAGTCCTCATAGCCGCGCTCGATATAGTGTATCTCCTCGACCACCGTCGTGCCCGCGGCGCACATTCCGGCGATGACCATCGCCGCGCCCGCGCGCAGATCACAGGCCTGCACCAGCGCGCCTGTCAGGCAGCGGCCGCCCTCAATGACGGCTATGCGGCCGTCCACCTGTATCTCCGCGCCCATTTTGCGCAGCTCGTTGACATATTTAAAGCGGTTGTCGTATATGCCCTCGGTGATGACAGAGGTCCCTCTTGCCAGGCAGAGCAGCATACCCATCTGCGGCTGCATATCGGTCGGAAAGCCGGGGTACGGCAGCGTCTTTACGTTCGCCTTGCGCAGAGATTTCGCGCCCTTGACGAGTATCGAGTCCTCGTATTCCTGCACTATCGTGCCGGTCTCGCGGAGCTTTGCGCTGATGCACTCGAGGTGCTTGGGGATGACGTTTTTCACGAGCACCTCGCCAAAGGTGGCGGCTGCGGCGACCATATAGGTGCCGGCCTCAATCTGGTCGGGGATAATCGTATACGTCCCGCCGTGGAGCTTCTCCACGCCGTTTACCTTGATGGTGTCCGTCCCGGCGCCGCGCACATCGGCGCCCATGGAGTTGAGGAAGTTGGCAAGATCAACGATATGCGGCTCGCGGGCGGCGTTTTCGATGATCGTCCTGCCCTGGGCGAGCACCGCGGCGATCATTATATTCATCGTCGCGCCGACGGAGACCTTGTCGAGATACACGCGCGCGCCGTGAAGCCTGCCGCCGGGTACCTCGGCATAGACGAAGCCGTTCTTGACCTCCACCTCCGCGCCGAGGGCGTTCATGCCCTTGATGTGCTGGTCGATGGGTCTCACGCCGAAGTTGCAGCCGCCGGGCATGGTGGTCTTGGCGCTGCCGAAGCGGCCGAGCATGGAGCCTATGAGATAATAGGAAGCGCGTATCTTGCGCATGAGATCGTAGGGGGCGTCCTGATATCGGGCGTCTGTGCAATCCACCTCGATGGTGGTTCTGTTAATAAAACTGACCCTGGCGCCAAGCTCTGACAGGATAGTCAGCAGCATGTCGGTGTCGCTGATCTGCGGGATGTTCTCTATGCGGCAGACGCCGGCAACCAGCAGCGCCGCCGGGATTATTGCCACCGCGGCATTCTTCGCGCCGCTTATCTCAACCTCTCCGTGCAGCGCCGTGCCGCCATTGATAACATATTTATCCAAAATTCGCACCTTCCAATACTGTCGGAAAAAACCCGTATCTTGGGTCTACCGGTTTTAGATTTTAACACATATGGTGTCAATTAGCAACATTTTTCTGTCAAAGCGGATTTGCGCGGGATTTTCCGAGGATTTTTTCAGCCTTCAGCACGGCTATAATCGTCTTCGCGTCGTCGATATCCCCCGACATGACCATGTCGCAGAGCGTATCCAGACTGAGCTTTTTCACGTTCAGGAACTCATCCTGATCGGGGTGACTGCTGCCGGCATGAAGCCCCCTTGCCAAATAGATATGTAACACCTCTGTCGAAAAACCGGGCGAAGTGCAGCAGGCGCCGAGGTACAGAAGCTCGTCGGCCGTGAAGCCGGTCTCCTCTGACAGCTCCCTCGCGGCGCATTCTATCGGGTCCTCGCCGTATTCAAGCTTGCCCGCGGGCGCTTCGAGCATGGCGCGACCCATGGGATAGCGGAACTGCCTGACCATGTAGCAGTCTCCCCTGTCGTCTATCGGGAGGACAGTCACCCCGCCGGGATGCTGCACCACCTCGCGCTTGACGACGGCTCCGTTGCAGAGCTCCGCCCTGTCCAGCCTGACGGTCACGATGACGCCCTTATATTTGACCTCGCCGTCAATTCGCTTCTCGACATAATCCAAAAGCTTTCCCCCCCCTCCTCGGCCGCCGGACGGCGGCGCATAAATAATATAATGATTAACATAATGAAATTTACATAATCGACGCTTGCAGTATAGCACATACAGTTTTTGATTTCCATAATTTTTGAAAAGAAAAAAATATTTTTTCCGTGCAATTCCCCGTTAAAACGCCAAAAAAGCGGATAAATATATATTTTATGTCGAAATAGCGTCATTTTGGCTGCGAATGGCTGCTTATCGGGGAGGCCGCTATTTTACAAATTATTCTTTTATTTTATGTCCTTTCGTGGTAAACTATGCAGACAGAAGGAAGTGAGCAGCTTGGCGCCGAAGCAGCAGGGCATAAAAAAAATCGCGGATAACCGAAAGGCCTTTCATGAATATTTTGTGCTCGAGCGCTTTGAGGCCGGCATAGAGCTCGCAGGGACGGAGGTCAAGTCCATCCGCGCCGGTCAGGTCAACCTGAAGGACGCCTTCTGCATGGTCAAGGACGGAGAGCTTTTCGTCCGCGGAATGCACATCAGCCCCTACGAGCACGGGAACATCTTCAACAAGGATCCCGTGCGGCCGCGCAGGCTGCTGATGCACAAGCGCGAGATAATCAAGCTGAACGCCGGCGTGATGCAGGACGGCGCTGCGCTCATCCCCCTCTCGCTGTATTTTAAGGACAGCCGCGTCAAGGTGGAGCTCGGCCTTTGCAAGGGCAAAAAGCTGCACGACAAGCGCGACAGCGAGGCCGAGAGGGAGTCCAGGCGCGATATCGACAGAATGATGAAGGAGAAAAACTACTCATGAGCAATCCTATTGTGACTTTTGAGCTGGAAAACGGCGACGTCATCAAGGCGGAGCTGTACCCCGAGATCGCCCCGAACACGGTCAACAACTTTATCTCGCTGGTAAACAGGGGCTTTTATAACGGGCTGATCTTCCACCGCGTCATCCCCGGCTTCATGATCCAGGGCGGCGACCCCAAGGGCAGCGGCTCCGGCGGCCCCGGATACTGCATCAAGGGCGAGTTCAGCTCCAACCGCTTTAAAAACGATCTCAAGCACGACCGTGGCGTCCTCTCCATGGCGCGCACTATGGCGCCAAATTCCGCCGGCAGCCAGTTTTTCATCATGCACCAGAATTCCCCCCATCTCGACGGGCAGTACGCCGCCTTCGGCAAGGTGACGGAGGGTATGGAGGCCGTCGATAAGATCTGCGCCGTGCGCACCGACTATAACGACCGCCCCCGCACCCCACAGGTCATGAAGTCCGTAACGGTAGAGACCTTCGGCACAGAATATCCCGAACCCGAAAAAGAGTAAAAACGGAAAAACAGAAGTCTATACAGCAAGCGTTGTTTTCTTGGCATTGCCGCGAAATGATGTATTGACAGCTCCGTTGCGCTCAAGGCGCAAGCCGCCGAGCGCAACGGAGCGCCTACCTCAGTTCTCTCGTTCCCTTTCCCCGTTACCCCTGAAAGCGGAAAGCCGGGAGCAGGCCAAGCATCGGCGGCTCCGCCGCCCAGCGCGACACAGCACCCCTCCC
>JAYFNM010000035.1:0-9800 GCA_034933465.1 Oscillospiraceae bacterium | reverse complement strand
GGCACAAGGCTGTCTATATCCACTATCTCGACAATCCCACGATCCATTTTCCCACGTTCCAGCATTTTTTATCACCCTATTATATTTTACCATATATACGCGAAAAAGCCCAGTCATTACTGGACTTTTTCGACAGACTGAAACGCGGTCGAGTAAAAACTCGACCGCGTTTTTCGGCAGGTCTTAATCTTTCACCCGCCGAAGACGGCGAGCAGGAAGCCCGCGGCGACGGCGGAGCCGATGACGCCGGCCACGTTCGGCCCCATGGCGTGCATCAGCAGGAAGTTCGAGGGATTGGCGCGCTGCCCCTCCTTCTGGGAGACGCGCGCGGCCATGGGCACGGCGGAGACGCCCGCGGAGCCTATCAGCGGGTTTATCTTGCCGCCGGAGAGCCTGTACATCAGCTTGCCGAGCAGCAGCCCGCCGACCGTGGCGAACTCGAAGGCCAGCAGGCCGAGCAGGATGATAAAGATCGTCTGCCAGGTGAGAAAGCGGGAGTATACCGCCGTCGCGCCGACGGAGACGGACAGAAAAATCGTCACTATGTTCATAAGCGCGTTCTGCGCCGTGTCGGACAGGCGGTCGGTCAGGCCGCACTCCTTGAAGAGATTGCCGAGCATCAGGCAGCCGAGCAGCGGCGCGACCGACGGCAGCAGCAGTATCACAAAGATGGAGACGACGATGGGGAAGAGCACCTTCTGCTTCTTGGAGACAGGCTTGAGCTGCTCCATCCTGCACTCGCGCTCCTCCTTCGTGGTCAGCAGGCGCATGACCGGCGGCTGTATCAGCGGGATGAGCGCCATGTAGGAGTAGGCCGCGATGGCGATGGGCGCGAGATAGTCCGGCGCGAGCTGAGAGGCGAGCCAGATGGCCGTGGGGCCGTCCGCGCCGCCGATGATGCCTATGGCCGCGGCCACGTTCGGCGCGAAGCCGAAGATGCCTATGGCCATGAGGAAGGCGGCGAAAATGCCGAGCTGCGCCGCCGCGCCGAGCAGCAGCGACTTGGGATTTGCGAGCAGCGGGCCGAAATCCGTCATCGCGCCGACGCCCATGAAGATGAGCGAGGGGTAAAGCCCGGATTTGACGCCGATATACAGCATGTCCAGCAGGCCGCCGTCATGGATGATCCCCGTGAGGGTGATCTCCCCGGCGAGATACGCGTCCCACAGCTCGGGATGATACATGTTCGAGCCGGGCAGGTTCGTCAAAAGCATACCGAAGGCTATGCCCACCAGCAGCAGCGGCTCGAACTTCTTCACGAGGCCGAGATACAGCAGCAGGCAGGCGAGGGCTATCATCACGAGCTGCCGCCAGTCGGCGAAGAGCATGTGAAAGCCCGAGGTGTCCCACAGCAGGGACAGCGTCCTTAAAATGTTGTCCATCGCCCCACCTCAGATGACGAGCAGCGTGTCGCCCGTGGCGACGAGCGCGCCCTTGCTCACGGCGAGCTGCTTTACAACGCCGTCGCAGGGGGCGACGACCTCGTTTTCCATCTTCATCGCCTCTATGAGCAGCAGGGTCTGACCGGCCTTGACGCTCTCGCCCGGCTTTACGTTTATGGCGAGCACGTTGCCGGGCAGGGGCGCGGTCACGACGGTGCCCGCTGCTGTCGGCGCGGCGGGCGCGGGCGCGGCTGGCGGCGCGGCGGCGGGCGCAATGGGCGCGGGCACGGGCGCGGCGGGCGCTATGGCGTCGTACTCGTCGAGGATCATCGCCTCTCCGCGCTCGACCTCCACCTCATATGTTTTGCCCTTAAGAGTTATCCTGTATTTCATGTTCTGCTCTCCTCCTCATCCTCTGGCCTTATCTCCCGCACGGATATGAAACGCAGCTCGTTCAACGGGGCGTGCAGCTCGTCGGCCACTATGGCCATAAGCATGGCCGCGGTGCGCGGCTCGGTGTCGTAGAGCTTCAGCTCGCCCGCGGAGCCGGGGGCGGGAGCCGGCGCGGGGGCGGCGGTCGGCGCGGTCGGCGTTTTTTCCTTATTGCCGGCGGCGGTCATCAGCTTGATTATCAGCATCAGGAGAAACAGCGCGAAAAAAACGACGAGCATCCCGAGCAGGGAATAGATCAGAGCGTCAACAAAGGTCATTTCCTTCAGATCCTCTCTATGCTGTATTTGCAGGCGTTTTCCTCCGCCGCGCGGCGTTGCGCGAAGAAGCCCTCCGCCACCTGCGGGAAGAGGATATAGCTGAGCACGTCCTCCTCGGAGCGGGCGTCGCCGCCGAGCGCCTTTTCCGCCTTCTCATAGGCGTCGGCGGGCAGCGTCGCGGCGTAGCGGCCCTCTATGGGCTGCTCGCCGCCGAGTATCTTCTCCCGTATCGCGGGGTCGATCGGGGCGGGGGTGCGGCCGTATTCGCCGCGGCAGTAGGCGCGCAGCTCCGCGCCGACGTTTTTGTAGCGCTCGCCCGCGAGGACGTTCTGCACGGCCTGCGAGCCGATGAGCTGGCTCGTCGGCGTCACGAGCGGGGGATAGCCCATGTCCGCGCGCACCCTCGGCGTCTCGAGCAGCACCTCGTCGAACCGGTCGAGCGCGCCGAGCGTCTTGAGCTGGCTGAGCAGGTTTGAGAGCATTCCGCCCGGTATCTGGTAGTCGAGGCACTGGGTGTCGGTGGTGAGGGAGATGGGGTTGAGCGTACCGTCGGCGATGAAGCCGGCGCGTATGGGCTTGAAAAACTCCGCCGTCTGCCGGAGGACGGCCTCGTCGAGGCCGGTGTCGAAGCCCAGCTCGCGCAGCGCGTAATTGAGCGTCTCCGTCGCGGGCTGCGAGGTGCCGCCCGAGAAGGGGGAGATCGCGGTGTCTATGACGTCCGCCCCGGCCTCAACGGCCTTGAGATACGACATGAAGGCGAGCCCCGGCGTCGAGTGCGTGTGCACCGCTATCGGCAGGTCGAGCGCGTCCTTGAGAGCCGAGACAAGCTCGTAGGCCGCCTTCGGGCTGAGTATTCCCGCCATGTCCTTTATGCAGACGGACGACACGCCCATCTGCTTCATCTCCCTGGCGAGCTGAACATATTTTGCGAGCGTATGCACGGGGCTCGTCGTATAGGATATCGCGCCGGAGGCCATAGCGCCGCTCTCGACCGTCGCCTCCACGGCGACCTTCAGATTGTCGAGGTCGTTGAGCGCGTCGAAAATGCGGATGATATCTATGCCGTTTTTGACGGACGCGCGCACGAAGCGGCGCACGACATCGTCGCTGTAGTGCTTATAGCCGAGCAGGTTCTGCCCGCGCAGGAGCATTTGCAGCTTCGTGTTCGGCATGGCGGCGCGTATCGTGCGCAGCCGCTCCCAGGGATCCTCGCCGAGAAAACGCAGGCAGACGTCAAAGGTGGCGCCGCCCCAGCACTCCGCGGAGAAAAAGCCAGCCTTGTCCATAGTCGCCAGAATGGGTCTGAACTGTTCACAGCTCAGGCGCGTGGCCGCCAGAGACTGGTTCGCGTCCCGCAGCACCGTCTCTGTAAATTGTACCTTCATAGCTCCTCCATGTTCCTTTTTCGCGGTATATATATTTTCGCCGGCCCGCATTACGGGCCGGAAAAGCAGCTTCGAATCTCGCGCAATTTATTATAGCATCCGTATTTTGGCAACGCCAGAGACTAATTTATTTTCTGACAAATGAATAAGAACTTCGGAAAAAAACCGCGAAAAAAAGCGAAGCTTTGTATGCATTGACGAATATGCCCCGGATAATTGAGCCATATCAGGAATAATTGCATATAATTCCGCCGCGCCCGCACTCGCCTCAGGCATTACCGGCGAGAGGCCGGGAGGGCGCAAAAAACCACCCCCGGACAAAAGTCCGGGGGTGGTGGGCTGAAAATCTTGCTATATTATCCTGCGCGCCTCGAAGCCGCGGGTGGCGTAATAGCCGGAGAGCTCGGAGGTGATGACGCCGGTGGAGGAGTTCGCCGCGTGGACGAACATGTTGTTGCCGATGTACATGCCGACATGGCCTATGTAATCGCCGCCGGAGTAGAAGCAGAGCAGGTCGCCCGGCTGGAGGTTCGCGGGATCGACATGCACGCCGTTGAGCGCCTGGTCGCAGGCCACGCGGTTGAGCGTGTACCCGAACTGCGAGTAAACGTAGTACATGAGGCCGGAGCAGTCGAAGCCGGTGGAGGGGGAGACGCCGCCCCAGGAGTAGTTATAGCCGACGAATTGCAGCGCGTAGTCCGCGATCTGACGGCCGAGCTCGCTGCCGCCGGAGCTGGAGTTGCTGTAGCTGCCCTTGGTGACGTATTGACTGTATACATAGCCTGCCGTGCCGTTATATGTGCAGGCCGTCCAGTCCCCGGAGGTGCCGGTGATGGTCACGGCGTTGCCGTAGGACAGCTCCGCGAGGATGTCCGAGGAGGTCGAGGGAGCGCTGCGGAAGCGGACGTTGTTGCCGGTGATATAGCCCGCCTCGGAGGTCGTGGGCGCGCTCGTCGCGGGCGGGGCGCTCGTCTCGGGCGCGGATACCGCGCTCTCCTTGACATACTGGCTGTACACATAGCCGGCCGTGCCCTCGATGGTACAGGCCGTCCAGTCGCCGGAGACGCCGGTGATGGTGATCGCCTGACCCCTGTTATAGGAGGCGATGATGCTGTGGCTCGTCGAGGGGCCGGTGCGGAAGCGCACATAGTCGCCGTCGATGTAACCCGCCTTCTCCGTCACCGGGGTGACGTCGATGACAGGCTCGGACGGGACAGCGGGAGTTGCCACGGGCGTCGGTGTGACCGGCGGGGACGGAGAGGCCTCCGGTACGACGACGATGACTCCGCCGTCGCCGGATGGGGACGGGGTGGCCGCGGGGGTGGGCGCCGGAGTGGCCACGGGAGTGGGCGTCGGAGCGGGCGTCGGGGTGGGCGCGGGGCTGGCGGCGGTCGAGCCGCCGATGATTATCACGCTGTCGCTGCCGGAGTTATCGGGCTGCGGCTCGGAAGTGGGGGCGGGCTCAACAGTGACGATCCCGCTGCCGGAGCCGCTGTACAGGCTTATGTACTTGCTGAACACATATCCCGCCTGCCCGTAAATGGTGCAGGCCGTCCAGTCTCCTGAGGTGCCGGTGACGGTGACCTCGGTGCCGGTGTTATACTCGCCGAGGATGGACGACGAGCTGTCCGGTCCGCTGCGGAAGCGCACATACATCGCGTTTATCGTGCCGCTGCCCTCGCCGGCGGAGACGTCGACGGAGGAGCCGCTCTCTGTGATACTGACATAGCGGGAGGACATAAACCCGTCGGTGCCGTTATAGTTGACGGCGTACCAGTCGCTGTTGGAGCGGTCGGTCACGGTAATGGACGCGCCCCTGGGCATACAATCCAGTATCGAGTAGTTCATTCCCGGCCCGGAGCGGAGGTTGACCTCGCTCCCGGTGACGGTCGCGCCGTCGGCAAAGGCGGTGGGCGCGAGCACGGCGCAGATAAGCAGCGCGGCAATGAAGGTCCTTAAGATATTTTTGCGCATTCAAACAGATCCTTTTTCTTTTTTCATCTGGAGGACAGTGCGCGCTCAAGCCACACTGCGGCAACATCTATCGCCGCATAGAGGCCGTCCTTCTCGCTGCGCTTCACGATCCTGTCCCGGGATTTGATGGACGGGTCGGTGAGCTGGAGCTGGATGGATACTCTCGTCGCGACGTCAAGGTCGGCCACCTTTTTGGTGTCCAGAATTTGCAGCATGATGATGTATTTATCGGAAAAGCTGCCGTAATAGATGATGTTGTCTTTCCTTTGGAGGGGATGTCCCTTATACTCCAATGTGTTTGCCAAAAAAAGCACCTCCAGTAATGTAATCAAAATGTAACACAATGAGTTGAAAATGTCAATACAAAATTATGGAAACCAAATTGCGGGAAGCGGGACGGGTGGGGAAGCGATGGGGAAAAGGCCGGGCTTTAAAGGCCGCGGCCGGGTCTGCCGGGGCTGTTTTGCTGCAATGGGGGGAATCTGAGCTCCCCCCTGCCGTCAACCGAAGACTATGGTCGCGCCGGAGCCGGACGAGCCGGAGCCCGAACCGGACGAGCCGGAGCCGCTGCCGACGCCGCTGCCGCTGCCCTCGTAGCCGGAATTGCCGGAGCTGCTGCCGTCGCCGATGATGACGTTGCCGGAGTCGGAGCCGCCTGAGCCGCCCGAGCTGCCGCCTATGATATTGCCGTCGTCGTCGATGATGACGCCGGAGCCCTCGTAGCCGTCGCTGCTCTCCGCGCCGTCCTCGAGGCCGAAAATGCCTGTGTTGCCGCCGATATACGGATAGGTGAAGTCGCGCCAGTCGAGCCCCTCGTGGATGGGCTGCATGATCTTCCTCCAGAGCTGCGCGGCGGGGTTGCCGTTTACGCTGATATAGGCGGGCGTGTCGAAGCCCGTCCAGACGGCCGCCACATAGTAGGGCGTGCCGCCGCAGAACCATCTGTCCTTGTATTCGCCGGAGGAGCCGGTCTTGCCGGCCACGGGCATACTCCACAGCGCGGCCTCGGTGCCGGTGCCGTTCTCGACGGCGTTCTGCATCATGTAGGTCATGGTGTAGGCGGTGTTGGGCTCGAAGGCGGCGATGGTCTGCGGGCTGTTGTCGATGACGGTGTTGCCGTCGGAGTCCGTGACCTTGGAATAGGAGCGGCTGTAGGTGAAGGTGCCGTCGTTAAAGAAGCTGCAATAGGCCTGCGCCATCTCGCGCACGGTGGCGCCGTTGGTGAGCTGGCCGAGCGCCATGGGCGCGTAGGCCTCGTCGTCGGGCACAAGGCTTGTGAAGCCGAGCCGCTCCGTCAGATACTGGAAGGCGGTGTGCGGCGTCAGCTTGTCGATGATCTGTGCGGCGACGGTGTTCAGGGAGTATTGCAGCGCCTGATAGATCGTCAGCACGCCGATGTTGCCGCCGCCCGCGTTGGACGGATACCAGCTCGTGCCGCTCAGCGTGATATACGGGGAGTCGTTGACGAGCGTCTCGGGGGTTATGAGACCCTCGTTGGTGGCCGGCCCGTAGGACGCCAGCGGCTTGAACGAGGAGCCGGGGGAGCGCTGCGTGCCGGTGGCGCGGTTGAGCGGGAAGTTGCGGTCCTTTATGCCGACGCCGCCGCAGAGGGCGAGGATGCTGCCGTCGGTGGGATCCATCAGCACGACGGAGCTCTGGAGCTGCTGCCCGTTGCCGCCGGTCGCGTAGGGGATCGCGGTGAGATCGCTGTAGATGCTGTCCACAACGGACTGGATGTTGATGTCCATGCAGGAGTAGATCTTGTAGCCGCTGTTATAAAGCAGCGTCGTCGCCGAGGCGCGGCTGATGCCCTTGGCCTCCATCAGGTCGGCTATGACGTCGTCGATGACGACCTCCTCATAGTAGGTGTATATCTCCTGCGTATACTCCTCGCCGGGGCTGCGCGTGAAGACGAGCTGCTCCGCGACGGCGGCCTGATAGGTCTCGTAATCGATATAGTCCTGCTCGTACATCTCGCGCAGGATGGTCTCCTGGCGCTCCTTGTTGTTCTGCTCGTTATAGAAGGGGTCGTAATAGGTGGGCTTGTTGGTTATGCCGACGATGGACGCGCACTCGGCGAGACTGAGCTCCGACACATCCTTGCCGAAATATGTCTCCGCCGCGGCCTGAACGCCGTAGCAGCCCTCGCCGAAGTAGACCGCGTTGAGATACCATTCCATGATCTCCTGCTTGTCGTACTTCTTTTCCAGCTCCAGCGCGCCGAAGATCTCCGTCAGCTTGCGCTGTATCGTGACCTGGTCGTTGCCGGTCAGGTTTTTGATGAGCTGCTGGGTGATGGTCGAGCCGCCGTAGCTGTTCTCCATGCGGGCGAACATCTCCACAAAAGCGCCCGCGGTGCGGTACCAGTCCACGCCCTTGTGGTCGTAAAAGCGCTTGTCCTCTATGGAGACGAGAGCCTTTTCCATGTACCAGGGGATATCGCCGTAATCCACCCAGATGCGCTTCTCCTTGCCGGAGAGCGTCACGAGCTCCTGCCACTGCCCGCTGGAATCCTCATACAGAATAGTGCTGGACTCATTAAGCTTATAATCCTCAAGGCTTATATCCAGATCGGGCGTCAGGCAGGTCTTTACGTAATAGGCAAAGACGCAGGTGAAGAGCAGGCCCGTCATAAGAAAAATAAGCAGGATGGATGCGATGATCTTTAAAACGGAGCTCACGATCGATGAAGCGGCGTCGATGGTGAAATCGGCGGCCTTCAGGGCAAAGCGCCCGCCTTTGCCGCCTTTTTCGGGGATCTCTGCGTCCTCGGTTTTCTTTTTCATCGGAAAGCAAGCACCTCCTTTGCGAAAAAATAAAAATGCCGTCAGCAAGGTACAATAACCACATCATACCAATACTGAGCAGTAATTATAACACAGTTTGTCAATGTAAGGTAGAGGAAATGTAAATTTTTATATCTGAAGGTCTGCGGCGCAAAAATGAAAATAGCCGCCGGCGCATAATTTGCGGGAGGCGGGAAATACTCTCCATATAACAAACTGAGAGGAGCCGTTGAGATGCGTATGAGATTCAGAGCCGCGCTGCTGTCGGCGCTCGCGGCGGCGGCGGCGTTCACGGCCGTCGGCGCGTTCAGGAGCCTGCGCCGGGTGAACCGCAACCCGATACCCGAGGAGATTTACGCCCGCTTTGAGGCGCACGCGGACACGGCGCAGTTTTTCCTCAGAAGCAGCGAGGGCTATGTGGCCGTGTACGACGGCGACGGCTACCGCGCCCCGCTGTCCGTCACGGGCATAGAGCTGCAATGCCTGCGCGGCGCGGACAGAGCCATGGTGGAGGCCGGCATACCGGTGTCGGACAGGAGGGAGCTGCTGTTGCTGCTGGAGGATCTGGGCTCGTAGCCCCGGAATAAATCGCGCTTATGAGAAGCTGCCTATTGATTTTCGGCCGCTCATGGGGTAGAATAAAACCAGCCCATTGAGGAGGTTGCTGAATATGAGCGAAGAATTCGGAAGCGATTTTATAACTATAATTGACGACGACGGACAGGAGTTCGAGCTGGAGATGCTCGATTCCATGGATTACGAAGGAGAGACCTATGTGGCCTTCCTGCCGGCGAACATGGACGAGAACGACCCGGACTACGGCATGATCATCCTGCGCTCCGTTATCGACAACGGCGAGGAGCTGTTTGAGTCGATAGATGATGACGACAAGCTCCAGGATGTATATGAGCATTTTATGGCGCTTTTGTTCGACGACGGGGACGAGGAGTGATTTGTCCCTTTTGCGGCGCATATGCTGTGCTGTGCCCCGCAAAAGGAACGCAAAAGAAAAAGTTCCTGCTGTGTGCGTGTCGTCACTTTGACCTTTGTGGCTCATTAAACCCACATCTCTAATAAGGGATGCCGATATGAATCTGCGGATTGCAGGCCTCCCGGCGCAACCGGATGTTGGAAGCAGCGAAACAGAACTAAGGCGACCCACCTGCCCCTTCGTGCAGGTTATAATTGAGCCAGCACGGCATTTGCGGGACCCTTCCCCGGATGAAAATCCGGGGAAGTTTTTTTGCTCCGCCCGCCCTGCGCGCGAAATTCGGCGGGAACCGCTTTTTATTGAATAAGAAGCTTGAAAAACCGCGCGAAAGGGTATAGAATTGCCGTTATGTAAACATATAGAATTATTTTCGAGATAAAAGATCCGCCCGCCTGTTGGACGGCCGGACAGAGCGCGGCGCGGGGTGACTATGGGAGACTTGTTTTTTTCGGACAGGCTGAGAGGCAAGATGGCGGAGCTGCTCACGGCGCCGCTGACGGCGGTCGCCGCGCCCGCGGGCTGCGGCAAGACCACCGCCGTCCGGAGCGCGCTCGAGCGCGTCCCCGGAGAGC